>JAFDEI010000085.1 GCA_019310425.1 Deltaproteobacteria bacterium | reverse complement strand
CCGCTGCGAACGTCGAACGCCCGCACGGTCCCGGGCGGTGCACCGCTGAACTCCGAAACACGCGAGCCGAGAATCAACAGATCTTCGAAGAGCGTTCCGGGAGTCGTCGCGACGACCGAAGCCGCTCCCGCCGCGCGCTCGCCCAGGCCCACGCGCAGGTCGACCCGTCCGCGCTCGCCGAAGCTCGCGATCGGACGCCCGCTGCGCGCGTCGACCGCGAATAGATCGTGGCCGGCGGTGAACAGGATCCGCTCATCGTCGCCATCCTCCCAGTACACCACTCCGCGATTCGGATTCGGCAGGGCCCGGTTGCGTGCCGGGTCGGGCTCGAAGCTCCAGAGTTCCTCGCCGGTGGCCGCGTTCAGCGCGAACAACCGCAGGTCGGGCGCGGTGCCGTACAGGACTCCCTTCACCACCAGCGGGTTGCACTGGAGCTGGCTGGTGCCGTCGTCCGCCGCGCCGCCGGCGTCGTAGGTCCAGGCGACTTCGAGCTGCTCGACATTGCCGCGGTGGATCCGGTCGAGCCCGGAATGTTGGCTGGAACCGCGGTCGGCGAGATAGCTGCGCCATTCGCGTTCGGGAGCCGCGCCGCGGCTGCGGGCCACCTGCACGCGCGCACTCGGGTCACGAGACACGCGGTCGCACGCCGCGCCGACAGTGAGCGCGGGCATCAGCACGGCGACGGCGACGCATCGCTGGATCCGCTTTCGCGCTAGCTGCACCAAGCCGGGGCCCCCATCGGCGCCCGAGCCACGGGTCGCAACTGCCCGTAGGGTACTGCACGCTCGGCTCGGTGTAGGCACCGGCGTGCCTTGCAACACGCGCGTCGCGGCGGCCGCCCCCGGCGGCCCGGCATGGCGCATGCGGGGGGCCGGGGTAAGCTCGGCGGCCGACACGCAGCACCCATTCGAGACTTCTCACGAACCAATCAGGAGCCCCCGATGATTCACGAGACTCTCAACACCCGATCGTCCCAGACATCCCCGCGAATGGTCCGCTTCGCATGGACCGCCGCACTGCTGGTTGCGCTCAGCGCGTTCGCCGCACACTCGCAGGAACCACTCGCGAGAACTCCGTCGGCTGAGGGCGCGCGCAGCTACTTCATCGGGATCGCCGACGGCGACGAGGTGTCGAGCCCGGTCGTCGTCCGCTTCGGCCTGTCGGGCATGGGCGTTGCGCCCGCAGGCGTCGAGCTGCAGAAGACAGGGCACCACCACCTGCTGATCGACAGCGAACTCGCCGATTATTCGCTCCCCATTCCCGCGGACGACGCACACCGGCACTTCGGCGGCGGTCAGACCGAGGTGTCGATCGAGCTACCTCCCGGCAACCACACTCTCCAGCTGGTGCTGGCCGACCACCACCACGTCCCCCACGAGCCGCCGGTGGTATCGGAGCGCATCAGGGTCACGGTGAAGTAGCCGCTTCGACCTCTCGCTGGAGGTCCGGCTCGAGGTAGATCCGCACCGCGATCGGAACGCGCTCGCGCACGCCGACCTCCGCCTCGTCGATCACGCTGGCGAGATCCGCGATCGATAGCTGTGCATCGAATTCGATCTTCGCAGCGACGAGCAGCTGGTCGGGCCCCATGTGCTGGGTCCGCATGTGGATGACCCGGCGCACTCGAGGGTGGGATTCGAGGGCGTCCACGATCTCGTTCGTTGTCGCGAGGGTCGCAGACTCGCCGATCAGCAAGCTCTTCATCTCGATCGCGATCACGATCGCGATCACGCCGAGCAGCGCTCCGATCGCGATGGTCATGTAGCCGTCCCAACGCGGGTCACCCGTCAAAGCCACGAGGCCGATTCCCGTCAGCGCGAGGACCAGGCCGAACAAGGCACCGCAGTCTTCGAGCAGCACCACTGGAATTTCGGGACTCTTCGAATGGCGGATGTACTCCCACCAGGTCGAACTCCCCTTGGGCTCGCGCGCTTCGACCACCGCGGTGCGGAGCGAGAAGGTTTCGAGCACCACGCCGAACAGCAGCACGCCGATCGCCCAGCCCATCCTCACGAGCGGCTCCGGATGCCGGACCTTGTGAAGCCCTTCGTAGATCGCGAAGACCGCGCCGAGGCTGAACAGCACCAACGCGACGATGAAGGCCCAGAAGTAGCGCTCGCGCCCGAATCCGAAGGCGTGCTCGGGCGTGGGCTCGCGCCGTGCGCTACGGCCGCCCCAGAAAAGCAATCCCTGGTTGCCGGTGTCGGCCACCGAATGGATCGACTCGGCGAGCATCGAACTGGCCCCCGTTGCGAGGAAAGCCACGAATTTCGCGACCGCCAATCCCAGATTCGCCAGCATCGCGGCGACGATGGCCCTTTGACTGCCCTCGCCCATGCCCCCTCCAGGCCGCCCACGAATCCGCCAGCGGCAGTGCTAAGTGTACGGTTTATTAGAGTTTTCGTAAGACGGCGAGAACCCGCCTGCGCGCCCCGAGCGGACCTGCGCAAACAGGAACTCGACAAAAGATCCCCCATCAGACATTGAAATGGCACTCCGTTCTATCTATTCCCTGCAAGCTCGGGGGACCGCCCCGACCGTTCCGCGTGTGCCCGTTCAGCAAGAGCCGGCTCCTCGCTCCGGCAACATCGTTGCCTCGAAACCACGAAAGGAAGACCCGATGTCATACAAGGCTCCCGAGGGGCTCACCGACGACGACGAGTATCGCCACGCCCTCAAGAACGGCGACAACGCCAAGGTCCTGTTCGGTGACACGCTGTGGGTCAGCGTCGTCGACCCCGAAGCCAACATCCACGGCGTGAACCACTTCCATTTGAGCAACAAGGGCTATGCGCGCTTCGAGTCGCTCTACACCATCGACGGTGTGCTGCAGCAGTATGGCAACAAGTTCCCGCTCGATGTCACACCCGACCGCGGGCCGTGGACCGACGGACGGATGACCTATGAAGTGATCGATCCCTGGAACCACATCCGGATCTCGCTCGATTGGGATGACTACGCGTTCGAGCTCGACTTCAAGGGCCGCTTCGCGCCGTTCAACTACGACAAGTGTCTGCCCAGTGGCGACCCGATGAAGGCTTTCGATGAGCACTACGGCGGTCACATCGAGCAGGCCATGAGCTGCACCGGCTCGTTCGAGCTTCGGCGCGGCCCCGCAGCCGGCGAAACCCGCAAGATCGATTGCTGGAGCCACCGCGACCACACCTGGACCTCGCGCTTCAACGAGCCGCAACAGTTGCAGGTCGAAGAAGCGCACTTCGCCGCGCACTTCTGGCCGTCGATTCAGCTGCCCGATCGCCACATCAACGTCTTCGGGCTCTACTACCAGAATGAAACGCCACCCGCGGACCGATCGATCGGCGGGTTCGTGTCGGACAAGAACGGCAGCCGCCCGCTGTTGAACGCGAAGGCGGAGATCGCGCCCAACGATGGAACCGCATCGGTGCGTGACGCGAACTACTTCCGCTACGAGTTCACGATGCCCGACGGCGAGGTGATTCACGTACGCAGCACCAAGCACCACGGTACGATCAAACTGTGGCTGCGTGCCGAGAACGACCTCGAGAACCGGATGGACTGCTACGAGGCGTTCTGCGACTTCGAGGTCGAAGAGACCGGAGAGGTCGGCACCGGAACCGCCGAGTACAGCGTGATGCCGTCTTGGCCGCAGTGGCTCGTCTGAGAAGCTGAAGTACTCGAGAGCTCGCTAGCGAGCACCCGCAGCGGAGCCGCCCGATGAGGCTGGTTCCGCTGCGCAGTTTCGGGCCGGGCATCGCACGAGCAGGGCAATGCGCAGAGAATCCGCGCGCTGCCATGAACGCTCTGCCCGCCCCACGGCCCGCTCGCGAATCGCCGCCGACAATTCGGGCTGGTTGACGGCGAGCCCGTGGAAGTCCGCGATGTCGAGCATCAGCAGCATACAGCGTCCATGCTCTCGGTCAGGCGCAGCGTCGTAACCGCCAGTCCGACCCCGCTGCAGAGGAGCAGATTGCCTTCGCCAATGAGAAGGTTCACATCACGTCCTCGCGGTCGAGTATGATCATCGCCACAGCGGTTACACCACGCAGACCCCGGTCTCGAACTCATCGAAGGAGTCAGCCGAAGATGCTCAGGTGCTTCGCGTTCATCAGCCTGCTCGTGGCACCGATCGCGGCCGTGGCATCGCTTTCGACCGTCGACGAAATAAGCCAGTGCGTCCGCGACAACATGCCGAGCAAGAGCAGCACCCAGACCATCGTGCTGCGTTCGATCAACCGTGTCGGCGATGTCACAGAATCGAGCGCGGCGATCTTCTGGCAACAGGATGATGACGGCCTGTCGAAGGTGCTGCTGCGATTCAGCAGGCCTCTCGACATGCGCAATTCCGGCGTGCTGATGCTCGAGAAGACGGACCGTTCTCCCGACACCTTCCTCTACCTTCCGTCGACGAAGATGGTCCGCCGAGTATCGAGCCGGGCGGCGTCCAGCTCGCTGTTCGGTACCGATTTCTCCTACGAAGATTTTTCTCGGCTCGTCGGAATGGCCGACGATGCGTCCAAGGAACGCGGCGAGGACAGCGAGGTCGCCGGCCGGCGGGCCTACGTCGTGAGTGCGACACCCGGACCGGAATCCGGCTCTTCGTATGAAAGGGTGGTTTCCTTCATCGATCAAGAGACCTGTGTCCCACTTCGGATCGAATCGTACGAAGACGGCGGCAAGCTGCGCAAGCGGCTGACCGCCGATGTCTCGAAGCTGTCTCGGGAAGGTTCATCCTGGGTTTCGCTCCATCAGACGATGGAAGACCTGCGCGACGAGACCCGCACGGAGGTCGTGATCGAGCAGATCGACACCGATGCGAAGATTCACCGCAAGATGTTCTCGACCCGCGAACTCGAAGCCGGCTCGAACTGACGCAGCCCAACATGGCCCTGTCGCTCGATACGATCAGCCGCTTTGCAACGCGCAGGGCCGGATGGTTGCTCGTACTCGTTGCGGCAATCACCTTCGCCGGCGCGGCGCAGATCGTCGATCCGGTCTCCGGCCGGGTACGGCTCACCGTCGATCCGTCCATCGACGCGATGCTCCCCGAGGACGATGCCGGCAGAAAGTACTATGAGCACATCCGGCGCCTCTTCGGCAACGACGAAACCGTACTCGTCGCGCTGATCACCGACGACGTCTTCAGCCGCGAGAATCTCGATCGTGTCGTGCGGATGACGAAGCGCATCGACGCACTCACGGCCGTTCACCACGTCGTGAGCCTCGCGACCGCACTCGACGTGCGTTCGATCGACGGCGCCATGGAGATCATTCCATTCCTCGAATCCATGCCCACCGACGCCGAAGAGCGCGTTGCGCTGCGCGATAGGGTGCTGGCGAATCCGGTATTCGCGGGCAGCCTGGTCTCGAAGGACGGTCGCGCAACCGTGCTCTCGGTGAACCTGCGCGACCTTCCGGAGCGCGAACTGGTCGAGAGTGGCCTGATCCCCGACATCAAACGAATCGTCTCGGAAGAGCGCGGCGAAGTTTCCGTGTGGGTCACCGGCGGGCTGTTCGCCAAGGCGGAAACCGCCCGCCTCATGCTCGAGGACATCCGCAGAACCCTGCCCCTCGCGATCGCGATCGCGATGCTGGTCGCGTGGGCCTCGTTCCGCTCGCTGCGAGGCGTGCTGATCCCAACCGCCACCGTTCTGATTGCAGTGGTTTGGACACTGGGATCAATCGCCGCGATGGAGGTTCCACTCAATCTGCTGACGGTGATTATTCCCACGCTGCTTCTCGTCGTCGGCTTCGCATACGCGATTCACATCGTGAGCGAGTACTACGACGTCGCGAGTGAGAACAGCGAGCAGGCGCGAAGCAGTGCGGCCGTAGTTCGCGAAGCCATGCGGCGCGTTGCTCTCCCGGTGATACTCACGGGCATCACGACCGCCGCGGGTTTTCTGTCGCTCACGACCAGCCCGATCCAGGCGATCCGGCAGTTCGGCGCATACAACACGCTCGGGATCGTGTTCACCTGCCTGGTGTCGCTCAGCTTCGCCCCCGCGGTACTCGTGATGCTGCCGCTTCCGGCTCGCATTCGCGACCGCAAGGTCGGCGGGCGATTCGATCGCGCCAGTGAATGGCTCGCAGACTTCGACGTCCGGAACCGAGGTCCGATCCTGCTCGTGGGTGCGGCAATCGCCATTGCATCGATCATCGGCATGCTGAATATCCGGGTCGGCTCCGTCTTCGTAGAACCCGGAAGCCCGCTCGAGCGCAGTGCTGCAGCGCTCGACGAATACATGGAGGGCGCCAACGGACTCTACGTCGTGCTCGAGGCCAGCTACGACGGCGCGTTCAAGGAACCGGAAAAGCTACAACAGATCGAGTCGCTTCAGCACTGGCTCGACGAGCAGCCCGAGATCGGCGGCACGACGTCGGTCGTCGACTACCTGATGCTGATTCGTCGCGGATTCCTGGACGGTGCCGTGCGCGACGAAATCCCCAATTCGAAGACCCTGATCTCGCAGCTCTTCTTCTTCGGTGGAAGCGATGACCTCGAACGTTTCGTTGACTCCCGTTTCCAGACGACGACCATCCACGTGCGTTGCCGCGTGAACGACACGGCCGCAATGGAAGCCTTGCTGTTGCGGATCGAGACTCGGATGGCGGCATTGCCCGATAACATCGAGGCGACCGTGACCGGAAACAGCGTGCTGTTGACGCGGACGATCGACGACATCACACGAGGTCAGTCGAAGAGCCTCGCCCTGGCATTCGGCATGATCTTCGTCGTACTGTCCTTGCTGTTCATGTCGCCGCGGATCGGCCTGCTCGCGCTGATCCCGAACGCCCTGCCGGTGCTGTTCTACTTCGGCTTCCTGGGCCTCGCCGGAATTACGCTCAATTCGACGACGGGCCTCGTCGCCTGTCTGGTACTCGGCATCGCGGTCGACGACACCATCCATTTCCTGGCCCGGTTCAACGAAGCCGCCCGGCGCCACGCCGACGAGGGCCGCGGGGTCGCCGACGCGCTGCGGTCGATCGGTCGCCCGGTCACCTACACCACCATCGCGCTGTGCGGGGGCTTCCTCGCGCTCACGCAGAGCCACTTCCATAACCAGGTCCAGTTCGGAGCACTGGCGGCGCTCACGCTCGCATTCGCCTGGCTCGTCGACGTCACGTTCACACCGGCTCTCGCTTCGCGCCTGAAGATCGTGAGCCTGTGGGACGCTCTCACCGTCGACCTCGGCGACGACCCGCATCTCTCGATTCCACTCTTCAAGGGCCTGCGAAAGACTCAGGCCCGCGTCGCCGCGCTGATGACGAACATCGTCGACCTCCCGAGCGGGCATCGGCTCTTCTCGGCCGGTGATCGCGGCGACGACATGTACGTGATCATCGAGGGGCAACTCGCCCCGTCGGTCGTAGGCGATGACGGCGGGACGGTCCGATTCGGGACACTCTCGCGCGGCGACTCCGTGGGTGAGGTCGGGTTATTCCACGGATACCGAACCGCCGACGTCGTCGCTGAAACCGACGTTCGGCTGTTGCGGTTCACGCGTGAATCGCTCGAACGGATCCGGCGCCGCTATCCACGCACCGCAGCCCGGCTCTACTCGAACCTGAGCGACATTCTGGCAGATCGCGTCGCCACGACGACGGCACAAGTTCACTAGCCCGCATACACAATACTGCCATGCACGAAGCAGGCGCCCGTGCCGAGCAGGAAGTCGATCACCACCGCGATGCCGAACTTCGTGCTGCTCATCATCACCTCTCCCGGTTGCGAAGTTTCCAGACCAGTAGATCGTCACTTTCGTGGAAGGGCTCTCCGAGCATGGCGCGCAGCTGCGCCACCTGCTTCGCGGTCGGGATCTTCACCCGCAGGGCATCGTTCTTTCCCGGGTCGACTGTCTCCCAGTAGGCTCGCACCTCTTTCTCGATATCACGGTGGTAGACGAGATAATCGGCGCCACTCGCGCGAATCTGCGCCTGGTTGAGCAGCGGAACGTAGGGGCCGGTCATGACGAACTTCCGCGTAAAGAAGCCCAGCAGGACGTCCTTGCGATGCTGAAGGAAGTAGTTGCGGTACAGCAACACGCGCGCATTCACGAGCGCGGGGGCCTCGATGATCCGCACGTCGCCGGGCTCGGCGGCCAGGGATTCGTAGAAATCGGGGGTCCCGGGGAACGGCACGTCGAATTGGGGTTGAGCCTGTTGGCTGATGTAGCCATTCGCGAACGGACCGTCGTCCGTGTGCGTGAGGCCAAGCGGCCCGGCGAGGTGCGCGAGCACGAACATCCCCGAGCCAAGCGAAATCGCGAGCCGGGTCGCCGCCGGAGTGTCGTGGTAGATCCGCTCCGAGAACGCGACGATCGCCCACGCCATGATCATGACCATGAACGGAATCGACGTGATCAGGTAGTGCGCGTAGCTGATCTGCGACCCGATTGGGGACTGAATCGCCAACAGCGCAATCGGCAGCAACGCCGCGGGCACCAGCAACCAGGCCGAGCCGGAACCGGAGCGGAACATCCAGGCCGACGCCAGCGGCAAGCCCAGCAGCGCCACCATCGCCGCGGCCGGGCTGCCGAACATCAGCCGACCGACGTCTATCGGCCCAAACGAGAAAGGATTCGGTAGCCCCACCGACATGGAGTAGAACCCCCAGAAGGGCTTCCAGGCCGGGAGATGCAGCGCGAGGCAGAGAACCGCGCCGACGACGAAGCTCGCTGCAAGATGCAGCAGCGCCCGGCGCGAACGGCCGCGCCGAACCAGCAGCGCCATGGCGCCTAAACCAGCGGAAGCCACGACGCCGAGAGCACTCAGGTGGAGGTACGGAATCAGTGCAGACACAATTGCGATCAGCAGGTAGTTACGGAACGGCACCGGACATTCGTCGACGACGCGCCGAAGAATCCCCACGAGCACCACGCAGCCAAGGCACGCGAGCGAGTACGAACGACTGAAGTGCGAGTAGTAGATGTGGAGTGGGTTGAGCGCGATCGCGACTGTCGCGATCGCGGCTGCGTTGCGCCCGATCAATCGCTGCGAGATCGGGTACATCACGATGAGCCCTGCGAGCCCTCCGAGAATGGCGGGGAGTCGGTACGCCCAATCCGTAGGTCCGAACAAATCGAACGCGATACGCCGGAGCAGCGACAGCGCGATTCCCGTTCCGTTGTAACCGAACGAAGAGAGGACTTCGGCATAGTCCCGCCGCGTCAGCGCCATCGCGTGAAACTCGTCACCGAACAACAGCAGGCCGGGGAGGCCTTCCAGGCGCAGGAAGGATCCGTAGAGGACGGCGAGGAGTGCAACGATTTCCGGAGCCCTGCGCCTCACGTTCACTCCACGATCAACCCGGCAGCCAGGGTACCCCACATCGCGAGCACGCTCATCGACGAGTTCGATGTCGGGCCGCTCGAGAAATCCGCAAAACAACAGCTCGCGTGTAGAATGAGCGAGTGTACACCCCGCGGATTCGCAACAGATGATTGAAGCGATACGCAACATCCGGCCGTTGCTCGGAAGCCTGGTCGCCGTCCCGATCGTCGTGCTCTTCTTCGGTTCACAATGGTCGTGGGACGATCGATTCGAACTGGTACTTCGTTCGAGCGACGACGACTCTGAAAATACGGCGAGCACGGTCATTCCCGCACGGTCGAGCGCCCGAGCAGACCTGCCGCGACCGGTCGACCTCCTCACTCTCGAAATCCGAGCAGACGGTGCTGTCGGCTATCGGGTGTCAGCGGCGCGGGCTGACGCGTACCCCGAAGTGATCTGGACCGCCCTCGAGCAGGCGAATGCCCCCGGAACCACGACTCGCCGAAGTCCGCCACTGCGACTGCGCGAACCAACCGCTTCGCTTCACTTTTCGGCGCGGGAGCCACGGGACCCCGTGCCGATGCCCAGCATCGGCGTGATCGCTCCGCGCTGGTCGTTCCCCCACCTGGCGCTGATTCCGGCGCTCTGGTTGCTCTTCATCATGCTCGGACTGAAGGGCCGCGGAGGTAGAGACCGCCCCTCCGCACAACGCGCGCTCGCGACCTGGGGCCGATGCGACGTGTGGCTCGCGACTGGGCTGATCTACCTGGTGCTGTTTCGGATCGCCGCGCCCGGCTGGGTGGGTCTCGCCGCCGCGACCGCGATCTTCGTGGCAGTCTGGTTCGCCCGTCTGATGCCGGCAGTCACGGCGGTGTTGCTCGCCACCACGGCGGCGGTTGCCACTCTGGCCCCGCACGTTCTCACGGCGGTCGTGGTCGCGCAGGTCTCGGAACAATTCGACCTGACCGTCGACCATCGGCCGAGGCCGAACGGCAAGAACATCAACTCCGACGGGCTGCGCTTCGAAGGGGAATCCGATTCGGTGTGGGAGGAGGATTTCGTCGTTCTCTTCCTCGGCGACTCCTTCACCTTCGGCACCCGCCTTCGCGACCCCGACACCTATCCGAAGGCATTCGAGAATTTCGCGAACGCGCACAGCTGCACGCAGCGGATCCAGGCGATCAACTTCGGCTGGCCCAGCGCGTCGCCGTTGCTGGGTCTTCGGTTGCTGCGACGGATCGGGTACGCGTACAAGCCGGACTTGATCGTCTACAGCCTCGACATGACGGATTTCCTGGACGATCTCCGCTACGAGCGCGCGTTGCGCAGCGCGGGCGAGTACGAGGTCGACACGTCGCGAGTCGTCCAGCAGCTGGTCGACCGATTCGCACCTTGGCTGAACGCAGACTTCGCCGCTGGGGACGGACTGCGCGAGCTGCGTCGCCCGGGGCGGCCGCGGGCGGTCGGCGGCGAACCCGAGTTGCCAACCGACCGGTTCTTCGTGACGAACGCACCACTGGACCAGACTCGCCATTGGATCGAAACTGGAGTCATGAAGAATCTGGACGAACTGGAGCGATTCTCTTCCGGAACTCTCCATGCCCCGACCACCGTCGTCATCTACCCGCGGTCGTACCAGTACCCGAACTCCGAATCACCGGACAACTGGGAACGCCGATTCTACGATGCCGACAGCCCGTTCGTACGCGAGCCGTTCCGGTACTTCAGCGAGGTCGCGGCCGAACTCCCCTATCCGGTCATCGACCTGATGCCGACCTTCGAACAGTCGACGGCGACGCCACTATTCCTCGAGGACGACCCTCACTGGAATCGGGCCGGAGCGCGACTCGCCGGCACCGCACTCGTCACGAGGCTCGTCGAACTCGGCCTGCTGCCGTGCAAGCCCGAGTAGGCGTCAGCCCGCAGCCGCGCCCGCTGCACGACTCTCCACGAAGCGGCGATAAGCGCGGGTCGGAAAGAAGGTGAGCCATAGCGTCGAGGCGCCGACCAGGCCGGCAAACGATTCGAACAGCACCCAGCTAGCCGATGCGGGATCGACACCGAGAACGGACGCGAGCAGCGTCGATGCCATCAGAGCCGTCATCGAGGTCATGCCGACGCCCCACAACAGGAAGCGATTGGCCACGAGCGGGTCGGCGAGGCCGAGGCGCAGCCGTCGGCGAAGCCGTGCGTAGTAGGCGAACGACTCCGTGGCTCCCCACGCGATCGCGATCGATCGCGCAAAGGCGAAGCAGTCGTACCAGAACAGGTCGCGACTGTTCGAAGCAAAGACACGCGTAAATCGAAACTCGAACCAGCTCACGATCAACACGAGCCCGATCACTCCCGCAAATCTCTTCGCCCAGGCGGACTCGGCCCGAAAGACCAGCGTCGTGAACACCAGAATCGAGACCGCAGCCAGCCGGATCGCGACCTGGGTCACCGAGAGAATCAACGACTCGACTTCAGCCGGCAGGAGGTCCGTCGACAACACAATGGTCTCGGGGATGTAGCCGAACAGGCAGCCTACGACGAAACCGGATCCGATGGTGAGTTCCGGAACACCCCGAGTGCGGCGACCCAACAACAACAGGCGGAACCCGATCGTAATACTCGTCGCGGCGAATGCGAGCAAGCCGACAATTCCCAGGATTTCGATCATCAGCGGCTCCGATTGAAGGCAACGAGCTCGACAACGGAATTATCGGCAGCTGCAGGCCCGAATATGAGCCAAACATGTGGGGAATCGGACCCCCGCTGCGAAACCGTGGCGGGAACCCCGGTCGGATCAGGGGATCAACAGTACGCGGCCGACCGCAGCACGACTCTCGACGTAGGCGTGCGCCGCCGCAGCTTCTGCCAGCGGATAGGTACGGTCGATCTCGATGTGGAGTCGGCCGTCCGCCACGGCCTCGAGATGACGCTGGACCATCGGGTGCACGCGACCCGCGTTGTAGAAGAGCTCCGCGCCGAAGAAAATGCCCGTGAGCGTCTTGTTTTCCGGCCGCAGCAATGCCACGTCGGGCGTGAAGTCCTCGCGACCGGCATCGCCAACGCTGACGATTCGCCCACGGTAGGCCGCACATTCGATGCTGCCCTGAAGTGTCCGTCCCCCCACCGAATCGACGACCAGGTCGGGCCCGCGGCCGTCGGTGAGCTCACGCGCGGCCGCCACGAAATCCGTAGCCGTGTAGTTGATGCCGTGGTCGAGACCGAACTCGGCGAGGCGTGCGAGTTTCTCGTCGCTCGAAGCGGTCGCGATCACACGTGCCCCTGCCTGCGAGGCCAGCTGGATCGCCGCCATCCCGACCGCGCCCGCGCCCGCGTGGACGAGCACGCTCTCGCCCCGCGCGAGGCCGCCGAACTCGAAGAGGCAATCGTCCGCGGTACCGACTGCGATCGGTACGCAGGCAGCACGCGGAAGATCGAGGTCGTCCGGAACGACCCACGTCAGCGCAGCCGGAGCTGCACGCTTCTCGGCGTGCGAACCGTGCAGCCCCGAGCAGACGACGCGCTGGCCTACCTCACGGTCGACGACGCCCGACCCGACCTGCGAGATCACGCCGGCACATTGGTAGCCGACGGTGTGCGGGGTCCCCGCCATTGCGCCGGCGAGACGGTTCAGGGTGTCGCCGCCCTCGATGCTCACCACCTGGACGTCGACCACGACGCCGATGGGCTCGCACACCGGATCCGGGACCTCTTCGTAGCGGAATACGTCGGGAGACCCGGTTTCGTAATAGACCGCCGCTTTCATCGGCTGGATTCTACCACCGACGAGCGAAAGGTCGCACGCGGCGGAAGCCCCTCATCCCAGCGCGCCGGCACCCTTCAGCTTCGCGATCTCAGCATCGTCGTAGCCGAGCACTTCGCGCAACACCTGCTCGTTGTGCTCGCCCACGGTCGGCGCGAAGGTCGGGGCCGGGAGCTCTTCACCCAGGTACTTGATCGGCAACGGAAGCATGTCGGCACCGTGCTCGGAAGCAGGATAGATCGAAAAACGGTCCGCGAACTGCGGATCGACTGCAATCGTCTTCGGTGTATTGACCGGCGCGATCGGAAAATTCTTCTCGTCCCCGAGCCGAATCCATTCCGCCGAACTCTTCGATTTGAAGATGTCGCGCAGTTCGAATTGCATTTCTCGGTTTCCGCGCGCGTGGTCTGCGAACTTCGAGCCAGGCCACTTCTCGAACATGTCCATTCGACCGACACACTCGCAGAAGTTCCTCCAGAATGCCTGCTCAGAGGACATGAATATTACATGACCATCAGAAGATTCGTAGATCTGATAGCGAACGCCTTCCTTCATCCCGGCGGTTCCCGGCGCACGGCGCACGTAGTCATCCGCCTTGTTGCCCGTCACCTCGTCTTCGGGCCGCTCGTACGCCATCCAGCTCTCGCTGCGATACCAGTCCATGTAGGCGGCGGCGTCGCTCTGGCCGATTTCGAGCATGCTGCCCTCACCCGTCGCACGCGCACGAATCACCGCGGCGAGCACACCGAGCGCTCCGAAGAGCGGGCCGGCGTGCATCCCCATCGAGGGATGCTCGGGGATGTAACAGAAACCGTCTTCGTCGTACGCGGGTTTGACGAGGCCCGCCCAGGTGTCGAACGCGATCCCGTGCGCGGGCAGGTTCTTGTACGGGCCCGTCATTCCGTAACCCGAGATATTGCAAAACACGATCCGCTGATTCAGGGTCTTCAAATCCTCGTAGCCCAGGCCGAGACGCTCGAGCGAACCCGGACGCATCGCCTCGATCACGACGTCGGCATCCTTCACGAGATCCTGGTAGATCGACACACCCTCGGGCGTCTTGAGGTCGATCGTGAGGCTCTTCTTCCCGCGGTTGATGTGGAGGTGGAGCAGCGAAACGCCGTTGATGATGGGCCAGGTCATCTCGCGCACGTAGTCGCCCGCGGGCGACTCGACCTTGATGACCTCGGCGCCGAGGTCGGCGAGATGAGTCGTGATGGCGGCCGGACCGAGCAGCGAACTCTCGATGATCCGGACTCCGGACAAGGGGGAACCGTTGGCGGACGTCATGCTGTACTCCTATCGGGGTCGACTGCGGTAGGGCCGGGAATTCTAGCCCGGATTATTCACGAAGCTCGCCGCGAGGGTGCCAGGCCCGCAGGATGGCAGCTTCAGTCGTCGATATAGCCCAGGTCGCGCAACATCTTCGCATCCCTGGGATCAAGCTCCGCGGGCGGTGCAATGGCCGCGGCCGGCCCACGAGACTGCGTTCGAGCGAGTTCGACGATCATCTCGCGTAGCAACTCGGGCCGCTCCGCGGCGAGGTTGTGGTGCTCACCCGGATCCTCGAAGAGGTCGTACAACTCGAACCGCTTCGCCTGGAAATCCTTGATCAGCTTGTAGCGATCTCGGATCAACGCATACTTGAACGCAGCCTTCTCGGCCTG
>JAFDEI010000004.1 GCA_019310425.1 Deltaproteobacteria bacterium | reverse complement strand
GCATGTCCTATTACGTCCCGGTCGATTTCGAAACCCGCAAGGGATCGTTCGGCGTCTACCTCCACACCCTCTTTCTCGGATTGAATGGCGACACTCAGCTGCTCGAGGGCAACCACCTGCTCGGGCCGATCGAGCTCGATTGGAACGTTCCCCTCTTTCTGATCGACGCCGGCGTCAGCTACGAGTTGGGTCGTTGGCGCCTCTGGGACAGCGCCAAGGCTCCCGAACTCACGATCGAGCCCACCTTCGGCGTGCGCGTGGTTCAGCTTCCTGCCCGCACCGAGAGATCACCAAGGACTTGAACAGCCAGGTCCCCGTCGTCGGACTGCGGACCGTCATCGATTTCACCGAGCACTGGAACCTCGAGCTCGCCGGCGACTACGGTGGCTGGGGCGCCGACAGCAACCGGCAGACCTGGCAGGGCGTGGCGCTGATCGGATACCGCTGGCCGGGCTGGGGCGCGCACTGGAATTTCCAGGCCGGCTACCGCGCGATGCGTCTCTTCAGATACCAGCGGGGAGACGTCGAAATCGGCATGCGGGCGAGGGGCTTCGACTTCATCCTCGGCGTGGAGTTCTAGCCTGCGAATTCGGCAAGCGCCGGGCTCCACGGCGACCGGACCTTCGATGACATCGAGGGGCGCATTCCGCACTCCGAAGAGGTGATCGATGAAAGGCGTGTTCTCGCGGGTGGGCGCACGTGATGCCTGAGGTGGACTCTGCAACGCGTGACCACGTCGGCGAGCTGTCGGCCTTGGTCGGCTCGCCCGCACACGCGGCCGGCGAAGTCCGGATCCTCCGAGACGGCGAAGCGGCCTTCGACGCGATGCTCGAGCTGATCGGTGCGGCCCGCAGCCGTGTGAGCTTCGAGAACTTCATCTTTGCGGGAGACGATACCGGGCGACGCTTCGCAGATGCGCTGATCGCCTCAGCGAGTCGCGGCACCGCGGTCCGCGTGCTGTACGACCCGATCGGCACGCTCATGGTGCGCGGTGGATCGATCGCGCGCGTGTTGCGCGAGAGCGGCGTCGACATACGACCGTTCCGTCCGCTCTCACCCTACGCACCGTGGACATGGACGCGGCTGCGACACCGCGACCACCGCAAGACCCTCTGCGTGGATGGGGAGTTCGCCGTGGTCGGGGGGCTGTGCATCAGCGACAACTGGTCTCCATCGTCGCGCGGCGGCCACGGCTGGCGCGATACGGCGCTGCGGGTAGGCGGCGGAGTTGTAAGGGATATCGAGCAGGCGTTCGACACCTTGTGGGCCGACACCGGAGTCCCGCCGCTGCCGGATGCTTCGGTAGCGGACGCTGCCGCCATGCCGCCCGCGGTGATGGTGGCGGCCGACCGGCCGGGCGCCGCCTGCGTCGGCCGGCTCTACACCTGGCTCGCCGAGCGCGCCACTCGGAGCATCGAGATCACCGACGCCTACCTCGTGGTTCCCGCGCGAGCGCTCCAAGTACTCACCGCCGCCGCGCGCCGAGGCGTCAGCGTGCGATTACTGCTCCCCGGCCACAACAATCATCCATTGGCGGGCGCCGCGGCGCGCCGCAACTACCAGGGGCTACTCGAAGCCGGCGTGGAGATCTGGGAGTGGAGCGGCGCGATGGTGCATGCAAAAACCGCGGTGGTGGACGAGGAGATCTCGCTGGTGGGGTCGAGCAACCTCGACCCGCTTTCCCTGCGACGCAACTACGAACTCAATCTGCTCGTCGTCGACCCGGTCACCGGCCGCGGCATGCGTGCGATGTTCGACCGCGACCTCGAGCACGCCCGACGAATCGATCTCGATTCCTGGCGGCAGCGCCCGCGGTGGACACGCCTGGCGGAGGCTGGTGCGCGGATGTTCGCGCGGGGCCTGTAGGCAGCTGCTTCTCAGCCGAGTCTCCGCGCCGTGTCGCGCGTGAACTCTGCGATCGGGATGCCGTTCGGGCACGCGCCCGCGCATGGCGACCCGTCGCAGCTCAGGCACGGGCTCGCCCCCGTCCCGAGCTTCGCGTAGTCGTCGCGCGCAAGTTCCGCGTCCCGGTAGTCCACCGCGTACATCCGCGTTCGCAGTACCTCGGAGATTTCGACGCCGCGCGGGCAGCTCGACGCGCAGACGTTGCAGGCGTGCTGGCAATAGCGCGCGCCGTTCTTGGCCGCGTAGCCGTCGAGCAGGCGCCGGTCTCCGCGTGTGACCGTCGAGGTTCCCGATGCCGCCAGGTAGCCGTCGATCTGGCTCGGCTTGTTCATGGATACGATCAGCGCATCGACGTCAGGGTTCGACAACACCCAGCGAAAAGCGGCCTGCTCGAAGGTCCCGCCGTCCGTCTCGAACGGCCGCATGTCGTTTGCACGCGCGCCCATCAGCGTCTTCATCGCCACGACCCCGACCCCTTGTTCGTGGGCGCGTTTCAACACGCGCGGCAGCTCGGGCTGGAGCGCGACGAAATCGAAGCGCGTGAGCGCCTTCTGATAGAAAGCCGGATCCTGCCCGAAGTTGTAGGCGGTCAGAATCACGTCGACGAGGCCGTTGTCGAGCGAGAAGTCGAGGCACTCGACGAGTTTCCCCGCGTGACCCGACATGCCCCGGAAGCGGATCTTGCCCTGCTTCTTCGCGAGTTCCGTGAACTCGCCCCACTCCTGGTTGCGCATGCGATCGATTTCGTTGACCGCATGATTGAAGTAGACGTCCACGTAGTCGCTGCGCAAGCGCCTCAAGCTGCCTTCGAGCGCCGCCATCATCTCGACGCGCGTTGTGCTGGCTTCGGCCTTGGTCTTCGAAGTCAGGAAGACGTGCTCGCGCACATCGTGCAGTGCTTCGCCGATCGCAGACTCGGATCGCCCGCCCTTGTACCCCTCGGCGGAGTCGAAGTAATTGACGCCGCGCTCGTAGGCGTGTCGCACCACTTTCGGGTCGGACATCCGACTCGAGCCGAACGAGATGTCCGAGATCTTCATCCCGGTCTTGCCCAGCGGGACGTAACGCCGCACGCGCGGCTCGGGCTCAGCTGCGGGCGCATCGATCGCACCGGCTGCGAGCAGGCCCGCCGCCCCCGCGATTCCGCCCAGCAGGAAACCCCTGCGGTCCAGTTCGTGGCGCTTCGCATCCGACACTGCCGATCCCCCGTCGTGGTCCGCAACGAGACATTTCCACCCTGCTTCCGTGTTCGCAACTGTGCGAGGCGGCCTGAGGTCTTCCTGAGAGACGCGACCCGTTCGATCGAAATCCCGAGCGAGCCCGCGCGCCCGCGCGCCGCGAGCGGGAAGGGCAGCGCTTCCGCACCGAACTCGGCGCTGTTGCCATATCTTCCGGCGCGTGAAGGAACGCATCGCGTCGACCCAGCGAGATCGCCTGCTCAGTGGGCCGTTCGTACTCGTTTCGCTTTCGAACTTCTTTCAGGGGATCGCGTTCAACCTGTTCCTCCACTTCCCGGGATTCCTGAGCGAACTCGGAGCACGTGAAGCGCAGATCGGCCTGCTGTTCGGCCTGTCCTCGGTCGCCTCGATCGCGGCGCGCCCGAAGCTCGGGCAGGTGATGGACACGCGTGGGCGGCGCGGCGTGATCCTGGTCGGCAACGCCCTCCACGTGGTCGCGCTGGCGCTGTACTTAACGGTGCACCTCGGCCCGTGGATCTACTTCGTTCGGATTCTGCACGGTCTCGCCGTCGCGATCCTCTTCACCGTGCTCTTCACCTACGCGGCGGACTGCGTGCCGGAGAAACGCCGCATGCAGGGCCTGATGCTCTTCGGTGTCTCCGGCATGCTCCCGATCGCCCTCGGAGGTCTGCTCGGCGATGCACTGCTCGCACGGGCCGACTTCAGCTTGCTCTTTCAGGTCGCGCTCGGACTCGCAATTCTCGCGGCATTGCTCGCTCTTCCCTTGCCCGAGATGAGCACGCCGGCTTCCGCGAACGCCGAGGAGGCCCCGGTGGGCTTCCGCAAGGTACTCGTGCAGCCACAGCTCGTGACGGTCTGGGGGCTCACCGCAATCTTCTCGATCGCGCTCGCGGCGATGTTCACCTTCCTCCGCACCTTCGTCGATGCAAGCGGAATCGGCAGTGTCGGCGGTTTCTTCGGTGCGTACGCGAGCGTCGCGGTCACGCTGCGCGTGGTCGCGGGCTGGCTCCCCGATCGGGTCGGCGCGAAGCGCGTCCTCTACCCGGCGCTCGCTACGCTCGCCGCGGGCTTCCTGCTGCTCGCCTTCGCGAGCAGCAGCCGCGACGTACTGGTCGCAGGAGCACTCTGCGGCGCCGGGCACGGCTACACCTTCCCGCTGCTCTTCGGCATGGTGGTGGGCCGCGCCCGCACGGCGGACCGTGGCAGCGCGATGGCGATCTACACCGCGCTCTTCGACGTGGGCGTGCTGATCGGCGGGCCACTGCTCGGCTTCGTGATCGAAATCCGGGGCTACACCGAAATGTTCATCACGGCAGCAGCGCTGGTAACGATCGGCACGGTGATATTCGCCGTCGCCGACCGCGGACGCTCCTGAGTCACCCGGTGAGGCCCCGCCGTGGTGCTCGCGAGATCGCCATCGCGAGTGAAGTGAGCTTCATCGAAATGCCTGCTTCAACAGCGCCGTGCTCTTCGCCGCTGTGAGTCCGCCCGCGCAGCCCACCCGATCCGAGGCCGGGAGGGCAGCGCAGGCGGCCCATCGTCATGCTGTTCGCGGGCTCGAGGAGTCGCGCGATCCTATTCCGCCGCCGAGCCGCCGAGCGCAGCACCCGTCAGATCGTTGACACGCGAACTCGCCTCGTCGGTCGCGCTTCCCACCGCAGCATCCGCCGCCGCAGTCGCGCTCTCCCCCTTCGCGGTATCCAGTGCTGCCTGGACCGCCGTGTTATCGGGGTCGATCTGCAGCGCCGCCGTACAGACTGGGAGCGCCTCTTGGAACTTCGTCTGAGAGACCAGGGCGAGGCAGCTCACGGCTTTCAGATTCACGGGCGGCTCGACCGCTGCGGGTTCTGCCCCCGAGGGGGCCGCCGCGACGGGCGGAGTCGACGGTTCATCCGCTGCAGCCGTCTCCGGAGTGGCCGCTGCGGTCTTTGCTGCATCGGCGTCACCTGTCTGCGCAGTGTCGGAGCCACCACAGGCCAGCAACACGAGAACGAAAAACGTCAGTGCAAGTCGCATCATGGAATTCTCCTCCATCCAGGATTGAGGGCAATGAACTCCGAACCCACCAGCGTAGCCACTTTACGGATACACGATTCTGAGGAACTTCGCCTACGATCCTCGGCAACGGAAAATCGAGGGGAAACCCCAATCAATATCCCCCAGGCTTTGGGCGCCCTCGGAAAACTCGCAGAGGAGAGAGGCAGTGGAGATCAACCAGGAACTGATCGACACCATCGTGGAGCTGGGTTCGGCCTGGGGTTTGCGGGTCCTCGGTGCAATCGCGCTGCTGATCGTCGGACGGATATTCTGCAGCGCGCTGCGACGCGCGACGCGGCGCGCGCTCGAGCATTCGGCGGTGGATGCGTCGCTGGTGCCGTTCGTGACGAGCCTCGTCTACTACGCCTCCATGGCGATCGTCTTGATCGCGGTACTGAACCTGTTCGGCATCCAAACCGCGTCGGTCATCGCCGTGATCGGCGCCGCCAGCCTGGCAGTCGGCCTCGCCATGCAGGGGACCCTGTCGAACTTCGCAGCCGGTGTGATGCTGATGGTCTTCCGGCCGTTCAAGATCGGCGACTATGTCGAGGTCGCGGGCACCGCGGGCGGAGTCTTCGAGATCGGAATCTTCTCCACGACCCTCCATACCGCCGACAACGTCAAGATCACGGTTCCGAACGCGGCGATCTACGGCAACACCGTGACGAACTACTCAGCGAACAAGACGCGCCGCATCGACCTCTCCATCGGGATCTCGTACGACGACGACATCGCCGTCGCGGTGTCGCTGATCGAGCGCATGCTCAGCTCCGAGGCGCGGGTGCTGAAAGATCCCGAGCCGGTCGTCGCGGTAATCGAGCTCGGCGATTCGTCCGTCAACCTCGTCGTCCGCCCGTGGTGCAACAGCTCGGACTACTGGCCACTGCGCTTCGACCTGACCCGCCGGCTGAAGGAAGAGCTCGAGGCTGCGGGCTGCTCGATCCCGTACCCGCAGCGCGACGTGCACCTGCAACCCGAGAGCAGCGCCGCCTGAGCGGAATTCTCCTGTCGCATCGCGACCAACACGACGCCGCAATAGCATTGGTCGCGCAGCGACCAACGCACAGCTAGCGTTTCGCCATGGCCGACATCGACATCGAAACGATCGGAGAGCAGATCCCGCTGCTCGAGGGCATCCGGACCACACGCGCGATTCGCCGGCTGCTACCCGATCCCGTCCCGCGCGAACTGATCCGGAAAGTCTGCGAGGCGGGCTCGCTCGCGCCCAGCGGCGGCAATCGGCAACCTTGGCGATTCATCGCGGTCACCGACGCCGCGCGCCGGAAGTGGGTCGCAGACCGTTATCGCCCGGCCTTCCGCGAATACATCGCCGCCGGACAGAAGGCCGCGCGCGACCCCGCGTTTCCCGAATCCAGTCGACGCATGCAGCGAGCCGCACTCCACCTAGCAGACCACCTCCACGAAGCGCCGGTGCTCCTCTTCGTCGCAGGCTGGACCCGCCGTGGGCAGCCTCAACTACAAGCCCTGATGCCCGCCGTTCAGAACATCCTGCTCGCGTGCCGCGCGGTGGGGCTCGGCGCGAGCCTGACGACTTTGCACCGCAGCTTCGGCGAGGAATGCGACCGCTGGCTCGAGCTACCCGAGAACTGCCCCACTTGCGCCCTGATTCCGATCGGCTGGCCGCGGGGGCGCTACGGCCGACCGCCGCGGAAATCGGTCGACGAGTGCCTCTCCTGGGAGACCTTCCAGAACGCGCCCGACAGTTAGGAAGCCGTCGAAGAACCCGAGTCCAGCCAGGCGCCGAGCGCAGTCAAGACCAGCGGAAACTCGCCGTCGCGAGCGAGTGATCGCGTTCGATCGAGAAATCGACTTCGCCGTCCTTGGGCTTCTCGAGGTCGAAGACGCCCAGGCAGATCGCGTGCCAGCAGTGCAGGTAACCTTCCGACGCAAAGGCTTCGGGAGCGATGTTCTCGAAACGGATCTCCGCACTGTGGTCGGAAAGCAGCTCGAAGGCGGGAGTGCAGAAGTCGCGGTAGGCGAGCGTCCAGCCCTTCGGAATCATCTTGAGGAGCTTCCCGGGTCTCGCGCCGAAGAGCCGCAAACTACCCTCGACGAAGTCGCGCAGCAGCGGTTTCTCGATGAGGTGGCCGATGCTGCGCCGCCAGCACTCAACCGCTTCCTCGCGACCGAGCAACGCCAGGGTTCCATCCATCAGCCAGTGATCATGCTCGAACTCCAGCCACGAAATCCCCAGAGTGTGGTCGATCGCATCGAGTGAGTCCGGCGGGATTCCCGCACGGATTTCGGCGAGCGCACCCGGGCGAAAGACCTCTACGAAATTCAGATTGTCGCGCGCCGCACTCGCCCGCGCGGCCGGCTTCCTCGACATCCGCAACTACCCCCTTGGAGCCTGCGGGTCGGCAACGTCACTCGATCGACCCCGAACCGGCCCGCCCTTCCTTATCGACCGGCTGCGGATACGGCCTGAGCGGCGCCATGATCGACGCCGTCGATCAATCGAGGTAGCCGAGCGCGCGCAACGCCTCCTCGGTTTCGGGCCGCAACTCCGGACGGTCTGCTTCTTCGTACATGGGCGGGTGGCTGGCCGCTTCCGAGCGGAGCTTCGCGACGAGTTCCGCGACGCGCTCCGGCTCGAGCGTCGAGAGATCGTGCAGTTCCGCGGGATCGTTCGCGAGATCGAAGAGTTCGCGCTCGCCTGTCGTCCGCAACACCAGCTTGTAGGGCCAGCTCTGGATCGCCATCTGATCGCGATCGAAGAAGTCGCCAAAGAACTTCACATTCAGGTCGCTGCGTCGCACTTCGAGCAGGACATCACCCCCGGTCACTTCGAGGCCACGAGCATCGACACCCGCCGGCACATCGACACCCGCCGCAGCCAGTAGCGTCGGGAAGAGCTGGTGGTTCTGCACCTGAGCCGCGACTCGCACACCATCGCTCGCACCGGGATAACGTAGCAGCAGCGGCACACGCACGTTGTCCTCATAGAGATGGGCGCCGTGGCTCAGATAGAAGTGTTCGCCGAAACTTTCGCCGTGGTCGGAGGTGATCGCAATCAGGGTCTCGGAGCCGCGCGGTGAGGCCGCAATGGCGTCGAGCAGATGGCCCAGGTGGACATCCATGTAACGGATCTCCGCGTCGTACGCGTCGAGCATGCCCGCGATCCATTCACGTTGGTCCGCTGGGTAGCGGTCCACCGGCTCGGACACGTCACCGGCAGTCAGTCGCCCGATCAATCGAACCTTGTGCTCCTTGTCGTCAGGATCCAAGAGGCCATGGTCGTACGGAGCGGGTGGATCGTACGGAGCATGCGGATCGAAGAAATTCACGAACAGGAAATACGGTTCACTGCCGAAGCCCTCGACCAGCCGGATCGCCGCCTGACTGACCTGATCGGCGCGCTTGCCGAGTAAGCGATCCCGCGGGCTGGTGAGGTCGTCATCGTAGACATCGAACCCCTGCGCGATACCGAATTCGCGCCGCAGCGCAGGGCCGCCCACCACCGCGCCAGTTCGGTAACCGGCGTCGCGCAACAGCTCTCCGAGAGTCGAAAACGACTCGGCCAGCGGCCGAACACCGTATTCCAGGCTTCGGTTCTCGCTGGACGGGTCGCTCTGCGCCCCGTGCTGCATCGGCAGCAGGCCGGTGAAGATCGACGCGTGGGTCGGAAGCGTCCACGAGGAGGTCGAATAGGCGCGCTCGTACACCGTGGCGCGCTCGGCAAAACGGTCGAGGTTCGGACTTGTCTGCTTCTCGTAGCCGTACACGCCGAGGTGGTCGGCGCGCGTGGTGTCGAGTGAAATCAGCACGATGTTCATCGGCTTCGCGTCGCCGCAGCCGACGGCGGCGACGAGTGCGATCGCGGCGGCGCAGCGTTGAATCCTCGAAATTGCCTGCGTCATTGGATTCTCCAGCCTAGCCTGACTCGTCGGGCGCCACTATCTCCCGTTGAGACCCGTATCCGAGGGCGGAGCCGAGGCCTTTGGCTGCCAGGACGACACACTAAGGCAGGGCCGCCCTCGGGCCGATAGCCAAGGCATGACAGGCGCGCAGATCACTCCCCGATCCAATCGAGGTTGCTGCCGAATCCGTTCAGCACTCGATACGAGTTTCCGGTGAGAACGCATACCGAATCAGCCAGCGGCTTCGCGCTCGAGATGGCGACGTGAAAGTCAGCGCAATCGTCCCGACCTACAATCGCGCGCACCTGTTGCCACGCGCGCTAACGAGTATCGCGAACCAGACCCATCGAGACATCGAGGTCATCGTCATCGACGATGGATCGAGCGACGAGACCGATCGCGTGGTGCACGGAATCTCCGCGAGCTTCCCGTTCCTGATCCGCTACTACCGTCAGCCGAATTGTGGCCGCGCCGCCGCGCGCAACCACGGCCTGAAGGTGGCAAGTGGCGACGCGGTAGCGTTCCTCGACTCGGACGACGAATGGACGCCGGATGCGCTCGAGAGGCTGGTCGACGCGCTCGAGGAAACCGGAGCGGGCTTCGCCTACAGCCCGGCGATCGAAGTCGACGAAATGGGTCGAGAGACGATCCATCGGCCGGTAGCCGCCCAACACCCGGAACGGCTGGCGCGCGACCACTTCGAATGCTCGAATCTCCGCAACGGCGCAACGTTGTTCCGACGCAGCGCGATCGATGCGGTCGGAGAACTCGACGAGAGCCTGCACCACAACGAGGATTCGGATTTCCATCAGCGCGCCGCGATTCGCTGTACCGCCGCCTACGTGGATGCACCGAGCGTGCGCGTATTCCGCCACGGCGAACCCAAGACGGCCAACCGGGCCGCGATCCTGCGCGCGCTACTCACGAGTTCCGAGAGGGTTCTCGAGCAGAATCCGGAATTCGCGAAGCTCCTCGGGCAGCGCTCGAACCAGCGCGTCGAGGAAATCCGCGCACGGCTGCTCGACGCGCTGATCCTGGAAGGTGACTTCCGCTCGGCACGCCGACTGGCACACGAGATGGAGACGCGGAACGACCTGGGGCAGCGGATCGCGCTCGCGATGGGGTCCACGCGGCCCTACACCTTCGCGCGGCGTGTTCGCTCCGCCTGGCAACGCTGGTCGAAGGCCGAGGAAGCCGGCTAGAAGCGCGAAGCCTTTCCCGCGACGACGCGGAAGCATTGGCCGAACAGCGGCCAAAACGCAGCCAGGACCCCCTAGTCTGGGGCTGAATCACCGCATGTTCCCGAGTAGTGCAAATTTGTGTCACATCCAGGCCGTCTCACGCCGATAGCGCATAACGGGATCCCGCACGCTGATTTGGATGATTGATATGCACCCGCAACGAACATCGGTCGGGCGACGATTCTGGCGCGACATCTTCGTCTTGCAGACGTGGACGAACGTCATCGCGGTCATCTTCATTCTCGCGTTCCTGTGGCCCGCGCTCAGTTTCACGCCCGATCAGATCACCGCGATGGCGATGATCGTGTGCGTACTGGTCGCTGTCGTGATGCCGCCCTACGGAGCGATGTTCTACCGCTGGTGTGCGCCGGTTCGCGAGTATCTCGGGGCGCAAGCGCCCGAGCAGACCCCGATGGAGCTGCGATCGTCTGCCTTCGGCGCCGTAATCGACCTGCCGCGTCGCCAGTTCCTCGGGTCGATGTGCATGTGGCTCGCGTTCGGCTTTCCAGCATCACTCTACATCCGCCTCACGTTCGACGACTTCAGCCTCGACTCGGTGGTCGTTCTGTGCGCAGCCATCACGTCGGGGGGCTTGTTGAGTTCGGTAATTGGGTTCTTCGCGCTGAAGAACCACCTGAGCGGGATCCGTTGCGAACTCGCGAATTCCCTGCCGGACCCGCAGCATCGCCGGAGTGCAGCCCGCCAGGTTTCGGTACGAGCAAAACTATTCGTTTCGACCAATGGGTTGATCCTCGTCACTTTGATCTTCGGCGTATCGGTGACCAACATACGCGGCAAGGTCGCGATCGAGAAGTTCATCAACGGCGCACAAATCGGAGTGCTCGAACAGATTGCGGCCCGAGTCGAAGTAGGTGCCGATGTCGCTCAGGTGATCGCGGCTGCCGACGAATCACGCGTAGGCGTGGTCGAACGGATCATGCTGCTCGACATCGCACGTGCGCGCGCGGGAATGCTCGACCCCGGGGCCCTCAACGATGCCGAGATCCACGCGATCCTCGGGCGACCGTCCGGCGAGAGCAGCCGAATCGACACCTCGAATGGCTTCGCGTGGCGTCCGCTCCCGGGCGATCCGAATCGAGTCCTTGTCGCAGTCACGTCGCTCGATTCACTCGCTGGCGGATTCCTCGAATCACAAGGGGCCTTCTTCGCCTTGATCGGGGTCGCGCTCGCGGCAGCTGTCCTGATCGCCCGTTTCGTCGCGGCTGACTTCGGCTCTGCGATCGACGCGCTGCGCAATGAGGTCGACCGGATCGCGGCCGGCGACCTGCGCACCTCGGACGTCTACGAGTCGGAGGACGACCTCGGCGATCTGGCCCGTTCGGTGCAGGAAATGGCCCAGTCGCTGCGCACAACCGTCTCCCAGGTCGTGAAGGCCGCCAGCCGTGTCGATGGTACGGCGAATGCGATCGAACGAGCATCGGCGGCCGTGAACGAAGTCGCCAGCGAGCAGGCACAGAGCATTCAGAACGTTTCGTCCGAAATGGACCAGGTGAGCCTGCGCGCCCGGGAGATCTCGACCTCGGCACAGTCGCTCTCGGAATCCGTCGACGACTCGTCGACTGCAATCCACGAACTCCAGTCGGTAGGGGAAGGACTCCACGACTACACCACCAACCTCTCCGACCGCGTCGACAGCACCGCGAGTTCCGTCGCCGAAATGGCCGGAAACATTCACGAGGTGGCGACCAATACCGGACGCCTGTCGGAGGCTGCGACGGGAACGGTCGAGCGGGCGCAGGAGATCGCGGCCAACTCGCGCAGCATCCAAGAGAGCGCCGGCGAGACCGAGTCGCTCTACAGCCAGGTGATCGGTACCGCAGAGCAGGGGGCGAATCGCGTCACCGACACGATCAGCGGCATGCAGGTCATCCACGATTCGGTTGACGACGCAAGCCGTGTGGTGCGCGAACTCGCGCTCAAGACCTCGGATATCGGCACGATCGTCACCGTCATCAACGACATCGCGGACAGAACCAGCCTGCTCGCCCTCAATGCGGCCATCATCGCCGCCAAGGCCGGCCATCACGGCAGCGGGTTCGCGGTGGTCGCGGCCGAAATCAAGGCACTCGCCGAGCAGGTGCGATCGAAGACCCAGGAGATCGATGAGGTCGTCTCTTCGGTTGCCGACGAGGCGAACCGTGCGGTGAGCTTCATCGATCTGGGAACGGCTTCGGTGGTGAAGGGTGTCGAGCTGTCGGGTGAAGCCGGCGTGGCGCTGGAAGCCATTTCCGCCGCGACCCACGAGAGCGGTGCCCGCATCCACGAGATCGCTACAGCGGTAAGTGAGCAGGCGAAGGGAGCCAGCGAAGTTTCTTCACTGATCGACCACTTGAACGAGGAATTCGGGCGGATTCGAATTGCGAGCGATGAAGAGGCACAGCAGAGCGAACGGGTCCGCGACCTGAGCGAGGCGATCCAGGAGATCGCGAAATCGGTGCACCGCAGCGCCGAGGAGCAGATGAAGAACTCCACCCACCTCGTCGGTGGCATCGAAACAGTCGGCGAGAACACGCGCCAGATCAACACCGCGCTCAGCTCCCAGAGCGACGCCTGCGACCAGGTCGTCGCGGTGCTCGAGCTGATGCTCGGCCGCAATCGCGATACCGAAGAATCCGGGGCCAAGCTCAATGGGGCCATGCGCGAGCTGGTCGCCGAGGCCATCGACCTCCGGGCCGCCGTCGAGCACTTCACACTCGATGAAGGCGACGTTGCCTGATCTAGTGTCGCGTCCCAGGAGTTCAGCGAACTCCTGGGACACAACACTAGCCGCTCGGTCTCAGATGCTCGCGGCGCAGCGTCCTGCGCGTCGCCCGAAGAAGGTCCCGTCTCCGAGCGACAAGCCACTGCTGTAACTGCCGACCGAGAGCCCCGATGTCGCCCGGCCCGCGCCAAACAAGCCCGGAATCGGCCGACCTTCAGGATCGAGCACTCGGCCATCGACGTCGCAGTGAAGGCCGCCGAGTGTGAAAGCCGCGTAGATCGAACTCTCGGTGGTGCAGTCGAACGCACCAAAAGGAGGCTTGGAGAGCGGCTGTACGTACTCGGGCAGCTTGTCGAAAACGGGGTCGTGGCCCTTTTCGGCGTGACGGTTGTAGAGCGCCATGGTGCTTTCGAGGCTGCCCTCGGGCAGCCCGAGTTCCCGTTCGAGCTCGGCCGGGGTATCGCCCACCGCGGCTACTTCACGCGGGTATTCAGGCTGCTCGAAGATCGCATCATCTACCACGAGCCACGCACGTCCAGCTTGATGATAGAGTGCCCATTCGCCCAGACGGCCGTAATAAGCATCCTCGTTGATGAATCGTTGGCCCTGCGCGTTCACGAGCAAGCCGCGCTTCAGGCCCCACGGCTGCGTCGCGGGCAGCGAAATCGAACCCGCACTCATGTGGATGGTCGCAGCGCCGGCGGCGATGCCGAGCCGAATTCCGCTGCCGTCGTCGCCTTCGGCGCCGATGCGCACCATGCAGCGGTTCAACAACGGCAGGTGCGCATCGATCATCTCGCGATTGTTGATGAAGCCCCCGGTCGTGAGGATCACGCCGCGACGCGCTCGGATCGCTCGCTCTTCGCCGAACGTCTCCGCAACGACCCCGATGATCGATCCGTCGGGTTCCTGGACCAGCGCTGTGCAGCGGTGATTCGCGGCGATCCGCGCCGAGCCCGCCTCGACCGCGGCGACCAGCTTCTGCATCAGGAGCGGCCCGGCCTGGTCGTTCATCTGCGGTACATGGCCGCGCGGTGCCGGAACCGCGATATCGCAGAAGGGGTGCGCGCGCTCGGAGCCCGACCACACCAGCCCATCGTCGGTCGGCGGTTCACCGCTCACGCCGTGGTAGTAGACGGGCTTGAACGGAACACCCTGCTCGAGCAGCCATTCGTAATGTTGCACCGAGCCGTCGCAGTAGAGCCGCATCTTCGCTTCGTCGGGGCCGTCGCCGCACGAAGCCATCAGGTACTTGTACATCTCCTCGGGAGAATCCTCGAAGCCACAGGCCCGCTGCAACGCCGTGCCACCACCCAGATAGAGCACGCCACCGGACATCGACGATGTCCCGCCACCACCGCTGGCTCGCTCGAGTACCAGCGTCTCGGCGCCGTGGCGCGATGCGTCGAGCGCCGCGGCGGCGCCCGCGGCGCCGAGGCCGACCACGACGACGTCGACGGCCTCGTCCCAGCGTCCAATTTCCCGAGGCTCGCGGAGCCCACTCGTCATCGATTCCCCTTTGGAGACAGAGCCACCGTGTGAAGCGACACGCTACCGAATGACTGCCAGCGGAGCTGGAGCCGCGCGAAAAGAGAAACTCTTCTCGATCTCTCCTTCGAAGGCCTCTCCCGCGACTTCCGCGTACGGATAGATGAAGTAATTGAGTGGCCGGCCCACGTGATTGCGTCCGAGGCGTAGATCACGACCCGTGGTGAAGTGGATCCTGTCCGAAGGGTGGCTGCCATAGAAGAGCTCCCGCTTCTCCGGGTGCTTGAATGCCTCCGATGCGTCGACCGGGAACCATCCGGTCTCGGGCAGGTAGAACTCGACCCAGCAGTGGTAACCGCCAATGTCGCCGGCGCTGCGTTCTTCGGGGATCGGAAAGCCGATATCGAAGCGAGCGGGGATTCCCTGCGTGCGCGCCAGCGAAATGAACAGCGCGTGAAAGTCGGTGCAGCCGCCGTAACGCTCCGTGCAAGCCCAGTGGCTGTCGCCGTTCCCCCAACCGCTGCCCGTCTTCTTGTATTCGACGTTGTCCACCACCCAGTCATACGTCGCGCGTGCGAGTAGCGCGGGCTCACTGCTCGCTGCGAGGCGGCGCACTTCGGCGAGGATCGGATCGAGAAGCTCGTCTCCCACCACGACGCGCTCGTTCGCACCCAGGAACTTCTCGAGTTCGGCGGGCGTGGGCTCGCCTGCCTGCAAATCCGTTGCGCGCGAGTCGAAGCGCCGAATCACCTGCGTCTCCACTTCGATCTCGATCGCACTACCGTCCGATGTCGCGACCGTCCCGTGCCAGAAGCGGTTCCCGTAGCGCTCCTCGATTTCGACACTCCCCGGGATCGAGGCGCGAATGCTCTCGAACACGACTTTCTGCTGATCGCTTTCGCGCGCGAGAGGAACGTAGACGTGTACCGGCCCGGCGCCTGCCTCGATCGGCCCGACGCGCGTGACGTATTCGAATGATATTGCGCGCTGGCTGCCGGAAATCACGTCCGCGAATGCAGCCGCAGAGGCCAGGCCCGCGAGCCCGCCCATCACGAGCCGAACTGCGACGGATGCTGAAGCAGCAGCCCGACTCCTTGCCACGTGACCTCCTGAAAAGCGAGACCCTACCCCGTCGCGGGCAGCCATCGCGATCACACTGGGCAGAGAGCCTACCCCGCGCTACGAATTCCGGCCTGTGAAACCCGTCGTTCAGGGAGGCAGACCGTGATCCTCGAAGGCAAAGTCGTCATCGTGTCGGGCGTGGGCCCGGGCCTCGGTCGGGAAATCGCCGCAGCCGCGCTGCGAGACGGAGCGCGCGTCGTGATCGGCGCGCGCTCGGCCGAGAAACTCGAGAAGACCGCGGCCGAACTCGATCCGTCCGGCGAGCGCATCGCGGCACAGCCGACCGACATCACCGACCCGGAGGACTGCGCCCGCCTCGCCCAGACCGCCGCAGACCGATTCGGAGGGCTGGATGCCGTCGTACAGGTGGCCGCCTTCGAAACCGCTGCCAGCCAACTGGACAATACACCTGAGAAGGTCTGGTCGAATTCTTTCGAGACCAACGTCATCGGAGCCAGCTACATGGTTCGCGCAGCAGCTCCGTTGCTGAAGCAGCGGGGCGGCGGGTCGATCGTGCTGATCGGCACGCAGTCGATGTGGCTGCCGCAGCTTCCACAACTCGCCTACGCATCGTCGAAGGGCGCCCTGCTCTCCGCGATGTACTACATGGCAAAGGAGCTCGGCCCCGACAAGATCCGCGTCAACATGGTGGTTCCGACCTGGATGTGGGGTCCGCCGGTCCAGATGTACGCGAAGTGGCAGGCCGCGCAGCGCAAGGTCACCGAGCAGGAAATCGTCGACGAGATCACCGCGAACATGCCGCTCGGCGAGATTCCGGCCGACGACGATGTCGCGGAATCGGTGATCTTTTTCTGTTCCGACCGGGCACGCATGATCACCGGGCAGTCTTTGATGGTGAACGCCGGGGAGTTGATGCGCTGAGCAGGAAGCCGCGACTCCCGGCACAGCGTGTCGGGGTGGACTGGCTGCGAGAGTACCGCTGTGCTTCCCTTTCGCCCCATGCTGGACCCGCGCGTACTCGCCGACCGTCGTGATGAAATTGCATCGAACTGCCAACGGCGTGGTGTCACCGTCGACGTCGACGCCGCGGTCGCCGCGCACGAGCGCGTCACGGTGCAGCAGACCGCGCTGAACGACCAGAACCGCGCGCGCAACGAGCACCAGAAGAGTGGGCGCAAGCAGCTGTCGCCCGAAGAGCGGGAGGCTCACGTCGCCGAAGGGCGACGCTTGAAAGAGAGCGTCGGCGAGATCGAGGGGCAGCTGGCCGATGCCCAGGCCGAGCTGAACCGGTTGATGGCCGCGATCCCGAATTTCGCGCACCCCGACTCCCCGGTTGGCGGCGAAAAGGATTTCCGGGTGCTGCGAACCGTCGGCGAGCCGCGCCGATTCGACTTTGCACCCCTCGACCATCTCGCGATCGCGGAACGACTCGACCTTGTCGACTTCGAATCAGGCGCAAAGGTCTCGGGCCCTAAGTTCTATTACCTGAAGAACGAGGCGGTCCTGCTCGACATGGCGCTACAGCGCTATGCGCTCGACATCGTGACAGCGGAGGGCTTCACACCGTTCATCACGCCCGATCTCGCGCGCAGAGATATCGTCGACGCGATGGCGTTCAGCCCGCGCGACGCCGCGACCCAGATCTACTCCGTCGCCGACTCCGAGCTCGACCTGATCGGAACGGCCGAGATCACGCTTGGTGGCCTCTACCAGGATGAAATTGTCGACGAGAGTGAACTCCCGATCCGGCTCGCGGGCGTGTCGCACTGCTACCGCACCGAGGCCGGCTCGGCGGGCCGCGAAAGCAAAGGCCTCTACCGCGTGCACCAGTTCAGCAAGGTCGAGATGTTCGTGCTCACCCGTCCCGAAGATTCCGCGGCAATGCACGACGAAATCCTCGCGATCGAAGAAAAGATCTTTCAGGGGCTCGAGATCCCATACCGGGTCATCGATATCGCGATCGGCGACCTGGGTGCGCCCGCGTATCGCAAGTTCGACATCGAGGCCTGGATGCCCGGCCGCGGTGAGAACGGCGACTACGGAGAAGTCACGAGCGCTTCGAACTGCACCGACTTCCAGGCGCGCCGGCTGCGCGCACGCTTCCGCCGGGCAGAGACCAGGAAGAACGAGCTACTCCACACGCTAAACGGCACCGCGGTCGCCGTCACACGCACCCTGATCCCCGTGCTCGAGAACCACCAAGACTCCGACGGCAGCATTGCGATCCCGAAGGCCCTCCAGCCGTACATGGGTCTGGAGCGAATTGGCCCCCGCTGACACCAGGCTCGTCCTCGGAACCGCCGGGCACATCGACCACGGCAAGACGACCCTCATCCACGCCTTGACGGGCGTCGACACCGACCGCCTGCCCGAGGAAAAGGAGCGCGGAATCACGATCGACCTCGGCTTCGCGCCGCTCGATCTCGGCGACGGCCGGCGCGTTTCCGTCGTCGACGTTCCCGGACACGAAGGGTTGGTGCGCACGATGGTGGCGGGCGCTTCGGGAATCGACCTGGCGCTGATCGTCATCGCTGCGGACGAGGGCGTGATGCCGCAGACGCGCGAACACATCGCGATCTGCGAGCTGCTCGGGATCGACCACGCGGTCGTCGCGCTCACAAAAATCGATGCCGCCGATCCGGACATCGCGGAGCTCGCTGCCGAAGAGGCCGCCGACCTGCTCCGCGAGACCTCACTCGCCGGCGCCAAGATCGTTCCGGTCTCTGCGATAAGCGGGCAGGGCCTGGACGACCTTCGCTCGGCACTGCGCGATCTGGTCGACAGCTCCCCGGCCCGGACACCACGCAGCGGCCCGCCGCGTCTCAATGTCGACCGTTGCTTCGCAGCTCGCGGCTTCGGCTGCGTGGTGACTGGAACGCTGATCGGGTCGCCGTTCGCGGTCGGCGATGCGGTCGAAATCCAGCCGACGGCATTGCGGGCACGCGTACGCGGCCTGCAACACCACGGATCGTCCGCCCAGCAGGGGGAACCCGGAGTCCGTTGTGCCATCAACCTTCAGGGAATCGATGTCTCGGACGTGTCGCGCGGCAACGTGGTTTCGACCCCGGGTGCACTCCAGCCGTCGACCACCTTCGACACGCGACTCCATTGGCTCGCCGCGGCAGCGCCCGCGGAAGGCCGTGTCGCGGTCGAATTCCTCGTCGGCACCGCCGAGCGCCGCGCCCACATCGCGCCGATCGGCGCCGACTCCTTCGAGCCGGGCGCGGCCTGCTTCGCGCGCGTCCACATCGACGGTGAAGCGCTGACCCTGCTTCCGGGCGACCGCTTCATCGCGCGCGGGTTCGCGCGAACCGAAATGGGAGGCTCCACCGTGGGAGGTGGCGTGGTACTGGACATTGCACCACCGCACAGGCGGCGCAGCGACCCCTCTCTCGCTGCAGAACTCGCGAGACTCGCGAAGGGAGAGCCCATCACCGACCTCGAGGTGCGGATCCAGCGCAGCGGCCTCGCCGGCATCTCCGAGGACCGACTCCGACGCGAGACCGGACAGCAGGGTGACGCGCTGGCGAACTCACTCGCCGAGTTGGTTGCAAGCGAGATCGCACTTCCAACCGTGAACCGCAGCTGGCTCGCCGCCACCGCAATCGCCGAGCTGGAGCGACAGTTGCTCGTGGCGCTCGACGCCTACCATGAGGGCAAGCCGCTGCGGCCCGGCATGCCGATCGGCGCCCTTCGTGGTCGGCTTCCCGACAACGTGCCGAGCGACGTAGCTCAGCTGGCGCTCGACCGCATCGTGGCGAGCGGAGCCGCTGCGATCACGGATGACGTCGCGCATCGCAGCGAGCACCGCCTCGAACTCAGCGACGCCGACCAGCTGCTGGTCGACCGGATCCTCGCCGAAGCCGAAAATTTCGCCCTCGAGCCTCCGTCGGAACGCGAGTGGAGTGAATCACTCGGCGTCTCGCGCGAGCACCTGCTGAATCTACTCGCGTTCCTGAAACGCGAGGGCCGCTTGGTGCGGGCGCCGGGCGACCTGTGGTTCTCGACCGGAGCCATCGCCGCACTGCGAGAACGAATCACCGCGCATTTCGAAATGCATCAGCGACTCGACACGAAGGCCTACAAATCCCTGATCGGAACGACCCGCCGAACCGCCGTCCCGTTGATGGAGTACTTCGACGATGAACACCTCACGAGCCGCAGCGGCGACGCGCGAGTGCTGCGAGGACGCTGATCCAGCGGGTGTTCGGGCAGGCTCAAGCCGGAGCGGGTCCGAGCTCATTACCAACACTCTTCGGGGCACAGCCAGCTCACTCGACCGTGAGCCCGATCCGATCCCAACGAGTCTCGTCGCGAAGCAGATGCCACCAGGTGAGCGGATTCAACATCGAGGCCCAACTCCCCTGGTTGTTCCACGACCAGTAGATCCAGGTCACCGGCCCCTTGAGCTCGGCGCGACCGACGGTCCCCCAACCGCGACTGTCGTGGGAATTGTCTCGGTTGTCTCCGAGCATGAAGTAACGGCCTTCAGGAACCGTGACTCGGACCTGAGTCAGCCCGCCATACCGTGGGTCGTCGAGTACCGGCTGGCTCGAACCGTCGAGAAACTCGCGCCCGATCCGCAACCGGTTGCCGGCCTCATCGAGGAAGATCCCCGCGTCGAACTCGACACGTAGCAGCTCGTCGTTCAAGTAGACGCGGTCACCCTTCACCTCGATCGTGTCGCCCGGCAGGCCAATGATGCGTTTCACGAACCCTTCGACGGGGTAGTCGGGGCAGCGGTCGGCGGGGCAGATCTCGCCGAGTTCGCCGCGGCCAAGCGCGAAGGTCACGACGTCACCGCGCACCGGCTCGCGCAATGCGGGCAATCGGAAATTCGTGAAGGGAATCCGCGCACCGAATGCGTACTTGTTCACCAGCATGTGATCGCCAATCAACAAAGTCGGAAGCATCGATTCGGAAGGAACGTAATAGGTCTCGAAAAGCATGGCGCGTACGAGTAAGGCAATCCCGATCGCCATCGCCGTACTCACGACGTTGTGTCGAATCCGTCCATCGTCACTCACGCACGGCTCCTTCCGCACGCAGGTGCGCGAGCGTCGGTCGTCCTGTCTGCGTCATCACCGACCAGAGCGGCCTCCCTAAGATCCGAATAGATCCGTCACCGAATCGCTCGCCCAGTCGAGTACCGGCAGTTCGAGACCGAGCCACGGCAGCATACCGTGATTCGGGAAGAACCCGAGGAAGAGCACCACCGCCGCGCAAAGGCACAGCGCGAGCGCCTCGCCGCTCGCAATGCCCGTTCGTGACGGCGGCTCGGATGGCTCGCGCATCGTCATCAGGACCGGGATCCGCAGGTAGTAGAAGAGCGAAATCACGCTCGTTACCACGAGCGTGATGGGAAGCCAGATCATGTCGGCGCGGATCGCCACCACGATGAGGTTGAACTTCGCCATGAACCCCGCCGTGCCCGGGATTCCCGCAAGCGAGAGCATGAAGAGCGTCATCGCTGCAGCGAGCCCTGGGCGAGTGCGAGCGAGGCCCGCGAAATCGTCGACCCTTTCACATTCCTGGCCGCGGCGCGCGAGAGCGATCACCACCCCGAAGGCACCAAGATTCATGAAGGCATAGACGACCAGGTAGAACGCAATCGCTGCATAACCACCCGGGCTGCCCGTCACGAGCCCGATCAACAGCGCGCCCGCGTGACCGATGCTCGAGTACGCGAGCATACGCTTCACGTTCTCCTGGATGACCGCCATCAAGTTTCCGACGATCATGCTGAGCACCGCGAACGCCGCAAACACATCCGACAGCTGCTCGGTTTCGGGTCCGATCGCAGTGGCGACGAACCGCAGCAATGCCGTGAACGCGGCGGCCTTCACCGCGACGGACATGTAGGCTGTGATGGGCGCCGGGGCTCCCTCGTACACGTCGGGAGCCCATTGGTGGAACGGCACCGATGCAATCTTGAACGCGAAGCCGATCAGGATCAGACCGACTCCGAGCATCGCGACCGGGCTGGTCGGATCGAAGGCGTCTCGTATCGCCCCAAAAGAAGTCGTCCCGGTCGCTCCGTAGATGAGCGCCATCCCATACAACAGAATTGCAGTCGCAAACGAGCCAATCACGAAGTACTTGATCGCGGCCTCGTTGCTGCGGAGACGAGCGCGATCGAAGCCCGCGAGCACGTAGATCGGGATGGTCATCAACTCGAGGCCGACGTAGACGCCGAGCAGATCGATCGCGCCTACGAGGAAGATCGCACCCGTGATCGATGCGAGAACAAGCGCGTAGTACGCGCCGTGGTTGATCCCGAGTTCGGACAGGTATGAGACGGACAGCGCACAAGTGAGGATGCCCACGACGACCAGGAGCGCGGTTGCAAACGAGCCGAAGCGGTCCTGCTGGTACACCGGGTTCGCGAGCTGGAACACGAGCGAGTCACCGCTCGCGAAGGCAACGACCGTGACGTAGAGCGCGAGCGATAGAAACAACATCGCGGTAAAGGCGTTCAGTGTCCCCGCGTAGGCGGGCGTCACCCTGCGGCCGAGCAGACTGCTACCACGCGTCAGCAATGCGTCCTGGACGAGGATCACCATCGCACCGATCGCGGTGAAACCGATCGGCGCGAGCACGGAGGGAGAAATTTCCGGCGGAGCGATCACGGGCGCGCCTCCCGCACCGGCGGGATCACGTCGCTCCTTGTACCGGGCTCCGCGCGCCGGTCGACCTGACGCAATACCTCGATCACCGACGGCTCGATCCGGCGCAGGAAGGGATCCGGGTAGATCCCGATCCAGAAGATCGGAACCAGCAGCAGGAGCATGACCACCCTTTCACGCAGGGAGAGATCGATCAGGCTGCGGTTCTCAGGATGTTCGACTGGCCCGAACGCGACGCGGCGATACATCCACAGCATGTAGGCCGCGGACAACGCCACTCCGATGGCCGCCACGATCGCCGCCCCGGGGCTGTGGAGGAAGGCGCCCATGAGGATCAGGATTTCACCCACGAAACCGTTCAGCATCGGCAGCCCAATGCTCGCGAAAATCACGATGCCCAAGAACGCGGCATGGACAGGCATCGCTTTCGCGGTGCCGCCGAAGTCCGAAATTTCGCGGGTGTGCCGCCGTTCGTATAGGAAGCCGACCAGCAGAAACAGTGCCGAGGTCGAGATGCCGTGGTTGATCATCTGGAGAACGCCACCCACGAGGCCTTCGACGTTGAACACGAAGATCCCCAGCACGACGAAGCCCATGTGGGCCACCGACGAGTACGCCACGAGCTTCTTGACGTCGCTCTGCACCATCGCGACGAGTGAACCGTAGATGATTCCGACGAGTGCGAGGCCGATCAGCCATGGTCCGTACGCCATCGCCGCCGTGGGAAAGAGCGGAAGTCCGAAGCGCAGGAATCCGTACGTCCCCATCTTGAGCAGTACCGCGGCGAGGATCACCGAGCCCGCAGTCGGCGCCTCGACGTGGGCGTCCGGCAGCCATGTGTGGAAGGGAACGATCGGAATCTTGATCGCGAACGCGAGAGCGAATGCGGCGAACAACCAGCTCTGCGTCTTCCACCACGGGGCATCGCCCGACAGCGGGACGACCACGTCGAGCAGCGCCGGCGTCGCCATGCCCGGTGGCGCAACCAAGTCGAAGACGAGGCTTCCCGACTGCTCGTAGGCGAGCCAGCCGAGCACCACCATCGCGATCAACATGAAGACCGAGCCGAACATCGTGAACAAGAAGAACTTCAAGGCGGCGTAGATTCGTCGGGGACCGCCCCAGATTCCGATCATGAAGTACATCGGAACCAGCATCAGCTCCCAGAACATGTAGAACTCGAAGAGGTTCAGCGATACGAATGCGCCGATCATCCCCGTCTCGAGCGCGAGCATGCAGAACACGAAGCTCCGTAGCCTGGAATCGATGTCGTTCCACGCAGCAACGAAAGCGACCGGCACGAGCAATGCCGTGAGTGCGACGAGAAAGAGACTGATGCCGTCCACTCCGAAGTAATGATGGATGCCGAGATCGGGCAGCCACTCGCGATGATCCACGAACTGAATCCGGGTACTCACCGGGTCGAAGACGAAGACCAGCTGGAGCGCGAGCAGAAACGTCAGAATCGAGCCCGCGACCGCGGTGATCCGCCATACCTGCGTCGGCAACCGCGGCAGCCCGAGAAGCGAACCGAGCGCGTTCGTCACAAGCAGCGCGAGCGCCGTCCCCAATGGAAGGAAAGTGATGAGGAGCAGTAGGTTGTCGTCGACAAAGGCAGTCATTCGGACCTATCGCATCAGCAGCGCCACGATCGCGACTGCGCCCACGAGCATCAGGAACATGTAGGCCTGGATCAGCCCCGACTGGACGTACCGCAACCCGTTCGCAGCAAGCGCGCGAATGCTCCGCGCGACCCCGTTCACCAGCAGGCCGTCGATGAGCCCGGCGTCGATCCCGCGGTAGAGCAGTCGATCGGAGATCGCGACGAGCGGGCGGACCAGCAGCACTCCATAGATTTCATCAACCCAGAACTTCGCAACCAGCACGTGGTGCAGCCGGTGAAACGAGCTGCGGATCTTCTCGGGCCAGGTTGGCCGTTGGAGGTAGAGCCACCAAGCCAGCCCGGTTCCGGTAATCGCCGCCAGTACCGCTCGAAGGGTGAGCCGATACTCGATTTCGTGCGCGAGCCCCTCGCGCTCGGATCCCGCGAGCACCGGAGCCAGAAAGTTCGCGAAGCTGTTCGATTCCTCGATGTCGACCCAGCCGAGGTCGCCCCAGGCCTGTGGGAAGCCCGCCAGGCCCGCGAAGATCGCCAGGCCCGAGAGCACGTAGAGCGGAACCACCATCGACCCGGGCGGATCCTCCATCCGATCGCGCAGCCCACGTGGTGCGCGGCCCTTGCCACGAAACACCCGGAAATAGAGGCGAAACAAGTAGAGCGCCGTCAGCCCCGCAGTCGCGAGCATCAACCGGTATAACCACGGGCCGCCCGCCACCTCGGCGCCATACGCCGCCACCAGGATTGCGTCCTTGGAGAAGAAGCCCGCGAACGGAAGAACTCCCGATAGCGCGAGTGCTCCGATCAGGAAGGTCCAGTGCGTGCGTGGAATCCGCCGGCGCAGGCCCCCCATCGCGTCGATGTTCTGCTCGTGCTGCATCGCGAGAATCACCGAGCCCGCGGCAAGGAAGAGCAGCGCCTGCATGAAGGCGTGGGTCGCGAGGTGAAACATCGCCGCCGCATACGCGCCACAGCCCACGGCGACGAACATGAAACCCAGCTGACTCATCGTCGAATACGCAAGCACCTTCTTGATGTCGGTCTGGACGAGTGCGAGCACGGCACCCAGAGCCGCGGTGAGCGCACCCGTCCAGGCGATGATCGCAGAGGCCTCCGGGGCCGCGGCGTAGAGGAACGACATCCGGCAGACCAGATAGACGCCTGCGGTCACCATCGTGGCTGCGTGAATCAGTGCAGACACCGGTGTCGGACCCGCCATTGCATCAGGCAACCAGACGTGGAGCGGGATCTGCGCCGATTTCCCACAAGCTCCGATGAAGAAGCAGAGGCCGACGACGTTTACGGCACGGTACGAAGGCCCCCCCGGCAGCCACGCCGGCAAGTCCAGCTCTACATCGGCAATCTGGGCGAAATAGCGTTCGATGTCCTGAAATCCGACCGTCGGGTGGCCGGCCTCGGCGAGCATCGAGAACAGCAACAGCATGCCGACGATGAACCCCAGATCGCCGATGCGGTTCACGATGAATGCCTTGCTACCCGCATACGCATTGTTGCGGTCGCTGTACCAGAAACCGATCAATAGATAGGAACACAGGCCGACACCTTCCCAACCCAAGAACATCAGCACCAGGTTGTCGGCCAGCACCAACAGCAACATCGCGAAGCTGAAGAGGTTCAAGTAACAGAAGAAGCGCTGGAAGCCCTTGTCCTCGCGCTCGTCCTCTTTCATGTAACCCCATGAATAGAAATGGATGAGCGCCCCGACCCCCGACACCACCAGCGTCATCACGGCCGATAATGGATCGAACTGAAACGCCAGCTCGGTGCTGAAGGCCTGGCTCCCGACTCCAGCACCAATCCAGGTATAGAGGTGGTCGACCAGCAGCCGAGATTCGTCGGGCAGCCGCACCATACGCGCAAACGCCGCGCACGAGATCACGAACGACGCCGTGATCGCGCCGCACGAGATCGCAACCGTGATCCATTCCGACACCGTGCGTCGTACCACGACGAGCAAGACTCCGTGCAACACAGCCGCGAATAGCGGTGCGAGCGGGATCCAGTGCAGCAAGTCGAATTCGGTTCCGCCGGTCACCATTTGAGCAGGCTGGCCTCCTCAGGGTCCGCGGAGTCGCGGTTGCGGAACAACGCAAGCAGGATCCCCATGCCGACCGCTACCTCAGCGGCCGCGACGGTGATCACGAGCAAGACGAAGACTTGACCGTCGAGAACCGGGGTAGCGTCCGTTCCCGGCCACAGGCGATTGAACGCGATGAAGGCGAGGTTGGCTGCGTTCAGCATCAACTCGACCGACATCAACATCACGATCAGGTTCCGGCGTACCAGCACACCGATTACTCCGAGGCTGAAGAGCACGGCCGAAAGCCCGATGACGTGGTCGAGCGGAATCAATCGATCTTCCGTTTCGCGAGGACCAGCGCGCCCACGATCGCTGCAAGCAGCACCTGGGAGACCATCTCCACCAGCAGGACGTAGTCGCTGTAGAGCGCAATGCCGACCTGGCGGGCGCGGCCAAAGCCCACGGGAGCAGCCGGCAATTCCGGGAAGCCAACGAGAGCCCGCACCAGGCCCGCCATTACGCAGATTGCAACCAGCACCGACGCCGCCTTGACCAGGCGCATTCGGCCCGGAGGCAGCTCCTCATGCTCGTCGCCGTGCAGCATCACCGCGAACAGGAACAGCACCACGATGGCGCCGCCATACACCATGATCTGAAACACGGCGATCATGTGCGCGCCCAGCAGCACGTAGATTCCCGCGAGCGAGACCATCGTGAGAACGAGACTCATCGCAGCCGCAACCGTGTTGCGGATATTGGCAATCGTCCCCACGGCACCCGCCACCACGAGCAGCGCAAAGGTGTAGAAGAGCAGCGTCGGAAAGTTCATGCCGCGCCCTCGAGCGCGAGAATCACCGCGCCGGTGACCAGAATGTTCGCGAGCGAGAGCGGCAACAAGATCTTCCAGCAGAGGTTCATCACCTGGTCGTAGCGAAAACGAGGCAGTGTCCAGCGCAGTGCCATCTGAAGCCAGATCATCGCCGCGAGCTTCAGCATGAAGCTGACGAAATGCACCAGCATGCAGAATCCCGTCGCGAAGCCGACCCCGAAGAAGTGACCAACGCCCGCGATGATCATTTCCTGCGACAGATAGGGAACCGACCAGCCACCGAAAAATATCGTCGTGATCAGGCCCGCGATTACCACGACCCCGATGAACTCCGACATGTAGAAGAGGCCGAAGCGCATGCCGGAATACTCGGTGTGATAACCCGCGACGATTTCGGACTCCCCTTCGGGCGTGTCGAACGGCGGACGCTTGTTCTCGGCCATGATCGCCGTCAGGAACAACACGAAGGCGAGCGGCTGCAGGAAGATGCCCCAGTTCGGCAGCCGCAGCGCACTGATCCACCCAAGGGACGCCGGCAGCGTCAGCCCGAACAGACCCTCCACGAACGCGAATGCGCGGAACGTCGTGTCTTGCGCGATCGCCATGTCGGTGAGCCGAAGCGTCTGGAAGACCATGAAGACGCCGACGACCGAAAACCCCAGCGTGACCTCGTAGGAGAGCATCTGGGCCGACGCGCGCAGGCTACCGAGAAACGACCAGCCGCTGTTGCTCGCCCAGCCCGCGAGGATCGGCCCGTACGCCGCGAGCGAGCCGATCGCGAAGATGTAGAGCAAGCCCCAGTCGAGGTTTGCCACCACCAGTTCGATCGTAGTCTCGCCGAAGTGGTAGCTGCCGCCGAACGGGATTACCGCGAACGCGATGATCGCCGGAACCGCAGCCATGACCGGCGCAAGCAGATGCAGCACACGGTTGGCACCCGCGGGTACGACATCCTCCTTTACCAGCAACTTGATCACGTCCGCGGCCGGATGCAACAGCCCGATGAACGTCATGCCGGCGACCGAAGCGCGGTTCGCACCAATGCGGTTCTGCATCAACGCACTCTGCTTGCGCTCGACCCAGGTGATGATCGGCGCCAGCACGCCGATCACGACGAAGAGGATGAAGGCCGTTTTGACGAATACCGCGACGACCACCTAAGTCTCTCTCGCCATGGGCGCCGCAGCGAGGAGCGATATCACACGGCCCGCAGGCGGCGCCGTCCAGGCGGGCTCGTGCACTCGACCCGCGGAATTGGTCAGGGTTCCGTCGTCTTCCGCCGCGCGGCGGGTAGGGATCACCAGTCGAGCCCACCCTTCATCCACTCGTAGAAGAGGCCGACTACGAGCGGCAGCGTGAACACGAGTATCGACGCATAGCCGAACCATCCGAGCTCGCGAAAGACGGTGCCCCACGGATAGAAGTAGATCGCTTCGACGTCGAACACGACGAACAAGATTGCAACCACGTAGAACTTCACCGCGATACGACGCCGAGGTGATGTCACCGGCCGCTCGCCGCACTCGAACGGATCTTGCTTCGACGGAAATTCGCGCCGCGGCCCGACGCGCAGATGAATTCCGAGCAAGACGGCGATCAGCACCAGGCTGATGGCGAGAATCACCAGGACGCCGGTGTACTCGGTGAGCATCGCGCGTGCCTCCCGGATCCCGGATCCCGGGCACCGGACGTCGGTGCCGGCCGAACTGCCCGATTCACCTACGAAATCCGGGCTGAAGGTACCGGCGCGGTCCAGGGGCGTCAAGAATTCGGGAGGCTGTCGACGCGATTGCGAGTGGTACCTTCGCGGCATGCCGATCCCGGTCGGAATTCTCGGCTCCGGAAGCTTTGGAACCTGCCTCGCATTGCACTGTGCGCGCGAGCATCGCGTCACGATCTGGTCGCGCAATGCAGAAATCGCGGATGCGATCAATCGCGAGCATCGCAACCCGCGCTACTTGAGCGACATCCAGCTGCCGGAGAACATCTATGCGACCGGTGATCTCGAAGAAGCGTTGGCAGGCCGTGAGCTCGTGATCTGCGCGGTGCCGAGTCACGGCGTTCGCGATGTACTGCGCGCAGCCGTGAACTTCTTCCCCGATCACGCGGTGCTGGTCTCGACGGTAAAGGGCATCGAGGCCGATACGCTGATGCGGATGGACCAGGTTTACGAAGACGTCTTCGATCCGGTTCATCACCCGCGGCTGGTCTTTCTCTCGGGTCCATCGTTCGCGCATGAGGTCGCAGAAGGTCGGCCGACGGCGGTGACGCTTGCCTGCCGCGAAGAGGCATACGCGATTTCAGTCCAGGAGTCGCTCTCGACTGCGAGTTTCCGTTGCTACTCCGCAACGGACGTGATCGGCGTCGAACTCGGAGGCGCGCTCAAGAACGTGATCGCCATCGCGGTGGGGATCTGCGACGGACTCGCAACCGGCCAGAACGCGCGAGCCGCGCTGATGACCCGCGGGCTGCGTGAGATCACACGGCTCGGCGTAGCGATGGGCGCGGACCCGATCACCTTCCTCGGAATGGCCGGGATGGGAGATCTGGTACTCACCTGCACCGGCGACCGGTCGCGCAATCGGAGCGTCGGGGTCGAGCTCGGACGCGGGCGGAAACTCGAGGAGATCCTCGCGGGGATGAGTGAGGTCGCCGAGGGCATCCGCACGACCAGTGCCGCGGTTGAGCTGGCTCGCCGACATGGGGTCGAAATGCCGATCGCCGAGGCCGTCCAGGCTGTGCTCGCGGGCAGGATCGCACCCGAGGAATGCGGAAAACGTCTTATGATGCGGCAACTTAGACCAGAAAATGAATAGCGAACTCGTTCGCATTGAAACTCATGAGAAATCCCATTGGACGGGAAATTCCGCCAACATCTGCTGCGAAAATGAAAATCGTTTTCGTTTTGCTATTCTTGCAGTCAATGACTGCTGCCTTCGCTCCTGACATCACTCCGGCCTCCAGCATCACGGCGCTGGACTCCACTCCCGCACGACCAGGCGTTTCGCTGGCTTCACTCGCTCCGGGCCACACGGTGCGCGTCATCGGCGTCGACGGGTCGTGCCCAGAGGGCGAGCGCCTGCTCGACCTCGGATTCATTCCCGGAACCCCGGTCGAGATTCTGAAGCGCGCACCGCTCGGCGACCCGGTCGTCTATGGGCTGCGCGGATATCGCATCTGCCTGCGTGCCTCCGAGACCAGCCTCATCCGGGTGAGAACTGAATGACCTCAGCGACGTTTCCGACGTCGCTTCGTCTGGGTCTGATCGGATCTCCGAACTCGGGAAAGACGACTCTCTTCAACGCCCTCACCGGGATGCGGGCGAAGGTCGGAAACTATCCCGGCGTTACCGTAGAACGTCGCGAAGGCCGCGTGCTCCTCGATCGGCGCGAAACGATCGTGATCGATCTGCCGGGCACCTACAGCCTGAATGCGATCAGCCCGGATGAAGAAGTCGTCTGTGGTGTCATCGACGGCAAGATCGGGGAGGCCCCAAACGCACTCGCAGTCATCGCGGATGCCTGCACCCTCGAGCGTTCGCTGCTCGTCCTCGCGCAGGTGCTGCGCCACGACACCCCTACCTGCCTCGTCCTCACGATGACCGACGAACTACATGCGCGAGGGGGCGTGCTCGACCTGCCACGCCTCGAGCGCGCGCTCGGAATCCCCGTGATCGGCGTTGTGGGGCACAAGGGCATCGGCATGGGCGCACTGCGCCACCTGCTCGCGGACCCGGAGCACTGGAGCCGGCCACAGATTCCCCCGCCCGTAAGCGCCGAAGATCGCGCGGGCTGGGTCGATTCCATCCTCGCGAGCGTACTCACTTCGCGGCCCGGCGTGAGCCGCACCACTGAGGCGATCGATCGCATCATCCTCCACCCGGTCGCGGGCACGCTGCTCTTCGCAGCCGTAATGATCACCTTCTTCCAGCTGATCTTCGCCTGGGCGACGCCCGCGATGGACCTGATCGACGGTGGAATCGGCTGGGCGGCAGGGCGCGTCCACGCCACGCTCCCGGCGGGCTTACTCGCGGATTTCATCGCTGACGGCCTGATCGCGGGCGTCGGATCGGTCATCATCTTCGTGCCTCAGATCACGCTGCTCTTTACGCTGCTCTACCTGCTCGAGGACATCGGCTACATGGCGCGTGCGGCGTTCGTCATCGACCGCTTCATGGGCCGCGTCGGGCTCGAGGGGCGCGCGTTCGTATCGCTGCTTTCCTCCTTCGCGTGCGCAATCCCCGGCATCATGGCGACGCGCACAGTCCCGTCGGCGCGCGACCGCCTGGTGACGATCCTGGTCGCGCCGCTGATCACGTGTTCGGCGCGGCTGCCCGTATTCGCACTGCTGATCGCCGCATTCGTACCCGCGCAGGCGGTCTGGGGACCGATCGGACTCCAGGGGCTCGCACTGCTCGGGCTCTACCTCCTCGGTTCAGTCTCGGCGCTGATCGTCGCGACGATTCTCACCCGCACACTGCTGAAGCGCGACTCATTGCCGTTCTACATGGAGCTGCCGCCCTATCGCATGCCCACCGCGCGGCTGCTCGTGAGCCAGGTCTGGGGCAGCGTGAGCGCATTCCTGCGCCGCGCCGGCACCATCATCCTGACCGTCTCCATTGCGCTCTGGTTCCTGCTGACTTTCCCGACCGTCGACCCGCCAGCGGGCGCCGATGCGCCCGCGGCGAGTCGCCACGCGCTCGAACACAGCTATGCGGGACGCGCGGGACACGCCCTCGAGCCTCTCGTCGCGCCGCTGGGCTTCGACTGGAAGATCGCGGTCGGCCTGATCGGCAGCCTGGCAGCGCGCGAGGTGATCGTGGCGACGCTGGCGCAGATCTACGCAGCTTCGGACGAGGGAACGTCGCTGCGCGAGGCGATCCGCGCGGACGTCGACCCGAGAACCGGCCGGAAGGTCTTCACGCCCGCCACGGTCGCGTCGCTGCTGGTCTTCTTCGTGTTCGCGCTGCAGTGTGTCTCGACGCTCGCGATCATCCGCCGCGAGACGAACTCCTGGCGCTGGCCCGCATTCGCGTTCAGCTATCTGCTCGCGCTCGCGTACGGGGCGAGCTTCGCCACCTACCGAATCGTCCGATACCTCGACGCTGCAGCCTGAAACGCGACCCGCCGGATTGCGATAGCCTCTTCGCGCGATGCCGATGCTCCGAAATCCAATCTCGACGAGCGCGTTCGCGATCCTCGCGGCGATGACGATCCTGGGCTCGGGATGCATCACCCGGACCGTTCGCAATACCTTCTTCGAAAACGCGAGTACGCGCATCGTCCTCGTCCAGGAGAAGCGCGGCGGTAAAGCGGTCGAGCAGGATTTCGCCCATCCGCTGCAGATCGCGCCGGTTCGGATGGCCCATATTCTCTCGCGCCTCGATGTGCGGGTGGAGACCAAGAAGTCGATCCAACGGATGCCCGCGATCCCGACCGAAGCGCTGTACGAGATCGCCGACCACCTCTCGAACGCATTCAGTCAGGCCGACCCGAACCAGCACATCGTGGTCTACTCCAGGCGCCGTGCCAAACGCTTCGGCGTATTCGACCGCAACTACCTGACCAGCTTCCTCATATTTGCGGTCGACGATTCGATGTACATCCATCTATCGAAGGTCGACTGGGAGATCCAGAAGACCGGCAGGCGCGAGAAGGTGCCGGAACCGCGCATCGGCGATGAGACGAACGCATTCAGGGTAGTCGTATCGACCGGCATGATGGTCGCGAATCCGAACGCGGTCATGGTCGACTGGGAGAACCCGATATTCAAGAAGCCAAGCCGCACCCACATTGCGCCAGGCGGCAAGGTCGTGCGACGGACCATCCTGATGGAGGCCCCCGAAGAGCCCGAGCCGAAGCCCAGCGAGGCGGTGAGCAAGCAGATCCCCGCATCCCTTTCGGCCGCGACGCTGCGGGCCCTCGCCGACCTCGAGGACGAGCGCGCCAACGGCGAAGTCACCGAAGCGGACTACAGCACCCGTCGGCGCGGAATCCTCGAAGCCGACCCCGCATCGAAGTAGCGCACCGGGGCCGAAGGAGGGCCTTTCCCGTGCTGCCGCGGGCCACGCTCGAAGCGGTGGTCGGAAAAGTCGTTTCATGCCGCAGCAGCCGGAGTTGAAGACGCCCACTGCACTTTGCCGAGGAACTCGATCGAAGCCAGCGGGTTCAATACTGCCCGGATAGGTCCGATTTCCGACTTGGCGAGGCGGCGCGCCTCTCATACTTTCTCGGACTCCCGGCAATTTCCTCGGACTCCGGGAATATCTTCTCGGACTCCGGGAAGATCGCGGGGAATACTGGAGACTCCCGATGCTCGTGTTCCTCGAAATCTCCGCAGTCGCCGTGTTCGCGCTGCTGGTCGCGAAGTTCGTCCAGCAGCCCTGGCGAGGGCGGATCTTCAACCTGCTCAAGGCTTGGGTGACCATCCGCGTCTTCTGGCTGCTGCTCGGCCATCCGGTGACGATGGAAGACGGCAGCCGGGTAGCCGCCGGGCGGCTGGTCATGGATACGCTGACCAACCTCGACCCGGGCACTTTCTGGACCTTCGTCGCGCTCGCAACAGGTATCAAGTTCATCGGCATCCTGGCGTCGATGTACCGCTGGAGGCTACTGCTGTTCGGCCAATCGATCGTGCTGCCGTTCCGCCATATCTTCGGATCGTTCTTGATCGGCCGCTTCATCGGCACCTTCCTACCGAGCACCGCGGGCCTCGACGGTTACAAGCTCTACGACGCGGCCCGCTTCAGCGGCAAGACCATCGAAGTCACCGCCACCACCGCACTCGAGAAAGTGATCGGCTTTTCCGGGATCTTCCTGTCCTTCCTCGTCGCGCTCCCGTTCGGAATCAAGATCTTCGGCGAAAACGCGCGCTTGATCGCGATATTGACGGTTCCGTTCTGTCTCGGGCTGATCGCCGCGCTGATGCTCGTGCTCTGGTATCCGGGGCTGATCCAGTGGGCGCTCGAGCACCTGCCGATTCCGGGCAAGGCGCGGCTCGAGGGACTCGTACTGCGCGTGTCGCACTCGGCAGCGGCCTACCGCGGCAAGCGTGCCCTCGTGATCCAGGCCTTCGCGTTGTCGTTCGTGGTGCATTTCTCGACCGCCGCGATGTACTACTTCACCGCGCTCGCAATATCGGCCGAGAACGCCGAGTTCTGGCCGATCGCGTTCGGTTCGTCGATCCAGATCCTCGCAACGGTGCTGTCGCCGTTCACGATCGCGGGCGAGGGCATCCGCGAAGCCGCACAACTGGTGCTGCTGGGCAACATGATCGGTCCCGACAAGGCCATCGTCTCGGCCGCACTCGGCTTCTGGGCAGCAGAAGCAATGACGTTGTTCGGCGGCATCTTCTGGTGGATCCGCAAGCCCGACTACACCCCGGCCTACTGTCTCGTCGACGGCGAGCAGGTCGATTACGCCGCGGCGGCCGCCGCGGCCGTGAGCCTCGAGACGGAGCAGGAGCGGGAGGCGCGGAGCGCCGATGTCACACCCCCGCCGCCGTTTTCGGAGCGGCTCAAGGCTTCCGCGGGTTACGGGCTCGGCGCCGGCATCTTGTCCGGTCTCCTGATCGGCGTCGTCGAGGCCTTCGTGATCGCCCTGGGGGGCTTCGGCAACGAAGGCCAGGTTCTGTGGTATGGCCCGCTCGCCTACGCGTCGGTGCTCGGTGGAATGGGCCTCGTCGGCGGAGCGGTGCTCGCGGCGCTGCCCATGGATCACGACGAAATTCGAGGCTGGGTTCCGTCGCTCGGGGTCATCGCAACTCTGATCCCGTTCGGCCTCGCGATCACGGTCTTCCGGCTTCGGCGCGATGTCTTCCTCGAACAGCTGCCACCGTTGCCGGTCCTGCTCGGCGTATTGGGTGCAGCTGGAGCGATCGCGCTGCTGCTGTTCGTTTTCGGCCCGAGGCTGTTCCGCGGGCGTGCGGGTGAAATCGTGCGCCCTTCGCGCGCGATCGCACTGCTCATGATCGTCGTTCTCGGCGGCGCAGTGACCTCGGCTGCGGTGGTGGGCGGGGGACCCGCGCTCCCGGAGGCACCGGCCGTGCCCGCGGGCCTCGAGAACCGTCCAAACGTGATCCTGATCATGGTCGACACGCTGCGCGCCGATCACCTTTCCTGCTACGGCGCGAAGAAAGTGCGGACGCCCGCGATCTGCAGCCTCGCAGGAGACGGAGGCCATCTCTTCAATGCCTATTCCCACGCCTCCTGGACCAAGCCCGCGACGGCCTCGCTGCTCACGTCCCTGGTACCATCGAGCCACGGCGCGATGTCGAAACCATCCGCTCTATCACAAGACATCCAGCTGATCGCCGAGGTGATGCAGGAACGCGGCTACGCAACCGGCGGAATCGTCTCGAACATCAATCTTGCACCGAGCTTCGGCTTCGATCAGGGCTACGACGAATATCACTACCTCGGCCCCGACTACCTCGCCGGTTCAGAGGAGTCGTCGTCGAAGCTGATCCTCTACCAGATCGCGCGAAGCGTCTGGTTCAAGCTCAAGCCCGGCCTGCGCGTGGGCGACTTCTACCAGGACTCCGGAACCGTGAACATGGCGGCGTTCGACTACCTCGACCGCCACGCCGACAGCCGCTTCTTCCTCTTCCTCCACTACATGGACCCGCACGACCCGTACTTTGCGCACCCTTACGACGGCCAGGGCATCGCCCGCGTGTCGAACCAACACCCGGACCCCGAACGGGCCGCGGAGATGCATCACCTGTACGAAGGCGAGATCGAGTTCCTCGACGCCAACATCGCCAAGCTGATCGCAAAGCTGCGCGCGCTCGGAGTCTACGACGACAGCGTGATCGCGTTGACCTCAGACCACGGTGAAGAGTTCTACGAACACGGCGGCTGGTGGCACGGACTCACCCTCTACGACGAGCAGATTCACGTCCCGCTGGTCGTGAAGTGGGCGAATGCCCAGCGCGCATCCATCCCGGACGCGCGCAATCACATCGCGCGGCTGATCGACGTCAGTCCGACCCTGATCGCCCAGACGGGTGCCGCGATCCCAGAAGCGATGCAGGGGCTCGACCTCGTCCGAGGCTTCGCCGGGCGCTCCGAAAAGGACCGGGTGGCGTTCTCGGAGGAGGACCACGAGGGCAATGTGTTGCGCTCGCTCCGTTCGATGGACTGGAAGCTGATCGAAGCGAACGAGGGCAACCCCCGCGGGCTCGCATCGGCCGAGCTCTTCGACATCGTGCGCGACCCGGGCGAGACCGAGAACAGAATCGCGGAACAGACCGCGGTTGCGGGCGAGCTGCGCGCGCTCGCGGATGCGAACGAGCAGTTCGCGAAGTCGACCGCCGCCGAGGGTGGAGAATCGACGCTCAGCAGCGCGGAGGAAGAGGCGCTGCGGGCGCTCGGCTACATCGAGTAGGCGTTTCGGAGGCACTGGCCGAGGGGGTTTTAGCCCGCCTCTCGGCTCCGGTTGACGGCGGAATTCCACCCTCCTAAGCTCGATTCCTCGGGTTCGACCGTGTTTTGGGCGATTTCCGGCATTTGCAGGCCCTCGGACCAGCCGTCTCAGGGATCCACACCCGAACTGCTAAGTGCCACGACGACGAGAGAATAACATGGGCAAGAAGCCCGATCGAAACGGTGATTCGACCCGTTCCGTGCACGCCGGTGAGCGCGACCACCACTTCGCCAACTCGGTGACGACGCCGATCTTCCAGACCTCGACCTTCTGGTTCAAGGATTCGGCCGAGCTGTGCGCATTCCAGGAGGGCCGGCTCGAGCGCGAGGAGTACGGCCGCTACGGGAACCCGACCTGGGCTGCCGTCGAGCGCAAACTCTGCGAACTCGAGGGTGGCGAGTCCGCAGTGCTGTTCGCTTCGGGAATGTGTGCCGCGACGACTCTGTTCCTCGCGCTGCTGCCGAAGGGTGCGCACCTGATCGTCACGGGCGACTGCTATCGGCGCACGCGGCAATTCATCCGTGACTACCTCGTCAAACTCGACGTCGAGACCACCGTGATCGAGCCTGCCGATACCAAGGCGCTGGCCGCGGCGATCCGCGACGACACCGCGCTCTTCTTCACTGAATCGCCGACGAACCCGTACCTGCGCGTGATCGATATCGAGGAGACAGTTCGCGTCTGCCACGCGCGCGGCGTCAAGGTCGTGATCGACTCGACCTTTGCGAGCCCGGTGAGTCAACGGGCACTCGACGGCGGTGCCGACTATGTGATCCACAGCGCGACGAAGTTCCTCGGGGGGCACAACGACCTGCTGGCGGGCTGTGCCATCGGCTCGGCCGAGGCCATCGCGCCCGTCCGCGAGGCGGTCGGCGTGCTCGGCGGCGTGATCGATCCTCACGCCGCCTACTTGCTGCTGCGCGGCCTCAAAACGCTGTCGCTGCGGGTCGAACGCCACAACGCAAACGCTCTGCGGATGGCGCGCTGGCTCGAGGAGCAGGACGCCGTACGTCGGGTCTGGTATCCGGGCCTCGAGAGCCACCCCGACCACTCGACCGCAGCCAAGCTGATGCGGGGCTTCGGCGGTGTCGTGACCTTCGAGCTCGAGACCGACCTCGAGGGAGCGATGCGCTTCGTCGATGCCTGCCGGATTCCCTACATCGCGCCGAGCCTGGGCGGGGTGGAATCACTGATCGAGATGCCTGTCACGATGTCGTTCTGGGACGTGCCGCGCGAGGAGCGCATGAAGATGGGGATTACCGACTCACTGATCCGCTACGCCTGCGGGATCGAGGACTGCGACGACCTGATTGCAGACCTCGAGCAGGCCCTACGGGCGATCTAGCCTTAGAGCAGGCGATCTGCGCCTGGGCGGCTCTCCATCGCGAGCAGACGGGCTTTGAGCGTGAGCCCGCCACCGTAGCCCCCGAGCTTGCCGTCCGAGTTGATCACGCGGTGGCAGGGAACCACGAGAGACACCGGATTCGAGCCGTTCGCGGCGCCCACCGCACGCACGGCCTTCGGGCGACCAATCGCCTTGGCGATGTCGCGATAGCTGCGCTTTTCACCGAACGGGATTTCCTGGAGTGCGTCCCAGACACGCCGCTGGAACTCCGTTCCGCGCAGGTCGAGCGGCAGATCGAAATCCGTCCGGTCGCCGGCCAGGTATTCGAGAAGCTGCTCGACGACCGTGCGGTTCCGGTCGATCTGCTCGACGCATTGCGTGTCGGGGAAGTGATGGTGGAGCCAGCCGCGCAGGCCGCAGCCACTCGCGTGAGGCAACTCGATGTACGCGAGGCCCTTGTCCGTGGAACCCACGCGCAGTTGACCGATCGGGGTATCGACGCGTGTGATCTCGACCGTCTGCATTCGGCGGACAACATAACACGCCGACCGGAAGACGTTGGCGAAAACCGGACCCGATCGTCGAAAGTTTGCGGGTGAATTCGGTTCAGGAGTCGTTGAGAGCGAGTCGCTTCATCATTTTCTGCAGCGACTGGCGCGGAATTCCGAGGCGTTCCGCCGCGCGCGTCTTGCTGCCGGTCTCGGCGAGTGCAGACAGGATCATGTTGCGCTTCAGCGCGTCCACTGCTTCCGACAGCGCAATATCACCCGCGAACGCTTCGGGAGAGACGTTCATCGCAGGCGTCGCACCGCGGATGTGCTCCGACAGCATGTCGACGCTGATCGCAGACTCGTTTCCCGCGAGGGCGACCGTGCGCTCGATCTCGTTCTCGAGCTCTCGCACGTTGCCACTCCACTCGTGGGCAACCAGGCGATCGATCGCCGCGTTCGTGAACCCCTGGATCTTGCGACCCATCTTGCCGTTCGCGATGTCGAGGAAGTGGTGCGCGAGCAGCGGGATATCGGTCTTGCGCTCGCGCAACGGTGGCAGGTCGATCTCCACCACCCGCAGTCGGTAGTAGAGGTCCTCCCTGAAACGGCCCTCCTCGACGTCCTTGCGCAGGTCGCGGTTGGTCGCAGCAATCACGCGTACGTCCGCGGTTCGGGTCTCGGACGAACCCAGCGGACGGATCTCGCCGTCCTGCAGCACCCGCAGCAGTCGGACCTGCATACCGGGATGCATCTCGGCGACTTCGTCGAGGAAGATCGTGCCACGATCCGCCACCTCGAACAGGCCCTTTTTGTCCGCGTGCGCGCCCGTAAACGCCCCACGCATGTGACCGAACAACTCGCTTTCGAGCAGCGTATCGGGCAGGGCAGCGCAGTTTTGAGCCACGAAGCGCGCATCCTTGCGGCGGCCGCTGTAGTGGATCGCGCGTGCGACGAGGTCCTTGCCGGTGCCCGTCTCACCGACGATCAGCACCGTCGCATCGGTCTCGGAGACCTTCTCCATCACATCGAAGACCCGGTCCATGGCGCGGCTGGTCGCGATGATCTTGTCGAATCCGTAACGGCGTTCGACCTCACGCCGCAGGAAGAGGTTCTCGGCTCGAAGCCGCTCGTTCGCGTCCGCGAGCGCGGCGGTGAGCTGCGTGTTTTCCGTCGCGAGCTCAAAGGCCTCGAGCGCGCGCCGGACATTGAGCCGCACCTCTTCGGGCTCCCACGGCTTCGTGATGAAGCGGTAGATGCGGCCTTCGTTGATCGCGCGAGACATCGAACCGATGTCTGCGTAACCCGTGAGCATCATGCGGATCGCGTGCGGGGCGGCTTCGATTGCCTTCTCGAGAAACTCGACACCGCTCATCGAAGGCAGGACCTGGTCCGAGATGATCAGCGCGATCTTCTCTCGTTCGAGAATCGCGAGTCCAGCTTCGCCGCTCTCGGCGGTGTGGACGCGGTAGTCGGATCCGAGAGTCAGCTCGAGCGACTCGAGGATCGCGGGCTCGTCGTCGACGATCAGGATCCCGTACGAGCGAGCGCCTGTATCCGGACGCGCACCCCTGATGGCACTGGCGTCGGTCACGAAGCGAAGTTCAAAGAAAGGTCCACTTGCGGATTGTAGCGCGAGCACTCGAAACGGTTGCGGGTCCGACGGGCGAAGCCCGCCGGACCCGCCAATGCCGAAGCGCTCAGCGACGGGCGCGCTTCTTTGCCGCCGTCCGACTTGCCGTCTTCTTGCGTGCCGTTGTGCGTCCACTCTTCTTGCGAGCCGACTTCTTCTTCGCGGCCGGCTTGCGTCGGGCGGCCGTGCGGGCGCGCGACGTCGTCTTGCTCTTGGCCGGCTTCTTGCGCGCCGTCGTGCGCTTCATCTTCACCTTGGCGACGTGACCCTTCTTGTCGATGAAGTAGAGAAAGCCTTCCTCACGGTCGATACCGAGACGGACGACCTTCTCGCGTCCCTTCACCACCTTGCCGCCGCCACGCGCCATGCGTGCGCGACTCACATCTCCTCGTTTGTCGAGGAAATACAACCAACCCTTTTCCCGTCGGATTCCCGTCTTCTCGACGACTGTGGCCATGGAGCTTCTCCCAAATGTGCGTGTCGTTTTCCGCGCGAGGGGAGAGGAGGCGCGGATGCGGAGGCCTGTTTGGAGGAGGCTGCATGCGGGGCGAGGGGCGCCCACCGACGGCAATGATCGGACCGGCAATTCCCAGTGTCAATGCTTAATCGGGCATTTAGGTGCCGAAATTGCGAGTTTCTGGCGATTTCCCGTCGAGCAGGACTTCGACAGCGTCGAGGATTTCCGCCTCGACGCGGCGATCCTCGAGGCGGTTGATCTCCTGGACGCCCGTCGGGCTCGTCACGTTGACCTCGGTCAGGAAGCCTCCGATGACGTCGATTCCGACGAAGAAGAAGCCGTCGCGACGCAGGGCAGGGCGCAGCGTGTCGATGATCCGCCGGTCGTCGGCATCGAGTTCGGCCCGCTCTGGACGCCCCCCGACGTGGAGATTTGACCTCACTTCGTGATCCGCCGGAACTCGCAGCACGGCACCGATCGGATCTCCGTCGAGCAACAGGATGCGTTTGTCGCCGTGCCGCACTTCCGGCAGGTAGCGCTGCGCCATCACCCAGCGGGTCTCGAATCCGGTCGACTGCTCCAGGATCGAGTTCAGATTCCGGTCGTCGCGGCGCAGCAGGAAGATGCCCTCGCCGCCCTTGCCGTCGAGCGGCTTCAGGATCATCTCGCCGCCCAGCTTGTCCATGAAAGCCAATAGTTGCGGGATCTTGCGAGTCACCGTCGTCTCGGCCATCAGCTCCTGGAAGTGCAGCGTATAGAGCTTCTCGTTGGCAGCCAGGAGCGACTGCGGCCGGTTGAGAACGCGGCAGCGACGGCAGAGCGCGAGGATCTGGGTGGCGGTGACGTAGTCCGAATCGACCGGTGGATCCTTGCGTTGGAAGATCACGTCGAACTCATCGTCGAGCGCGACGAAACGGGCGGGGCCGGTCTCCGCGTGGTGACCCTGCTCGCGCTGCAGCGTCACTGGAACCGCGGTGGCAACCGCGCAACCGGCCTCGACCCCGAGGTCCGCCGGGTCGATGAAGAAGACCCGATGGCCGCGCCGCTGGGCCTCGAGCATCAACACGAAGGTGGTGTCCGCCTCGATGTCGATCGATTCGAGTGAATCCATCACGAAGCCCATGGATCGCAAGCGCTGTGTCATCAAGAATTCTCCATGCCGAGCCGAAGCGGTAGCGCAATCAGATCGAGAGGGTTCAGGATCCTGCTCGCGGCCGCCTTCCTGAGCGCCGTGGTGGGCCTCGCCGGAGCCTTCCTCTTCTACCGCTCGCTGGTCGCGGACCTGCCCGACTTGCGCGATGTACGCGATTACGAGCCCGCGCTCACGAGCCGGGTGTTCGACCGCGACGGGCGGCCGATCGGCGAGTACTACGTCGAGCGACGCAGCCTGGCCCCGATGGACGAGATCCCGGACCACGTGGTTCAGGCCTTCATCGCCAGTGAGGACAGCGCCTTCTTCGAGCACGCGGGGATCGACTACGTGTCGATCCTGCGCGCGGCCTGGGTCAACCTGGCCGCAGGCGGCGAAACTCGCCAGGGTGCGAGCACCATCACCCAGCAGATGGTGAAAGGTCTGCTGCTGACTCCGGAACGGACCTACAAGCGGAAGATCCGCGAGATGATCCTCGCACGGCGGATCGAGAAGACCTTCTCCAAACAGGAAATCCTCTACCTCTACCTGAACCAGATCTACTTCGGTCACGGCGCCTACGGGGTCGGTGAAGCCGCGCGGACCTACTTCGGCAAGACTGTCGGCGAGCTCGGTGTCTCCGAAGCCGCGCTGTTGGCCGGGCTGCCCAAGGCTCCGTCGCGTTACTCGCCGATGACGCACCCCGAGGCCGCCGAGAAGCGGCGTCAGTACGTACTCGCGCGAATGTTGGCCGACGACATGATCGATCAGGCCAGCTACGACGCCGCGGCCGAGACACCGCCGATCCTCAGCGAGTCGCGCGATTTCGCCGACGCAGGAGCAGCGGGCTACTTCACCGAAGAGGTTCGGCGCGCGTTGTACGAAGAGTTCGGCAGCGACCTGGTGCTGCGGGGCGGCCTCACGATCGAGACCACCCTCGACCTCGAACTCCAGGAAGCGGCCGTCGCCGCGGTGCGGAAGGGCATCCTCGCACTCGATCGCCGCCAGGGCTATCGCGGTCCGTTGCGCCGCGTCGAGCCGTCGAAGGTCGAGGCCGAAGCCGCACGGCTGGCCGAGACGAACGGGCTCGACACGCAGGCCCTGGACCCGACCGATGATGGCACGCTCGCCCTCGACGCCCTCGATGACGGGCCGCTCGCCGCCGACACCCTCTACGAAGGCGTGGTTACGAGCGTCACGCCGAGCAGCAAGAGCGCGCGCGTGAAATTCGCTCCCGACGTCGAAGCGGTGGTCCTGCTTTCAGACGCTAGCTGGGCCCGAGAACCCGATCTCAAATCCAGCCCACGGCGCGTGCGCGCGATCGAAACGATCTTCGCGGTGGGCGATGTCGCGAAGTTCGAGCGACACCGACCGAAGCAAGACGAAGCGCCCGCACAGCCCGGCGATCCGCTGCGCGTCGACCTATTCCAGGCGCCCGTCGCACAGAGCGCGCTGCTCTCGATCGAAACCGCGAGCGATGAAGTCCTCGCGATGGTGGGCGGCTACGACTTCGCCGAGAGTGAATTCAACCGCGTCACCCAGGCGCGCCGCCAGCCGGGCTCTGCATTCAAGCCGTTGATCTACTCGGCGGCGTTGATGCACGGCTATACGCCTGCATCGATCCTGTACGACCGGCCGGTGGTATACGTCGACGACGAGTCCGGCTTCGTCTGGCGGCCGAGGAACTACAAGGGGAAATTCCTCGGCCCGATCACGATGCGCTCCGCGCTCGCGCGGTCGGTCAACAACGCCACCGTGCACTTGTTCCGCGATGTCGGCGTCGACGTCGTGATCGACTACGTGCGAATGCTCGGTATCCAATCGCCGCTCAATCGCGACCTGTCGCTCGCACTCGGCTCGAGCCCCTTGTCGCTCTTCGAACTGACGCGCGCCTACGCGGTGTACGCGAACGGTGGCCGGCGCAGTGCACCGACCTTCATCCGCAAGGTCAGCGACCGCAACGGCGAAGTGCTGCTCGAAAACCTGCCGCTCGGCGGCATGGTTCCCCCCACACCCGACGTGCCGGATGATTCCAAGAGCAAAGCAATAATCGACGTCGCAGCGGCTGCCGATTCGGACACGCCCGTCGACCCGATGATCGACGATCCCGACCAGCTGATCTCCCCCGAGCTCGCCTACCTGTCGACTTCGCTGTTGCGCGCAGTCGTCGAAGACCTGCACGGCACCGGGCGCACCCTCCGCGTGCTGAACCGCCCGCTCGCGGGCAAGACCGGGACCACCAACGAACAGGCCGACGCCTGGTTCGTCGGTTACTCACCCGACATCGTAACCGGTGTCTGGGTCGGCCACGATGAGACGAACCTGCTCGGCTACAAGGAAACCGGCGGCCGCGCGGCCGCGCCGATCTGGATCGACTACATGCGCGAGGCGATGAAGGGCCGGCGCATTCGCGACTTCGACGTCCCCGACCCGATCGTGTTCGCACGCATCGACCGCAAGACGGGCCTGCTCGCAAGCCCCGACAGCCGCGGCGTCGTCTTCGAAGCCTTCCTGCCCGGCACCGCACCGACCAGGAGCGCGGAGGTGGAGCGCACCACCCAGGAAGGCCGGCGACTGCTACGCATGGACGACTTCTGAACGTTCCGCCTTGGGAGTGGATCGTCCGCCGTGGCGCGTTCCGGATAGAGCGCAACCAACCTTTCGAATCTAGGACTCAAAGCGCGCAAAGCACTTCGCCGCGAGTCGCCCCACCTCCGCCAGCCCGACCGCAAAGAAATGATCCGCATCATCGACAACGTCGATGCTCGCGCGCGGCAGCGCGTCAACGATGCGCTCGAGCTCGGCCGCGGACGCGATCGCATCGGCATCACCCACCAGAACCGTAATGCGACCCGGAAACGCCGATAGCGCAGCGACGTCCAGCATCGCGGCCGGTGGCGCGACGAGCAGCAGCGCGCGCACGCGCGGCTCCGACGCCGCACTCCGCACCGCCGCGAGGGCGCCGAACGAATATCCCGCCGCCACCATCACGCCCGACACGGTCTCGCCCAGCTGCGTCAGTGCGGCGCAGTAATCCGCATCCGCATCCGCGAACTCGGAACTCGCCACCCCTCCGCTTCCCCCGACTCCCCGCCAGTTGAATCGCAGCGAGGCCAGGCCCGCTGTGCGGGCCGCATACGCGACTTCGTGCACGACTGGAGAGTCCATGCTGCCCCCATAGGCGGGATGCGGCGCCGCCACCACGGCCCCGACCGCGTCATCGTCCACACCGGAGATCAGAACCCCCTCGAGCACTCGCTCTTCGCCCTCGACCGGAATCACTACACCGCGTTCTTCGCGCTTGTGGATGGCTGGTCCTCCCGGGCAGCGGCCCTGTGCGGCGGCTAATCTCGGCCGCATGACGCATTCATGCAAGCGAAATCCTTCATACCAGCGAAACCGGGTGGGACGATGAACGACGACCACGAACTCCAGCGCGGCTGGCCCGTGAATGTGAGCAGCGAGCGCGTCGAACTGCCGAACGGCAAGACGCTGCTGCTCGACGTGGTGCGCCACCCGGGCGCATCCGCCGTGGTGCCGTTCCTCTCCGAAGACGAGGTGCTGCTGATTCGCCAGTTCCGCCACGCCTGCGGCGGCAGCATCCTCGAGGTGCCGGCCGGCAAGCTCGACCCGGGCGAGACCCCGGAAGTCTGCGCGGTGCGCGAGCTCGAAGAAGAGGCCGGGCAGCGCGCGGGCCGACTCGAGGCACTCGGCCCGATCTGGACCTCGCCGGGTTTCACCGACGAGCGCATCTGGCTCTTTGCAGGCCACGATCTCGAAGCCGTCGAGCACCGACCCCAGGACGACGAGGTCATCGAGCTCGTCCCGATGCCTCTCCGCGACGCGATCGACATGGTCTGGAGCGGCGCCATCCACGACGCCAAGAGCGCGCTCGCGCTGCTGCAGGCCGCCCACCAGCTGGGTCGCCTCTGATGGGCTCGGGCTTCGGCGGGTTCGGATGAAGCTCGGCGTCGCGTTCGCCTGGCACACGCATCCGTGGGAAGAACTGCTCGCGTTGGTCAGGCTCGCCGAAGAACTCGGCTTCTCGGCTGCCTTCGTCGACGGCGATGTCTCGATGCTCGCCTCGAAGAGCGAACGCGACGTGCTGCACGGCTGGACCGTCGCAATGGCGCTGCTCGCCCGCACCGAGCGGATTCAGATCGGCTCGATTCGCCTGGTCCACCACTGGAATGCCGCACAGCTCGCGCAGGCCGTCGCGACCGCGGAACGCCTGACCCCCGGCCGTCTGCGCTGTGTGATCGCGGCCGGTGACCGGCCCAACGACGCGAACTTCGGCTTCCCCGATCTGCCCGTCGGCGAGCGAATCCGCCTGCTCGACGAGACCCTCGAGGCCATGCAGTGCCTCTGGCGCGGCGAAACCGTGACGCGGTCGGGTCGCTACGTGCAGCTCGAGCGCGCTCGGGTGCGACCGATCCCGCCCGGCGGTGCCATCCCGATCGCGATCGCAGCCCGTGGGCCGCGGATGTTGCGGCGCGTCGCCGCCCACGCGCAGATCTGGGAGGTCAATCTGCCCCCGATCGCAGCGCACGTGTCGGCGGCCGCCGCGACTCTCGCCGAGGCCTGCCGGGAGCGGGGGCGCGACCCCGACGAGATTCGGCGCTCACTGTGGATCTTCACGCGCCTCGACCCGGCCGGCGATGTCACCGCCGCGCTGCCGGAATTCCGGCGACTGAACCCTTGGTTCGACGAGTTCCCCGACGACGAGGTCCGCGCCAGCCTGGTCGTCGGCAAGGCGACCGACTGCCGTCGCCGGCTGTCCGAACTCACAGCCGAGCTGTCGCTCGAACTTCCCGTCGTCGACCTGTCCGGCCTCGACGCCGTGCGCGCGCGGCGCCTCATGGAAGCCCTTGCCCCATCGAATTCTGATGTTGACGCGCGCACTTAGACTGCTTACGCTGTCTAGGCTCCGTGGGATCTCGCGCCCGTCCCGCCAGCCTTTGGGAAGCAGACGACAACGCAGACGGCTCCGGACCAGCACCGCGGCGTTCGGCAGCGCCGGCGCGGTCGCAGCCGCCACAAAGGAGACGTGTTCGTGCACGGACGTGGATACCAGACCTCGAGCTTCGGCCCTGCGCTGACGCCGCCGATCGTACAGCACTTGATGATCGCCAATCTGGTGGTCTTCGCACTCCAGATCATGGTTCCGCAGGTTGCCGAATACGGTCCGGTCCGTCCGTACTATATGTGGCAGGCCGGGCACCTCTGGGAACCGTTCACGTACATGTGGCTGCACGGAGGCCTGGGCCACCTCGCGATGAACATGTTCGCCTTGTGGATGTTCGGCTCACCACTCGCGCTGGCCTGGGGCCCGCGAAAATTCCTGAGCTTCTATCTATTCTGCGGAATCGGTGCGGGCTTCGTGATCGCGACCTGGCCGTATCTCATCATGAACCTGAGCCCCCAGGCACTGCTGATCCCCACAGTCGGAGCTTCGGGAGCAATCTACGGCGTACTGCTGGCGTACTCCCTCACCTGGCCCGACCGCGTGATCGCGCTGATCTTCCCGCCCATCACATTTCGCGCCATCTGGCTGATCCCCGGCCTGTTCCTGATGACCGTGTTCTTCGGCGGCGGCGGCATCAGCCACATCGGCCACCTCGGCGGTGTCTTGATGGGCTGGCTCTACCTTCGGCGCAAGGGACACGCGGGCGCGCAGTCGTTGTCGCTCGGCCACATGAAGTACCGCTGGAAACGCTACCGCATGCGGCAGAAGCTGCGATCCGTTGAATACGAGGAGCACGAAACGCGTCGTCGCCGCGGTGGCGGCGACGACGACCACAGAGTGCACTGATGCCATGGCGTCCCCCCCGCCTGAATTCGAACTCGACTCCAGCCTCGGCGACGACCTCGCTCGGGTCGCGCAGCAGTTGTCCGCCGCCG
>JAFDEI010000255.1 GCA_019310425.1 Deltaproteobacteria bacterium | reverse complement strand
GTTCTCGATCGCAGCGACTCTCCTGGTCGCCGATCTGGTGGCTTGCTCGTTCGCCGGCACCCCCGCAATCTCCGGTGAATCGCTCGCCCGGCAGATCGCTTCCGACGACGCACCCGTCGTACTCGACGTACGAAGCGATTCCGAATACGAAGCGGGGCACGTGCCCGGGGCGATCCACATTCCGTTTCAGTCGGTGGCGTCGCGTACCGAGGAACTGTCGATCGACAAAGACCGGACCGTCGTCGTCTATTGCGCGCACGGCCCTCGTGCGGCCTGGGCGGGCCGCGCACTCCGCAAGGCCGGTTACACCGACATCGTCTACCTGGCGGGTCACATGGGCGCGTGGAAAGACGCCGGTCGGCCGCTCGAGACGAACGCCGCGCCGAGCCTGGAGTAACAGCGTGGGACGCATGCGCGACACCCGAATCGCGAGAGTCCCGCTCCGCAGCCTGTTGCTGGTGCGATTCATGCGGCCCGTGGTCCGGCTCGCCCAGTACTTCCTCTGGCGCGGCAAGCTGCCCGAAGTCGCGCAGATCGAGGATCGCAGCGTCGAAACCCCGGACGTCGACGTTCCGATCCGGGTCTACACACCGGAAGGCGACGGGCGATTTCCGATCCTGGTATTCTTCCACGGCAGCGGCTTCGTGATCTGTGACCTCGATACGCACGACGGCCTGTGTCGAGATCTCTGCCTCCACACCGGCTGCGTCGTCGTGTCGGTCGACTATCGATTGTCGCCGGAGCACAAGTTTCCAGCGGCTACCGACGATTGTCATGCAGTGACTTGCTGGGTCGCGGAGCACGCGGCCGAAATCAATGGCGACGGACGTACGGTCTTCGTCATCGGTGACAGTGCGGGTGGCAACATGGCAGCCGTGACCGCACTGCGAATCCGAGACCGGGGCGGCCCCCCACTCGCGGGGCAGGTGCTCATCTACCCGGTGACGGACTACCACACTCCGCCGAGCGCCTCCTACCTCGAGAACGCGCATGCAAAGCGCCTGACGCGCAAGCAGATGATCTGGTTCTGGCGGCAGTACCTGAGCGAGCCCGCAGAGGCCGAAAACCCCTACGTCTCACCACTTCGCGCCTCCCGATTCGAAGGGCTACCGCCGGCGTTGGTCCTCACGGCCGAGCGCGACCCGCTTCGGGATGAAGGCGAGTGCTACGCCACCCGACTGGAGGACGCGGGCGTCCCGACGCAGTCGAGCCGGTACAGAGGCCTCTACCACGGCTTCCTCGGACTCGAAGGCCCGACGGCCGACCATCGGCGAGGCGTCGACGAGATTTCGGCATGGATCGAGAAAGCGGTCGACGCACGCAACAGCGCGAAACCGCATGCATCTCAGGCGCGCCCGCGGCAACAGCGAGACGCTCCGCTCAATCCTCCGGAATCTCGAGACGGATTGGAATCGAACGATCGCGGTTGAAGACCAGGCCGATGTACCACTCGGCCCAGCCGTACTTCTCGACCATCAGGCGATTGATCGTTTCGCGTTGCCACGGTTGAGGCTGCGCGAGATAGGTAGCGGCCTGCTCGCCTCGCTCGACCTCGACCTCGGGCACCGCACTGAGCCGTTGGTACCAACCCGCAATGTCGCTGCCCGCCCGCAACCAGCCGAAGCCGGCGTGGTCGACGATCCACAGACGCGTCTCGTGTGGCCTGCCCTCGGCGTCGGTCGTTGTCACGATGACGACCTCGCCACTTTCGGCCGCAACCATCTGGACCGCCCACCACGCGAAGACGATGACCAACAACAGCCCGAACAACCGAAGTACGAGGCTCATCCCGATCCCCCTCGATCCAGTGTCGCTCCAGTCTGGAGCATGCCACCCGCTTCGCTCCAGGCCTGAGTCGGCCGGCTCATGATCCGGGAAATCCCGGCAATCGTTCGTCGAGCTGTACTCCGAGCGTGTTCAATGCCATCGAAACCAGATTGTACTGCCCCACGGTAAAGATCAGGTCCAACAGCTGCTCGGTGTCGAAGTACGCAGCGAGTGCCTGCCAGGTCGGATCGCTGATGAAGGCGTCTGCGTGAAGCTCGTCGACGGCCGACAGGATGGCGCGATCGCGGTCGCTCCATCCGTCGGCGTCCGGGCCCGAGAGAATCCGTGCAATCTCCTCGTCGTGCAGCCCTGCCTGCTTCCCGATCAGAACGTGCTGCCCCCATTCGTACTCCGCTCGACACAGCCAGCCGATTCTCAGGATCGCGAGTTCGCGTTCGCGCGCCGGAAAGCTCGACTTCATGAGAATGTAGTTGCCGAACACGAGCCAACGTTTGAGCAGCTTTGGGTGGTGGGCCAGCGTCCGAAAGATGTTGTCCATCGGTCGCCCGCCGAAACGCCCGCGAATTTCGGGGTCGATGCGGTCGGGCTCGAGGGGAAGCAATCGGGGCGTCTGCATTCTCACAGGCTTCTCCGTTTCGGATTCGCAGCCCGTAAGTCCGAATCTCGGGCCCGCCTGTACGATCCTAGCGGCCTGGGCCATGAGATTTCTGATATTCTCGACTTTGTGCTCGAATCGCATCGGTCGCCCTGACCGATGCAAAACGGCGCCCGGCGACCTGGGCCAACAGACCGTGCAGCCGAGTGTCACCACCTGGAAGGAACGCGCCCCGGATGAGTGATCGTCGAAGCGAGATGCACCCGACAGCGACGTTTCGGCGAGCACGCTCAAACGATGCAGCCGAACTGTTCCGGGTGCGCACGTCCGTGCGCGAGAACCACCAGAGCAAGGGGGAACTCGCTACACAAGGCGTCACGCGCGAGTCCATGGCCCGAATGCTCGCATCGGACGACGCGTGTGGCTGGTGCGCCGAGCTGACCGAGGGCATCGTCGCTTTCGCGATCGCACGGCGATCGGAACGCGACATCTTCGCGCTCTTCGTCGAACCCGGATGCGAGGGCCGTGGCCTCGGGTCGACGCTGCTGAATCTTGCCGTGGAATGGCTCTCCGCGAGCGGTAGCGAAAGGCTCCGGCTCACTACGGGTCGCGGCACTCCGGCACAATCCTTCTACCTGAACCGGGGTTGGGCGGACATCGGAACACCGAGCGCCGAGGTCGTAATGCTCGAGCGTGCGTGTCGACAAACCTCAGAAATCACTTGATGAGGCCGCGCGTCCTCCGTCGGCGTGAGATCGCCCCCACCGGAACAGAGACTACGCTGCAGCTTCAGGGAGCCCGGAGCAGTCGGACGCCCGTGGCGGTGAATCCGACCTCGCGTTGCGGCCCCGTGATCGAATCGGGATCACCATCGACCGATTCCTTGGCATAGTGCCGGGCAGCCTTCTGCGACAATTCCTCCACTTTCACGAGCCCTTCGACGAACGCTTCGGAGCCGGCGGCATCGGTCGGCAGGAAGAACGAGTAGTCGTGGAAGCGCACGCGAACCTGTTCACCGCCGTCGCGCAGCACGACCCAGCAGCCCTTGCGCTGGCAGACATCGGAAATCCGTCCGTGCAGCAGCACCGGTCGCGCCTCGAACTTCTCGGGTGCCCGCACGACCTCGGCCAACGGGGTCGGCTCGCTGAGTGTCAGGCCGGCGCCGAAATCGCTGCCCGGCGGAATCGGTGACGGCGCTCCCGCGGCCGACTCGAAGGCTGCGACGAGCACGAAGAGGATGAGCGAGGCGGTTCGCGCAGTGAGCATGGGTGCAGCGTAGCATCGGACGCTCCTCTGATAACATCGCCGCGAGAGCACGACGGACACCCACAAGGAGGAAGCATGTCGCTCCGCATGAGCATCCAAGAGCGCGAGGCATTTCTCGCGGACGTGCACGTAGGCATCATCAGCATCGCCGAGCCCGGGCGTGGCCCGCTGACCGCACCGATCTGGTACGCCTACGAGCCGGGCGGCGAACTCTGGGTCGTCACCGCCGCGGCGTCACGCAAGGGCCGGCTGCTCCGAGCCGCCGAGCGTTTCAGCCTGTGCGCCCAGTCGGAAACACCACCGTACAAGTACGTGAGCGTCGAAGGGCCGGTGGCATCCATCCGCGCCTCCGACTACGAACTGGACGAACGCCCGCTCGCGCACCGCTACCTGGGGCCGGAGTTCGGCGATCGTTACCTCGAGGCGACCGGCGGCTCGGCGGCTCGTGAAGACGGGGCGGAGCTGCGCATCGCGCTGCGCCCGGAACGCTGGCTGACGGTAGATTACGCCAAGGAATTTTCACCCGGCGACGGCAATTCCTGAGAACGCGACGTTCCGGATCGATCGATCGCCGAGGATGACTGACACCTCGTTCGTGTTACCGTCTGCAATCCAACGCGGGCTGTGGTTGAATCGACCGGGCCCATCGGGAGCGAGGAGAACGCCATGAAGGTCGAAGGTGGATGCTACTGCGGAACCATTCGCTACCAGGCGGAAGGCGAGCCGCTGTTCAAGGGGCAGTGCCACTGTCGCGAGTGCCAGTACATCTCGGGCGGCGGTGTGAACGTAGTGATGGGCATGCCCGAGGCGACGTTCTCCTATACCGGGGGAACGGTGAAGCCTTTCTCGCGGAGCAACCTCGACTCTCCCGTCACGCGCGAATTCTGCGCAGAGTGCGGTACCCACATCCTGAGCAAGGCCCCGAGCCTGCCCGGGGCAGTGCTGATCAAGGTCGGGACGCTCGACGATCCCGCCGTCTTCGGCGATCCGCAGATGGCGATCTACCTCGTCGACAAGCTGAGCCACCACCACGTTCCCGAAGGCTGCGCCCAGTTCGACCGGGTCCCGGGCTGATTCACACCCGACC
>JAFDEI010000084.1 GCA_019310425.1 Deltaproteobacteria bacterium | reverse complement strand
CAGGCGATGCAGCCGCTCTACTCCTTCGCGTACGACCAGAAGGAGGAGCTCTGGAAGATCATCTGGCACAACAAGCGCTGGAGCGAAGACGAACGGCTCACAGGTGTCTGGTTTCCGGGCTGGGACGCGATTCCCGAGCCCCGTTACTTGCCCGTCATAAGCGACACGATCGTCAACACCCAGACGGGAACCGGAAACCGCATCGAATTCTGGGACGCGCACGGAACTCCGCTTCCGAGCAAGGGCAAGATCCGCCGCTACATCGACGTCGGACGGCTCACCAAGGGCCGCTGACCCGAAACGAATTCAGGCGAAACGAGGAGGGCGCCGCGATTTGTCGCGGCGCCCTCTTTGTTTCGCCGGACGGCGCAGAAGCGTTGGTCGCGCAGCGACCGGCACCCAGTCAGTCGCGCCCGAGCAGCGCCTGACCCGGCCGGCAGACTTCGTCGAGCAGCGCCCGCTCCTCGGCGCCGAGTTCCGGGGCCCGCAGCGGCGGAACGCCGCGAACGCGCGTCACGGCGCGCTCGATCCAGTCGCCGCGCCACCTATCCAGCGAGAAGAACTCGCAGACTTCGCCCAGCACCGTTCGCGGATCGGACACCAGATCTTCGAAACGAATCGCTCGATAGTGTTCCGGTGCGATGCCGTCGATCGCCCGAAAGCCGTTCGCGATCTGGTCGTTCCAATAGCGACCGTAATATTCCACCGGCGGGCGCGATGCGAGTATCCGCGAGACCGGGTCCCGTGGATCGGGATCTGCATGCAGGTCGAACGCCGGCGGGCCGCCGGACTGATACAGGATCGCAATCGGCAAGCGGTAGGCGTGGTGCTCGCGCATCGACAACGCGGCCTCCCGACCGTCGCGGTGGATCTGCAGAAACCTCGCATTCGGGAAGAAGGCGTGCAGGCTGCCGAGGTAGTCGATGGACGATCCGCTCCGCTCGATCCAGAGTTCGCGGTCCTTCGTGCTGGCGAGCCAGTCGAAGAGTGCGCAGTAGTGGCGCGAGAGGTGCTGCATCGGCAGGTGCGTCGCGAACTCGACGACCGCATCGAAGAGCCGATCGGGGTCGGGATCCAGGCGCGGCAGCGCGGAGACGAGGATCCACGGCAGCGGATCGTCGGGCTGAAAGCGCGACGTCGGACCAAATGGGTAAGTGATTTCGGCAACCGGGTATCCACGCCGCAAGACCGCGGTCACGAACGGCTGCTCGGCCGATATCAGAGCGGCGAAATCAGCGCCGGATACCGGAGCGGTGCCGAAGCGGCGCATCACGTCCAGGCCGTTGAAGAACTCGAAGATGCTCAACACGTCCGGGTCCTCGGCGAGCATCTGCGATAGCAGGGTCGAGCCGCAGCGCCCGGTCCCGACGATGAAACGATCCATCCGCGACCCCCCCGTGATAACCTGGCTCCGTCCGGGATCGGATTGTACGAAAGGAGACGCTGGGTGACGTCGAAAATCCACCCGATCACAGCCCCGGTCTCACCACCGGCCCCGAGCGACCCGCACGACCCCCGTGTGATGGATGGCTCGGTCTGGCGTGAGTTCTGCGCCACGCTCGAAGACGCCGCCCAGATCGTGCTGGACGATGAGGCCCCCGCTTCAGCGCGCGATCGTGCGGAAGGCTTCCGCTATCTCGTGCATTTCCTGAGCGCGGGAACCGTCGCCTGCGTCACTCACGACGATCCCGATTACCCGGTCTTCGGCCGGCTGATGGACCACACCATGCCGTGGGGACTCGACAATCCCGATTGCCTCTATCTCCACGCAGCGATCCGGGGGGACGCCCGTTACCGCATCCGCGGCAACCTCGGTTCGGCCAACCACATCGACATCCAGGCCAACTACGGCCACTTCGCCAACGGCGACATATCGAGCTGGGGGACGCTCTCCTCAGTGACGCGGGAGGATCTCGAGACGGACGAGTGCGGCGACTTCGAGCTGACGCTCAGCACGGAGCGGCAGCCGGGCAACTGGCTCGGCCTCACCGAGAATGCCGAATTCGTAATGGTCCGGCAGTACTTCAACGACTGGGAGAACGAGCGGCCGGCGGAGCTGTCGATCGAGCGCATCGACGCCATCTACCCTCCCCCGCCGCTGCGCACCGACCAGATCGCCGCACGCCTCGACAAGCTCCGGCGCTGGCTCGAGCGCGGAGGCAAGCTGTGGGAGAGCATGAGTCGCGGACTGCTCGCGATGGAACCCAACACCCTCTTCATTCACTCGCCGAACGACAGCGACCAGCGTGCGGGAATGGCGGGGCAAGCGTATGGAATGGGGAACTTTCGCTGCGACCCCGACGAAGCCGTCGTGATCGAGTTCGTTCCGCCGGCGTGTCGTCACTGGAGTGTCAGCCTCGCGAACTACTACTGGGAGAGCATCGATTTCGCGGAGCGGCAGAGTTCTCTAAACGGTCATCAGGCGCGACTCGACTCGGACGGCGTGTTCCGTGGCGTGATCGCCCATGTGGACCCGTGCGTTCCGAACTGGCTCGACACGGGGGGGCGAGCGCAGGGCTCGCTAGCGCTGCGCTACCTCGACGCAAACACCACGCCGATGCCGACGCTGCGTTCGCACAAGCTCGCCGACCTGCAGTCCCTGTTGCCGGCTGATACGCCGATGGTCGATGGCGCAGCGAGAACACGCTCGCTCGAGAACCGGCGTCACGCGGTCTGGCGGCGCTTTCGGCGCTGATCCACCGGCTGCGATCCAGCCGGCAAGACCGCAGTGGTCGCGAGCGCGACGAAGAGCAGCGCGCTCGCGAGCAGAAACGGTGCTGCGTCGGACTGATCGTAGAGCGCGCCGGCCGCGAGCGGCCCGAGTACGCGCGCCATCGAAGCGCTGGACTGGAAGGTCCCCATCACCGCACCGCGATTGGCCCCACTCGCCTGGAACGACGCCAGGCCCATCATCGAGGGTTGGCTGATCGCTCGGCCGATCGCCGACCCGATCAACGGCAGCATCAGCAGCCCCACGACCGGCGCCCACGGCACCACGGCAAACGACAAGGCCATCAGTGCAAGGCCCGCAACCAGCAGGGTCTTCTCGCCATACCGCGCGACCAGCGAGCGCATCCCACCTCCCTGGATGCCGACCATCACGAACGCCATCGCGATGAGGATGCCGGTCACTCCGAGCACCCCGTAGTCGAAACGGCTCATCATGAAGTACGCGAAGACGGTCTCAAGCTGAGTGACGGCGAACGTGAACAGGAAGTACGTGATGCACAGATTGCGAATACTGGGAGCGGCGAGTACACGAACCCTTTCGCTTCCGTCGTGTTCCGTCGCACGGTGCGTCTCGGGCTCCTTCAGTACGAAGATCGCGTAGACGAAGTTTACGGCCGCGAGGCCCGCAGCCACGAGCATCGGTACCCCGAAACCCAACAGCGCCAAGGGGCCTCCAACCGCGGGGCCGACGATGAAACCAACCCCGAAGCAGGCGCCCACCATGCCCATCCAACGTGTTCGCTCGTCTTCGTCGGTGACATCGGCGATATAGGCCGTCGCCACGGAGATGTTCGCCGCGAAGATTCCACTCAGGATCCGTGCGACAAAGAGCTGCGCGAGCGTGTCTGCGAGTCCAAGGAACAGCAGCGCGCCACTGGTGCCGGCGATCGTGCAGAGCATCACCGGGCGGCGACCAATCCGATCCGCGAGGCGACCCCACAGCGGCGCAAATAGTGCCTGCATTGCCGCATGGCTCGTAAACAGCATGCCCAACACGAGACCACTTGCACCGAATTCGTCGGCGTAGAACGGCAGTACCGGAATGATGATCCCGAAACCAATCACGTCGATCACAATGATGCTGAACAAGACCGGAAGCGTGGATCTGGAGCGTTCGTGCGGCATCGGAGGCGGAAGTCTAACGCCGATCCACGCGAGCGCGAGCTAGGCTCCGCCGCGGCCGAAGTGGACGGTCAGGTAGCCGCCGATGCGGTGCCGGTCGTAGTCATGGGGCTCCAGGTTCGAGTCGTGATGCTCGAAGCCGTACTCGACCGACGCGCTGATGTTCCGCGCGATCGGTCGCCCGATCGCGGTGTAGATGCGCCAGATTCGATCGTGACGTCGGTAGCCGCGTAGCTTGTAAACCCGATTCGGGACGAAGTCCCGCGGTTGTGGTACCGAAGTCTCGTTGCGCGCGCCCTGGTACAGGAACGTCACGTTCCCGTCGAGTAGGAAGCCGAACGGAAGTGCGGTGGTCGCACCAAGCCAGATCTCGTGCGCCTGATTGTGATACTCGGCGCCTTCCGGGATGAAGTGCTCGTAGGTATATCCACCGCGGATTTCGGTGTCGTTCCAGTCCAGATCCATCCGGTGCTCACCGGCCAGGATGAACCCCCAGCCGCTGCGATCTCGCCTGCGGCCCTGCGAAAACCTCTCGGGAGCGCACGAGAACGGCGGCGGCGGGTCCGGAGGCGGAGTCACGCAGTAGCCGCCTTCGAACCTTTGGTCTCCGGTGGGATAATCCGGCGGGAACTGCTTGAAATCATAGTTGTAGTAGTCCCCACGGAGCATCGTCTCGCCCCAGCGTCCCCAATCAGCGAAGAAGCTCGGGCCGACGAAGTGAGTCATCGCGAATGCGTCGTTGTCCACCCAGGCGTACCCGAAATTATAATTGAGGCGCAGGCTCCAGCGCTCCGTGAAATGCCAGTCGAACCAGGTCGCGAGCGTCGGGTAGTGGGTGTCGTAGTCGATATTGGAATGTGCCGAACCCCAGTAGGTCGTCGCGACGCCGGCTGCGAGATCCCCGCTGCGAAACACCTCGCCCCCACCGTCAGCGAACCACGCACCCGCGGCCTCATGACTGTCGTGGTGGATCTCGTCGACATCGCCAATTCCGTTCGGGAACAGAACCGGCTGGGTATCCCATTCGCCTCCCGCGCTGAGGTTCGCCCACCACCGCTGTTCGTCGCCCTCGACCCGCGCGGGCCAGGGAATGTTCGAACGAAATGGCGCCCCCGGAGTCGCGTCCCGCTGCTGCCGACGGCGAGCCCATTCCAAGGAGAAGACCGCGGCCGGACTCACGCCCTCTTCGGGCTCAGGCGGTACCGCAGCAACCAGCGCCGGCCACAGCATGATTCCCGTCACGAGCGCGGCGGGCGCCCAGCCCCAGAACTGCCAGCATGCTCGATTTCGACGCATCGTTCGGGTACCTCGATTCGAGAGAAATGCCGCGAGTATGCTCAGGAGCGTGGCCGGAGTGTTCCGTAATGCGACAACGCCAGTCAATAGACAGATGCTGAAATCAGCGGGTCAGCCACGGGCATTCGACGGTTTGCGTCGATGGGTTTCAGGGCTCCGAATCGCGTTATACTGAGCCGCTCACGAAGTCGCCTCTCTCCGGGGATTGCCGCCGCGCATGGACCAACTCGTCTCACAGCTCCCGACCGGTGCGCCGCTCTCACTGATCAACCTGCTGATCAATCTCGGCATCGGCGTCCCGATGGCGCTGCTGGTCCGATGGCATTTCGAGCGGTTCGGTTCGACGCTGTCGAACCGCGACGAATTCGCCCAGGTCTTCCCGTTCATCCTCCTCACCACGACGTTGATCATCACAGTGGTGAAATCATCTCTGGCACTTTCACTAGGCCTCGTCGGCGCACTTTCGATCGTGCGCTTTCGGACCCCGATCAAGGAACCCGAAGAACTCGCCTACTTGTTCTTCGCGATCGCAATGGGACTCGGGCTGGGTGCGGACCAGACAGTCCCGACAGTCGCCGCGGGAGTTTTCATTCTCACGATGGTCGCGATCCTGCGCTGGGCACGTCGCGAACGGGACATGACCAAACTCTACCTCTCCGTCGACATCGCCGAAGCACACGGGGGTCAACAGCAGCGGATCGACTCGCTCAACGAGGTGATCGCGCGCCACGTCCGAGCCAGCGACCTTCGCCGCGTCGATTCCCGCGAAGGAAATCTCGAGGCTACCTATTTCGTCGATGTCGACGGATCCCAACACGTCTCCGCCCTGATCGACGACCTGCAACAGGTGTTTCCGGACATCGGCGTCTCCTTCATCGACCAGAGCCGGATGCCCACCGTCTAGCCGGGATGGTGAGGGTCCACCCGCCCGGAACCGGGCGCAGCCGCAGGAAGTCGCGAAGCAGCCTCGTTGCCCGAGCGCTGATCGCATTGCTCGGCATGACGGTCGCAGTCGCCGGCCCTCTCGCTGCCACACTGGCCGTCTCGGAGCCTCTGCGTGCGCGACTACTCATCTTCACAGGTGCCTCACAGACCCACGCCGGCGTCGCAGCGGTGTTGCTCGCACCGATGCGGCTGCTGCAGGCGAATCTGAGCACGCAGCCGACCCGGCGAATCGCCTTGGACGTGAAATTCAAACACATGCACAAGATTCACGAGAATCGAAGCCGTGCGATCGCCAGCAAGACCCTCGCCACCTCGGACGAGGATTTCCTGCCCGGAAGCATCGACAGCAACGGACAGACGGCCGCGATGCGGCTGCGGCTGTCCGGCGAGCGCCCCGAACTTCTCGAGGGCGAAAAATGGCCGTTGCGGATCAATACCAGGGGTGACGCGCTCGTCTTCGGCATGCGGCGATTCGAATTGAAGAATCCCGAAGCGCACGGCTTCCAACTGGAGCGCCTGTTCTTCGAACAGCTTCGGCGCGAAGACGTGCTGGCGCCGCGAAGCTCGTTCGTCGACGTCACCCTCAACGGCAAGCACATCGGCCTGATGACGCTCGAAGAGAGCCCTGCGATCGAACTCCTCGAGAGCCAACAGCGACGCGACGGCGCATTTCTTCGGCTCGCAATTCTACCGGGCAATGAGAACATGGTGGACCTCGTCGAGTCGAGCCCAGGCGGCTACCACATCGAGCCACTGCGGCCGAAACAGGTCAAACGTTCGGACAAGCTCAAACGCAGCTACAAGTCCGGCAGACGGCTGCTGCGGAAATACTTCGAGGGAACCGTCCCAGCCGACGACGTCTTCGATGCCGAAAGCTGGGGGGGCTTCCTCGCGATCTCGGAACTCTGGGGCGCGCACGATGCCTTGCGCTGGGGAAATTTGCGCTTCTACCTCAACCCACTCACCGAACGGCTCGAACCGCTCGGCCACGCTCCGGGCCTCGCGTTCGGAGTGGGCGACAAGATCGAGTCCCCGAGCAAAGACCCGTTCGCAGCCGGGCTGCTCGAAAGCCCACGCATTCGGAACGCCTACCGTCGCGCACTCACTCGCATCGCCACACAGATGCTCGAGCCCGCCTTCTACGAGCGGCTGGCGCAACTCGAAGCCGAGCAGATCCACCAGCTCCACCGGGAGTACCCGTTCCGTGTGACCTTCGACCTGGAACCGGCACTGCGTCGCGCCGAGCAGGTACTCGCCGACTCCGACGGGCCGATCACTCGCTACCAGGCCGCAACGATCCGCCTGCCGGGATCGGACGCCGAGACGCCGCTTCCATTCGTCAGCGTCGAGGAGACCCTCGAACTGCATCCATTCCTGCAGTGGGATCCCAGCACCCGCGAGTTCTTCACCCGAGCCGGAAACTGGGATGTCGAAGGCCATCTGATCCTTCCAGAAGGCGCGGGATTCACGCTACCGGCTGGAACGACGCTGCGATTCGAGGCCCGACGCGGGATCATCGCACGCGGACCGCTCCACTTCCGCGGCGAGGCTGACGCTCCAGTCGTGCTGGAAGGACCCGCGGGCTCGAGGAAGTCTCGACTCTGGTCGGGCGTCTATGTGGTCGAATCGAGGCAGCCGTCGAAGTGGACGCACGTGGTGGTGCGCAACGCCGGCGGCTTCAAACGGAAGAGGTGGGAACTGGCCGGCGGTGTGGTATTTCGCAAGGCACCCGCCGAATTCAATGACTGCCGCTTCATCCGCACCCGGACCGACGACGCACTGAACATGGTGCGTTCCAGGTTCGCAATCCAGAATTCGACGATCCTCGACTCCCGATCTGATGGCTTCGACGCGGACTACGCCACGGGATCGATCGAAGCCGGCGCAATCGAAGGTGCCGGCGGCGACGCAATCGACCTCGGAGCCTCGAACGTGACCGTACGCGGCGTCCGGATGGCCAGCATTCGCGACAAAGCGATCTCGGTGGGCGAACGCAGCCGGCTGTCCGCCGAGAAGCTCACCATCGAGCACGTGGGCATCGGCATCGCGGCGAAGAATGGCTCCCACGCCGAGTTGCTGGACTCGACGCTGCACGACATCCGCGACGTCGCGCTGATCGCGTACATGAATCGCGGAGAGTTCGGACCCTCGACACTGATCGCCGAACGCAACCGCATCACGAATGCGGACCTGGTCGCGCTCACGCAGACCGGGAACCGCATCCTGCTGGACGGGGTTTCGATAAAGCCCGTCGATGCCGCTCTCGATCAGCTGTACAAGGACGGAGAAAACGAGCGCCGATGACCGAGAAACCCCCGGAAGACGCTCGCTACGAGATCAAATTCGTCGCCGACGCAACTCGCTACCACGAACTCGAACGCTGGATCCTGCTGAACCCGGCCGGCTTCCATACCAGCTACCCGCCGCGCCAGGTCAACAATGTCTATTTCGACACACCCGATCTGTTCGCCTATGCGGAGAACCTGTCCGGAGCGAGCTCGCGCTCGAAGGTACGGCTGCGCTGGTACGGCGACACCCTACAGCCCGAGAAGAGTGTGCTCGAGATCAAGCGGCGACGAAATCATCTGGGGTGGAAACACCGCTATCCAGCCGGACCAATGGACTTCGAGAGTCAGACATGGAGAAGGCTGCAGAGAGACGTTCGGAAATCTCTTTCCCCAGTGGGGAGAATTTGGTTTGATGAATCGCCTCAGCCGGTGCTGATCAACCGCTATTTCAGACAGTATTTCGAGTCCCCCGAGGGGGGATTGCGTGCGACACTGGACTTTCGCCAGCGAGTCTATGATCAGCGGCTGAAATCTCGTCCAAATCTTCGATTTCGCGCTAACTTGCCGGACACGCTGGTGGTCGAGATCAAATTCGGTCGCCACGAACATGCGCTCGGGTCCGAAGTGATCGCGAGTCTCCCCGTTCGCGTAAGCAGGAATTCGAAGTACATGATCGGAGTTGGAGCCATCGCCGGCCCGCTTCGAGCCTGATCTCCTCGAGATGTGCGAAAAGTCACCGAATCGTGTGAAAACCCCTCTAGACCCACAATTTATGTAGGAATTTGTATATTCTCTCCGCAGCTAGATGCTCGGGGTGAGCCAGCACTTTTTGCAACCGAAGTCGAAGCACGACCCTGTCGGAAAACCGGCGGGGTGCGTACATTCGCGTTCAAGAGCCGTATGAAATTGACAAAAAAGACGCGATCGCGTCTCCTGTTGATAAACGTTGCAATGTGGTTCGTGAGCGGGATCACGTTGATGGGTTTCTTGGGCGGTCCGCGTGGCGCCGTGGAGCGCTATATCCAACCGGTCCAAGACGAACTCGGCGGCTGGCTCGACCTCGCGCTGAATGCTGCGGGTTGGAACCGCATCACCAGTTCGAGCTACGGACTTTCGATCGAACCCGAAGTCTTCCGTGCGGCCGCGCTGCTCGCGCGCGACAGCTCACAGCGCTCGATCGAGCGGTCCGAGCGCTGGTGGTTCCCGGCGAAACTCCGCGCTGAGGGCGTCGACTACCCGGTCGATCTCCAGTTCGCCGGTGCACCGACCGCAACCTCACGAATCACCGACCAGAAATGGCGTGTGCGCTTCCGCAACAAAGCGAGCTATCGGGGAATCCGCGAGTTCGAGCTCGCTCCGGCCGATGAGAACCAGCACGCTGTCGAACTCATGATCCGCGACAAAGGTGAAGCGAGCGGACTGCTCGCGCCTCCCGGCGGGTTCGCGCACCTCTCGATCAACGGCAGCGCTGCCGGCACGTTCTTCTGGAGCGAAAGCAACAGCAAGGCCATGCTCGATCGACTGGGATACCCGAACGGCGAGATCCTCACACCGCGGGTGACGGCCGCAGCGATTCCGGCACGACTAGCAGGCGTCGAAAACGGCCGCGTCGGCTACGCCCATTACGTCCCTGCAATCGACCGCGACGGCGACTGGAGCATCGCCGAGGTGAAGCTCGAGCGCCTGCTCGCGCTGATCCAGAACGCCAGCGATGCGGAATTCGAGCAGCAGATACCGGAGCTGCTCGACATCGAGAAATTCCTGAACTGGAACGCGTTGGTGTCGATCTTCGGTGATCCGGCAAGCAACGGATATCCGCCCCTGAACTGGTTCTTCGACCCCGTCACAGGCCTGCTCGAGCCGATTCTGCGAGACCTCGCGCTGAATACCCAGGACGACGGCGAAGCCTCCGATGCTGCGCGGTTGACTGCTCGGCTCCTGCACCAGCCGGCCCTCCGCGGCCGAAGCAACGTGATCCTCTGGGAGCTTGTCGGGCGGAACGGCGGCGAAGTCGTCGCGCAGTCCGACGCCAAACTCGGCGAGCTGCTCACCCACCTCGCAAAGTCTACCGGCTCGCTGGTCCACTTCGGGCAGCTCCGCCGATACGCCGACTGCCGTCGCAGCAATCGCCTCGCATTGATCGAGCGAGTCTCGACGCTGAGCACAGCGCTCGCCGCTTCGCAGGTCGAAACCACACCGATCCTGTCCGTCGATGCCGGCACGCCGACACTGACGCTCAAACTGGCGCCGGCCGGGCTCGCAATGATCCTGCTGAGTGAAATTCGCTTCGAACTCTCGTCGGCCGAGTTCGCAAACCACGAAGCCGCAACCATGCGAATCACCGCGCCGGGTGGTCACGAGATTCTGAGTGAACCGATTGCGCCGGTGATGGTCGGGAGTTCGCTCGCGCTGCGGCCCGAACACGCCTCGATCGAACCCAGCATCACGGGCAGAGATGCGTCGTGGACCGTCGAAATCCGCCTGCCCTTCTTTTCCGCCGAGCAGTGGGTGCAATCCAACAGCATCCAGAGCATCGACATCGTGTACCGCAACGCGGTGACTGGGGAATCTCTCCCGGCCGCACGCCTGATGACCGCCGAGATGCTCGCCCGTACACCGGACGGGGATTATCGCGCCCTCTTTCGGTCCATCGAGTCCACGATCGCGGCTTCGGGCCTTCCATTCGAGATCGATGGGGACGAGATCGTTCTGCCTGCCGGCAACCACCGCGTAGCGCAGACCATCGTCGTTCCGCGTTCGCATCGACTGCGACTCGAGCCGGGTGTCACGCTGCACCTCGACCCGAACGTCAGTCTGATCACCTTCCGCGGCATCAGCGCCAAAGGTACGGCAGGCCAGCCGATCCACCTGCGCGCGACCGATTCGGAGAGGCCGTGGGGAGCGCTCGGCGTCGCGCGCGCCCCCGAGTCTTCGACCCTCACCTTCGTGACCGTGTCGGGTGGCTCGAAAACGAGCTTCCAGGGCATCGAATTCGACGGCCAGCTGTCCTTCAATGCATCGGACGTCTACATCGACAACAGCGAGATCTACGACGCCCGGAAAGCGGACGGCCTCAGCGTGAAGCGCGGATCCTTCGAGATCCACCGCAGCCAGTTCGTCGCGAACGGCTCAGACGGGATCAACTCCGAGTGGTCGACCGGTCAGATCCGAGAGAGTCTCTTCATCAACAACGAAGACGACGGCGTCGACATGGCGGATTCGACCGTTCGGATCGACGAGAGCGCATTCCACTGGATGGGCGACAAGTCCATCAGCGCGGGCGAGCGCAGCCGCGTAACGGTCGTGGCGACCCGCCTGTCCGATTCCGATATCGCGATCGCGTCAAAGGAAGACTCACGGGTGGACGTGAGGGGTACCGAGTTCCGGCGCAACCACACCGGCTTCTCGCTCTACCGCAGCAAGCCCGTATTCGGCGGCGGTTCCGGCTCGGTCAGGGGCGGAGTCTTCGCCCGGAATGATCGCGATTTCGAGGTCGAGCCCGGGTCGAACCTCGAACTGAACGACGTCCAACGCGAATCCGGCACGACCGCCGATGCGCTGGTCGGCTCACTCGCGCTCCGCTCCGTGGTCACTCGATCTCGTTGACCCAGTTCAACATATTGTAGAGCTCGACTCCCCCGAACGGAAAGAAGCGATATCGGGTCGGCTCGAAGTCGGCCCGAGCGCCGAGATGCCCGATGATATCTCGGCGCTCGGGCATGTTGTTTTCGTCTTCAAATGCTTTGCTGATGCGCGCCTTGATCGCGATCTCTTCGTTCTCGATCATCTCGGCGACACCGCTCTGCTCGAGCAGGGTTGCGAGGATCACCGGGTCGTAGGTATGGCCGTACTTGAAGTTCGAGCGATACAGGGCTTCGACGAGCAGACTCATCTTCTCGAGGTTGGATTCAGCTGACGCGGACTCTCGAAGAATCGCGAGAGTGGCACGTGAGCGGCGAATGATCGACCGAGTGAGACGGCCCTTCGGCGAGCGGCTTGCGACGAGATCGTCCTTCGAGATGGTCGTACGCGCGAGTTCGCGGTGGCGCTTGAATTCGCGCGAGCTCATCCCGAGATTACCAGCCAGCAGATTCCAGAATCCGGCTTCATCGACGTGCATCAGGCGCCGAAGCGCTTCGTAGTAGAGATAAATCGAGCCATCGGTCCGCATACGGGTCCAACGGCCATCGGCCTTTCCGGTGACCTCCCAATCCTTGGGGTCGAATTCGGCAGGCAGGTAGTGCTGACCCGACCCCATACGCTCGAGCATGCTGAAATAGCCCTTGAATTCGTCACTATGTGTATTCAAGTCATCAATGCTGATATTGACGACGACTACCGGCTCTTCGATCGTCGCACCCACGGGGTCGTCGGCACCGACGAAGCCGGTAACCCTGAATTCCTGGGTTTCACCGTTGTCGAAGAACGACCAGTTCAGGCGTCGACGACGCTCGGACTGATGCTCTTCATGGATGATCTCTCCGAGCGTATCCTTCACGGTGATGGTCTCGTCGCTGGTGCGAGAGCGCCAGTTCGCGACCAACAGGTTCCACCAGGCCTCGTGCGAACGAAACGTGGATGATGCCTTTCGCTCCGGCTGCGAGACGATCTTCGCCGCCTCGCTGAAGTCTGCGCTCTGCACCATTTTCTGGAAGATCGGAGTGCCGTCGGCCCCTGGAACCTCGAGCTTGTCCTTGTCGATCCGCCAGACTGCGCCGGAAACGGTTCCATCGGACGTGTGACCACCCAAGAACGGGATCTGGAGCACTGCCGCCTCGAGAAACAGGTGTACGTCTCTTTCGAGTGATCGAGGATGGTCGACCCACACCAGAGGATCCTCGCCACGGTGGTCGATCACGCTGCGGCGTGCCATGACCCAGTTCTGGTCACCGTCCACGCCGAATGGCGACATGAAGTTGGTGTGGTCGGTGCTCACACGCACGCCCGATTTGAAGGCTCCCTCGCGGTACAGCACGTACTTCTCTGGCAAGTCCGCGGTTCGCAGCTTTGCTGGAACCAGGAAGTCGAGTACCCGGACGGCCCCCAATAACCCTTTATGCAGAGTGGGCGCGGGAAAGGCGAGTGCATACTTCTGTAGCAATGTGCCCTCGACGCTGCCGATGTAGCCGATGCCCACGCGAACGCCGAACTCGACCGAATCGATCACGATGTACTGATCCGAAGCGCCCTCCGGCTTCGGGTTCAGGATCACCTGACGCGTGAGGTTGATCAGGATGCGCGGGAACACCGCGAGCTTCCCCGTCACGGTGATGTTGCCGGGGTTGATTGCGTCGACCGCGGCGATGCCGAGCTGAATCGCCTGGATGGCCCGATCGGCGATCCAGCGGTTGATCGGACCGAATGCGTCGCGCCAGTGGTTGCCGTAGTTGAGCTGCGAAACATCGTCGAAACGATCCTGAACCAGGTGCCCATCGACCACCGAACCGTCGAGCGTCGTGACGTGGCGGTCGACCGGAAGCAACGGGTATTCGGACTCGAGATCGAACGCCTGCACGAGCTGATTCCTGCGGTTGATCATCTTTTCGACATAGAGCTGCGGTATCCCGCCCGGCCAGCCGCCGAGCGACACCGCGGCTGCGATCTGCTCGCGCGTGAGCTGTGCGATCCGACGCGTCATCCACTTCGCATCCGCGTAGGTCGTGGTGTGCTCGAGGCCCGCGTCCTGGAGGTTGATGTAGTTGAACTCGATCGATCCGTTTGCCCAGCCGAAGAGCCGCGACGTCGCGTTCGTCTCGATCAGATCCCAGGTATACGCTTCAGCACGCTCGGGCAGGATCCAGCCGAACGAGTGGCCGATATCCTGCTGAACCAGAAACATCTTCTGCTCGCCGTTCGGCAGGGTGCGCAGGACGAGCTTGTTGTTCTCTTCGTCCTTCATGTCGGCGTTCGCGATCCAGGCATTGAACACGAACAAGCCACGCGCCTCGCGCGATTGCTCGGCGAGGCCCCAGCTGAAGGTCCACTGCCCGATCCGGTCGATTTCGCGCGGTTTATCCTCCACGACCGCCGTCTGGAAGACGAAGTACTCGCCCTCCTCATCCTCACCCCGTCCAGCCCCATCCGGCTTCAGCACCTTGTCGATCGGAATGTAGGTGTGGATCCGCTGCCGGTCGAAGTAGCCGATCCAATCCGCTTCGATGCTGGCACGGGTCTTGTTTCCGAGATTCACGCGCACGTTCCGAACGTGCATCGAGACGTCGGAGTTGAAACCGAGCGCCCGCATGAGTGCGTTCGCGACCGGATCGGCATGAGTCTCCATGCCGAACTTGAGCTTCATCCGCTGTTCACATTTCTTCTGCTGCTTCTTCTTCTTCGCTTGGAGACACTCCGGACTCCTCCAGCGAATGTCGAACTTCGGCTTGCTCTGCGTCAGGTGCGGCTTGTCGAATTCCACCACCGCACCGTCGAATGCCGGAAAGCGCTGCTTCAGGCCCGCGTGCATCGAGTCACCGCCGTTCAGGTAGTTATCGACGATGTCCAGGCTCGCGATATCGTCGTTCTTC
>JAFDEI010000083.1 GCA_019310425.1 Deltaproteobacteria bacterium | reverse complement strand
CTCGACGCTTGTGGGGTCGAGTTCACGCGCAGCGGCGAGGAACTTCGGCCCAAAGTCGAAGACCGCAAAGTCCTCGTCGAACAGCAGGTAGACGTGGTGGACTGTTCCCGAGAACCGCCATGCGCGGCCGGGTCGATGTGCAGAGCGCATCGACCAGACTGGTTCGATGAGGTCGAGGTCGCGCGCGGCGAAGCGCAGTGGGCCGTTGAATCCCCAGTCGAGGCTCACTGCGACCGTACCGGGGCGGCTCGACAATTCCTGCGCGAACGCGTCCAGGGAATCCGACCAGCGCCCCTTCCCACCGGTCGACCGCATATGCTCGAGGGTGAGAGCGGTAACGAGGAGATTGCCGGCGACGAGGAGTGCGAGTACGGCGACGGATGCGGCTCGGCGAACCGCGCCCGACCCGGCATCGCGCCGCGAGTGGATTCGCGCAAGGGCAAGCGCGACGACATAGTGTGGAAACGGGTAGATGTTGAGTGCGTGATGGATTCGAACGGTTCGAGGAGTCAGGAAGATACCGATCGCGATCAAGAGGGTCGCCGACCAGACGAACGCCTGAGCTGGATCGAGTTCGCCAGCCCGACGGTCGCGCCACAGCACCACGCCGAGGTAGACGAGAGATAGCGCGAACACGACCAGGAACGGACTGGAAGCTGGATCCGGCACCTGTGCCATGCGCTCGAAGCTCCCGCCGGAGAGCATCAGCTCGTGGAAGTACGAACCATCGAGTGTCGCAGCGAAAGTGTGGAGCTTCTCCGCCCAGTCGGCCGGACCGACGCTCTGGCGTCGAAAGAAGTTTCCCGTCGCCGACAGGGCTGCCGTAGCACCTGAAATCATGGGCGCAGCGCCGAGTGCTACGCCCAGTCCCACCGGCAGGGCCTGCCGTCGCCATGTTCGGAGCGATTCGCGAACGATCTGTGGGAAGGCGAGCGCCAGGGCCACGGCTGCGGCTGCCATGAAGACGCCGAAGTCGATCTTGTTGTACACGCCGAGCCCGAATAACAGCCCCCCGACGAACGGCGGCGCAATGCTTCCACGCCGCCAACCGACGGTCAGGAAGTAGAGGCCGCCACAGCGGCAGCAAAACCCGAGTGCGAAAGAGCCCCAATCGTGCCGTGCCGTCAGCAGGAAACTCGGATCCGTCGCCAGCAACAGACCCGAGGCGATTGCGATTGGAATGCCGAGCGTTTCCCGCGCCCAGAGCATCGCGAACAGCAAGCCAATGAGCGCGATCCCCAGCGTGGCAAGGCGCAGCGTGGGGACACTCGCCCCGAAGACGGCAAAGACAGGGATCAGCAGCTGGCTCTTCAGGGCGCCCATGTAGGGTTGCACCGTGATCGGGAACCAACCGCCGAAGAGTCGGATCGTGCGGGCGCCCGGAATGCCGGATGGGCGGCCGTCTTCCGCAAGGAATTGGACGGCGGGTTCCGCCTGGATGACCTCGTCGTAGTAGGTTCCGGGGGCATCGAGGTGGCGGCCCGCCAGCGCAAGGGCGAGTGCGCAGAGCAGCGCGAAAGCGACCAGGAGAGTTCGCATCCCAACCAGTCGGCTATCCGAACCTTCATTCACCGGCAACGGTTTCTCCAGGTTCCTTCCCTTGACCTTTGGCACGCGCAGGTGCACGATCCACCGGCTGCATCTGAAGGAGCTCTCCCTGGCCTGCTCAGGTCTATACGAACGTAATGTCGCGGCGCTCGATTCATCCACTCACCCGACGGAGCGCGTTTCGCCATGCCCGGTGTGCAACGCGGAGGAGGCGAGGCCGCGTTTCGCCGTCGATGGTATCGCGGCGCCTGTCGTAGTCTGCATCGAATGCGGCCTCGGTCGCTTCCACCCCAGCCCAGAGGTCGAGGAAGTACGTGCGCTGTACCCCGACGAATACTACGGCGAGCCCGGCAGGAAGTTCCAGCCGCTGGTCGAATGGCTGGTTCGTCTGGTCGGCACTCGCCATATCGGTTTCCTGTCACGGAATCTCCAGCCTGGGGCGAAGGTCCTCGACGTCGGCTGCGGCCGCGGAGTCCTGCTCGGCGAACTGGCCGACCGCGGCTTCGAGGTCCACGGCCAGGAGATCAGCGCCGAAGCGGCTCGCGGCGCCGACCCGCGGGCGGAAATCCGGATCGCATCGAGTATCGCGGCGGCGGGCTATGAGGACTGCAGCCTCGACGAGGTGATCATCTGGCACGTCCTCGAGCATCTGCCGGATCCGCGTGGGTCGCTCGAGGCCGTGCATCGGGCTCTCAAGCCGAGCGGTCGGTTGGTGGTTGCGGTCCCGAATTTCGAGAGCGCACAGGCGCGCTGGACCGGTGCCGCGTGGTTCCACCTCGACCTCCCGCGTCACCTGTTCCAGTTTCCGGCCTCGGCGTTGCAACGGTTGCTCTCCGAAGTGGGCTTCGAGGTGCTGTCGGAACATCACTTCTCGTTGCGCCAGAACCCCTTCGGGTGGATGCAGAGCGTGCTGAACCGATTTCCGGGGCTTCCGCGCAACGGGCTCTACACGCTGTTGCATCATCGCTCCGCGGGCGGTTCACTTCCGTTCGATGCGCGTACTCGATTCTGGCTGCGTTTCTGGTTGGTCGCCGGGGCGCCGTTCGGTCTGCTCGCGACCGTAATCGAGACGATCGCCCGCAGCGGCGCGACGGTGCACATGGTCGCGCGGAAGCGCGAGGACTGAGCCGGCACTCAACGCACCGGCTCGACGTACGCGCGTCGTTCTCGGTAGAGTGCAAGCCGGTCGACGAATTCCCGAACCGACGCCTCGCTCTCGTGCTCTCGGCTGATCTTGATCGCTTGCTCGAGAGTGCGCGCCGCGTCGGCGAAGCGGCCAGCCGAAGCGTATGCGGCGGCGAGAGTGTCGAGTACCGCGGGGTCGGCGTGCTCCGTCAGGAGTGCCGCATTTTCGCCGGCTGTGATCGCGCCGGCGGGATCGCGAAGATGAGCTTCGGGCGTGGTTGCCAGTACCCAGGCGAGGTTATTGGAAACGGTGAGCAGATCGGATCGAAGCTGCAGTGCGATCTCGAACTCATGGATCGCGTCGGCGGTACGTCCCTGCTCGAGGAGGGCTGCCCCGAGATAACTGTGGGCGACGTGGTTGCGCTCGGTCACGCGAAGCGCGTGCCGGAACAGCGCTTCGCTGTCGCGCCAGTGTCGTAGCTGGAACGACGTCGCGACGGTGAGCGCCGTGATCGTGCACGCGGCCAGTAGCGGCAGCGCGATGCGCCGCGCAGGGAGGCGCGTGCAGAGATCTGGAACACCCCACGCCGCCGCGATAGCGAGTCCGATCAGTGGCAGGTAGGTATAACGATCCGCCATCGCCTGGGATCCGACCTGGACGAGACCGATCACCGGAACCAGCGTGCCGAGGTACCATAGCCACCCGACGGCGAGGTACGGGCGCTTGCGTCGCTGCGACCAGGCGCCCGCCGTGATGGTGACGAGTAGCAGTGCCGACAGTGCGACGACGATCCCGGAGAGCGTTTCGCCGGAATGTGGATAGAAGACGGCGAGGCCGGTCGGCCAGAGGCCCCTGCCAATGTAGGTTGCGTAGCTAGCGAGGGAGTTTCCCAAGCGGGTGGACGTGTCGAGCTGATCGAGCGACGCAACCGTACCGCCCGTGTTCTGTGCAATCAGCGTGAGGATGCTGAAGCCTGCGACCAGCGCGAACAGCGGCAACTTCTCGATGATGGCGGTGCGAACTTTCGCCATGTCGAAGCTCCCGGGGGCATCGCTGCGTTCCAGCCGACGCAATGGCCAGAAGTCGAGAAGCAGCAGCACGAACGGCAGCGTGACCAGGATCGGTTTCGCCATCAGGCCAAGCGCGGTGCAGGTGAATACCCCGATGTTCCCGGCCACTGTTCCACCGCGGTCGCGATTGCGCGCGTAAACGCCGAGCGCAAGCGCGAAGAACAGTGCGCTGAGCGGATCCTTGCGTGCGGCGATCCATGCGACAGACTCGATGTGCAGCGGGTGGACGGCGAACACGGCGGCGACGAATGCACTCCGCGGAACATTGCGGGTCAGGCGCGCGAGTCCGTCGAAGAGTGCGAGGCTTGCGAGTGCGTGGAGCAGGATGTTGGTCCAGAAGAAACCGCCGGCTCGGGTGCCATGGAACTCGCTGTCGAGCATCCACGACAGGCGGGTGAGGGGGAACCAATTGGCTCCGTCGAAACTCGAGAAGGCCCAGGCCAGACCCTCGATCGTCCAGCCGGCGAGCACGGGTGCGCTCTGTGTAATGTAGACATTGTCGTCGTAGTTGAGCCATGCGTGGTTTCGGATCGGCAGGAACGTCAGCAGCGCGAGTGCGAAGATCGCAGCTCCGAACGACCAGTGGAGGAGTCGATTTCGCTGAACCCCGGCGTCGTTTACGGCCATGCCGGCATCCAGTCCGCCATTGCGCCAACGGCTTCGAAGTGCTGTTTTCCGTTCCGATCCAGAACGACGATATGCGCCTGCTCGAGCGTCCGTTGGTTCATGCTGCCGAAATCCGCGACCTCGCGGGCTATGCGCGTAACGACGACGAACTCGCCGTCGGGCGACCAGCGCGGCGCGAGTTCGTTGTAATCTGGAGTGTGCTGCAAGTTCCTTTGGGCGGAGCCGTCGAGGTCGGCCAGGAACACGTCCGATGATCCATAGCGATCCGACACGAAGGCGATCTCATCGCGCACGGGTGACGGCCGGGCCGAGTGGCCGTCGTCCGCTCCTGCAATCACCGGGTAGGGGGCACCCCCTGCGGTTGGGATTCCCCAGACGGTGTAGTCGCTGCCCCCGACTGCACGCCGGGTGTAGATGATTCGCGTTCCATCGCGAGAGAACCAGGCCTTCGAATCGTTCCATTCGAGATCCGTGGTGAGGGGTCGCGCGTCCATCGCCTCCGCCGAAAGCAGCCACAGGTTCGAGCTCCCCGTCTGTCCTGCGATGCGGCGCTGGGCCACCACCAGCCGCCCATCGGGCGAGAAGTTGGGTCGCATGAAAAAATCGTTCGATGTCGAGCCGACGACGAGCTTGATGCGGCGTTCGCGCCAGAAGGCGAGTGCGACCCCGCCGCCGGGGACCCCGCCGCGGAATGCATAGATGATCGATCGTCCGTCGGGCGACCAGCCCGGCCAACGCTCTTCGCGACCCGGCGTCGGCGGCAGCGGAGATTCCCGCTGGCTCACGGGATTCCAGAGCACCAGATCGCTGGTGTTCCGGTCTCCGGGGCGGCCGACCTGGAAGAGCAGGCGATTCGCTTTCTCCGACCAGTAGGGCCAGCGTTCGTCGCGATCCGGCGTGAGGGTGACGGACCGCTCCTCGCCATCGGCGATACGAACGCGGACGATTTCGTTGGAGTCGCCGACGACCCGAACGAACACCAGGCCGCTGGATAGGTACGCGCGGGTGGTGGGTGGTTCGGCACAGGCGACTACGGAGAACAGCAACAAGACCAGCAGGCTGACGCCTGCTGGTCTGCCGGTGTGCGGAAATGCAGCGTCCTTCGGCGGGAATTCCTCTTCGGGTTGGTAGAATATCCGTCGATGGAGTGTGCAGACGGAGCCGAAGGGGCGGCCGACGCGAGGCCCGCCGCACAGTCCGGCCCTTCGCGAAGTGCCTCCGCTCCTCTTCTTCCGACCGGCTGGCCGTTCCTGGTATTCGCAGCCTTCGCGCTGCTCGACTACTGGATCTACCGCGGCGCTCTGCGCAGCCCGTTCTTCTCGGACGACATCGGCTACATCGTCAGCAGCCCGTATACCCGCGAGCTCAGCCTGAGCGGGGTCGCGGCGATCTTCGACCCATTTGGAGCCGCCAGCCTCTATACCGCGAACTACGCGCCTGTTCATCTACTTCTCACTACCATCGAGCGTTCCATCTTCGCAGGCGACGTGCTCGGATTCCACCTCGTCAATGTTGGGATTCATGCGCTCAATTCGACCCTGCTCGTGGCGCTGTTGCTGCGTTCGCGCGTGCCCGTCGTCGGGGCACTGCTCGGAGGCCTGATCTTCGCGGTCCATCCCGCCAACGTCGAGGCTGTCGCGTGGATCTCGCAGCTGAAGACGAATGCGTCGCTCGCGTTGTCGCTGGGAGCATTGCTGGCGTTCTTCCGCTATCCGCTGTTCGCGACCGGGTTGTTTGCACTCGCCCTGCTCACGAAGGCCACTGCGCTGTTCGCGCTCCCATCGGCGATCGCCTTCGCCTGGGCGCGGCCCGGATCCGCGTCGGCTGGCCGTACCTGGATGTGGCTCGGTGTCTGGGTCGTCGTTTTCGGCGTGTACGCGGTTCCCCAGCTCGGTTTTTTCGGTGCCATGGGTGCTGTCGATGTGCCTGCGTATGAAGATCCGTGGGTTCATTTCCGAACCATCGCGAGCGTCGGCACTCGATATCTGGTGATGGCGGCGACCGGCTACGGTGTGTCGGCGTTTCACGAGCCCCCCCCGGTCTTCTCGGCTGTCGACCCGTGGTGGCTTGCGGCGTTGCCGCTCGGCGCGCTGCTGGCGTGGCGGACGTTCACGACTCTCCGCAATCGCAGCGAAGAGGGGGCGTGGTGGCTGGTTGCCATCGCCGCCTTCGCGCCGGTTTCGCAGTTCTTTCCGTTCCTGAATCCAGTTGCAAACCGCTACCTCTACTTCATTCTGCCCGGGCTGATCGGTGGGACGCTGCTCGCCTACGGCAGCTGGCGCAGTCGGCTGAGCTCCGCTTCACGGGTCGATTTCATCTCCGCCGGAGCGGTGATCGCGCTCTCGGTCTTCTTTGCGGTTGGCAGCATCGATCGCGCTCGATTGTGGTCGAATCCGACGCTGCTCTACTTGGACGCCGCGCGCCACTATCCGGAGGGAGGAACTGCGGCATTCCTCGCGGCTCGCAGCGCCGCCCAGCAGGGCGATGTGAAGGCGGCTGTGGGGCACTTGCGGCGGGCGGCGGATCACGGCATCGATCGCTTCATGGCCATGCGCAATGACCCCGGGCTTGCGCCGATTCGGGACAGTCCGGAGTTCGAACAGCTGATTCATGATATGGCGGGCCGCTGGATCGAACGCGCGTCGAGGCGCGAAGATCCGTCGCCGGCCGAGCTGCGCGTAATCGCGCAGGCCCACATGATTCGGGAGGAGTACGCTCGTGCGGAGGTGCTACTCGAAGAGGCGCTGCGTGCGGGTGGTCCGTTCGAAGACGTGGTGCGCAGCGAATTGGAAGCGCTTCGAGCGTTCATGAAGGAATCGAGCGACCAGGAGGCCGAAGAGGCGGCAGAGCGGGGAGGGAGCCATCGCACGCAAAGTCACTGAGACCGCGGCGTCCGCCGGGAGCGCGTCAGCCGTGTCGGCCCGGAACGTTGGCGCGATTACACCCATCGGCTGGGTGCTGCTTGCGATGACCTTCCTCGGCGCGGCGCTGCTCGTCTATGAGCCCGCGATGAACGGCGCGTTTCTGTCCGATGACGGACACTACGTTCAGCGCAACGTGTACATCCATGAACTCAGCCTCGAGAACTTCATCGCAATTCTCGAGCCGCTCGGCCCGGTCACGCTTGCGGTCGTGAACTACTCCCCGGTCCAGATGCTGATTCACGCGCTCGCCTGGGACGCGTTCGGTTCGGAGACGACCGGGCACCACCTGGTCAACGTGGTGTTCCACGCCATTGCCTCCCTGCTGCTGATCCCGCTGTTCCTGCGCACTGGAATCCCGCGTGCCGCTGCAATTCTCGGTGCGACGTTCTTCCTGCTTCACCCCGCGAACGTCGAAGCAGTTGCCTGGATCTCGCAGCTGAAGAGCAGCTCCGCCCTTGTGTTGTCGCTCGCGGCGCTGCTGCTGTTCCCGAAACGACCATCACTCGGAACGGCCCTATTCCTGTTGGCTCTGCTTGCGAAGCCCACTGCTGCGGTTGTGCTGCCGGTCGCGGCGTTGCTGGCCTGGACACAGCGGGAGAAGATCGCGAAGTCGTGGTGGGCGGCGTGGGTACTGATCTTCGTGCTGTACGCAATCGTCGAGTTTTCGGTTCATCAGCGATCGGGGGCCGCGGAGGCGATCCTCTACGACACTCCGTTCGATCTGGTGATGACGGTATCCGGTCTCGCGATGCGTTATCTGGTCATGAGTTCTACCTCACTCGGTGTTTCGGCGTTCCACGAGCCCGAGCCGATCCGGTCACTGTTCGACCTGTGGTGGCTGTGCTCGCTTCCGGTGTTGGCGGCGCTTGCCTGGCGTCTGGTGGTGGTCTGGCGTCGCAGGGAGCCCGAGATTGCGTACTGGGTCTGGGCGGTGGTTTCGTTCGGGCCGATCTCTCAGGTCTTCCCGTTCCTCTACCCGCTCGCGGATCGCTACCTGTATTTCATCCTGCCGGGCCTGATCGGCGGCGCGCTGCTCATGCTGGGCGAGGGTCTCGGCCGTTTCTCGTCCGGCAGCGAGCGACGAAGGACCTTCGAACTCGCCGCGGTGGTGGTGGGGGCCGCACTGTGCTCGGCCATGGCCGCTCACAGCCATCAGCGCGCGGGGATCTGGCGCTACAGCGCGACGGTGATCGCGGATGCGGCCAGGCACTATCCCGATGGCGTGTCGGCGAACCTGATTCGTGCGAATCGAGCGGGCAGCGTCGGCGATGTCGACACAGCGGCCGAGGCGTTGCAGGCCGCCGTCGCACGCGGCTTCAACCGCTTCGAGATGATCTACAACGAGCCACGCTTCGACTCCGTGCGCCATCATCCAAAGTTCCAGGCGGTGGTGGACGAGATGGCCGCAGGCTGGATCGTGAAGGTCGCCGCGCGGCAATCACCGACGCAGTCCGAGGTTCGCATGGCTGCCCACGCCCACATCTCTCGCCGTGAATACGACGAAGCGCGTCGGATGCTCAAGCGTGCGCTCGAACAGGGCGGAGCCTACGATGCGCAGATCCGCGACGACCTCCAGCAGCTGTCGGCGATCCTCGAATGACCCACTCTCTCATGGCTCCTGACGCGGGGGTGTGACGGCGCCCGGATTCGGCGGCTTGCGTTTCACGTCGCGCCAGCGGAAGGTGCAACGATCGACGGCGGTGGCACGAATCTCGGCAGACGTGAAGGTCCGCGTGTAGCACGAATTCGGCACGACCCAGAGCGACGATGCGCCAGCCCACAGCGCGCAAGCAATGAGAATCCACGGGGCCAGCCGTCGCCGCGCGTCGAGTGCTATGCCGGCGGGAATCGCGACGACGAACGCCAGCCATGTGAGACCGCGCAGCAGGTTCAGTGTGGAGCCCATACCGAACCGACCGAGCCAGATCTCGTTCCAATACAGCGCGAAGACGATCCCGCACATCAGCGCGACGGGCCGATTCCAACGCGACAGCGTCGACGCGCCGATCGCGCCGGCGAAGACGTTGATCGGGCCGGCGAGGATTGCGATGCGGGTGAGCCTCTCGATGGACGACGCGCCAGCGGCGGGCCGGAGGTAATCGCCGCTCGAGAACAGGAACGTCTCGGCGAGGCTGCAGCCGGCTACGAGGTGGGCGGCGAAGAGCGGGGCCGCGCCGAGGCTCCCGGCTGCGAGGGCGACGAGCGCTCGGCCGTCGCGCCGCGCCAATGCGATCACGCCGCCGCAGAGGCCGAAGAGCAGCGCTGCAGCCGTATGGATGAAGAACGTTGCACTGAGCGCGACTGCGGCGGCGAGGTAGCGCTTCCCGAGCAACCACCCCAGCCCCGCGAAGGCGAGAGCGTAGCCGGCGGCTTCGACCTTTGGGATGCACCAAGTAAGCGCGAATGCGTACGGCGACCACACGAACAGCGCCGAAGCGAGGTCCGGAAGATCGGCCGCGCGCTGGAAGCTGCGGAAGCCCGCGATCAGCGCCGCCGCGGCTGCGAACGCGAAGAGCTTCGTCACCCCCGCGAGGCCGAACCAGGGTTCGAAGATCGAGCCGAGCACGTGGTAGGCGGGGGCGTAGACGGTTCGGAGAGCTGGGTCTTCCGCCATCTGTTGCAACAGGCGCAAGTGCGGTCGCAGGTCGGCACCGCCGTGAATGCCTTCCGTCGCGAACAGCAAGATGGCGTGGAGTGCGAGCGCGCCCGCTGCGCTGAGCCGAAACAGTCGAGCGCCGCGGGCGTCGCTGCTCGTCGGGGGCTGCCCGGGAATGGCATCGGCGGGGTCGATGTCCGCTGCGCGCATGTTCCGGCCGGTCGCCTCCTGGCGTCGGAAGGGCGACTACGACGGTCGTGCGGTCCGTTCGAGGCGCTTTCGGGCGTCCTGCGCCCCGGGGAAGTTCGAGTCGAGAGCCAACGCCTTCTCGAATGCTTCGGCGGCTTCTTCACTACGGCTGAGCGCGTCGAGCGTCAGTCCCACGTGGTAGTGCAGCTTCGGCGCTACAGAGGTCGCCTGATCGCCGTTCAACTCGATCGCGTAGAGGAACTGTTGGAGTGCCGCCTCGTGCTGACCCTTCCGAAGGAAGACGTAGCCCACGGTGTCCGCCGCTGCCGGATCGGATCGCATGGATTTCTGCGCCTCCTCGGCGAGCTTCAAAGCGCGGTCGAGGTCGCTGCCGCCGTCGCCCTCCGCCAGCAGGTAGGCAAGATCGGTCTTCGCCGCCGCCGAATCGGGATCTTCGCGGATGACCTTCTCGAGCATTGCGCGTGCGCGATTCGACTCACCCTGACGCAGATAGATCCGACACAGCAGCAGCCGCGCTCCGGAATGGAGCACGCCTGCCGCTTCGGCTTCTTCGAACGAGGTGCGGGCTTCTTCCAGCCGTCCCTGTGCCTCGTAGATCGAGTAAAGGAGGTCGATTGCACCGGGCAGCGACGGGTCGGCCTCGAACGCGCGCAGCGCATCGGATTCGGCAGGCTCGTGCCTGCCCGTGCGGTGGAGCACACGCGCCCTCAGCAGCAATGTCTCGGGTCTTGCGCGACCCGATTTGATCACCGAATTCATGAGGAACATCGCCTGTTTCAGCTGACCCGAGCGCAGGCTGATGTCGACGAGCGCTTCGAGGATTTTCGGGTCGGCCGGCTTCTTCTCGAGCGCAGTGAGGAGATGAGCGCGAGCCTCCTCGGGGTGATTCGCGCCTTCTCGTCGCGCATACAGGATCGCGGCGGTGGCTGGCGGATTCTCGGATTCGAGGATTCTTTCGAGAATGCTCAGTGCGGGTTCGGGCCTGCCGGTGCCGTAGAGCGCGCGCACTCGCATGAACTCTTCGGCGTTGCTGAGCGTCTGACCGTTGAGGGTCAGTGTCCTGAGCGCGCGCAGGGTTTCTGCCCATCGCTCGGAGTCGTGGTGGATCAATGCGCGCAATCGAACCCCTTCGGGCGAGAATTCGCCGCGCAGCTCCAGGGCGCGGTCGACCGCGTCGGAGGCAGCTTCGAGTTCGCCTTTGCGGTACTGTGCGAGTGCCATCAGGCGCTGGTATTCGAAGGTGTCTGGCTCGCGCACCTGATCGCGCAGGATCTCGATGGCGTCATCGTTGCGCCCCTCGGCGAGTGCGATGCGCGCTTTGGCGCGGGCGGTCTCCGGCTCATTCGGGAAATCATCCGACATCTGGACGAAAGTTGCCCGGGCGGTGGCCAATTGACTCTGCGCGATCTGCAGTCGGATCATCAGTTCGAAGAGCGCCGGAGATTCCAGACCGCCCTCGATGGTGTCGTTCAGATGGCGGATCGCCTCGGAGCCACTGCTCCTCCCGGCCATGTAGGAGGCGAACATGACATGGGCGTAGGGGTCGTCCGGGCGCCTGAACAACAGCTCCTTGTAGACGAGGATTCCGTACCCGGAACCGTCGTCAACAATCTCGGCGAGTTGGGACCACAGCGGTAGCTGGCTCGGGTCCGCTTCGAGCATCTGGCGGATTGCCCAGGTCCGGAATTTCCTATTGCGCAACTTGGCGGCGAATTCTTCGGCGGCGTGCGCCGCCATGAAGTGCACATCGGGCTTGCCCTGTTCTTTCGCGAGTTCGACAGCTTCGATGTAGGCATCCTGGGCGGCATCGCGGCTCTGTTTGTTCTGGCTGAGCATCCGCGCGCGCTCGAGGCGTGCCCCGACCGAACCGCCGGAGAGTTCGTCGGCCTTTTCAAAAGCGGCGATCGCCTCGTGCCGGATCTCCCGATCCACGGGCTTCTTCAGGAGTTGCTTCATTCGGATCCGGCCCTGGTGGACGCGGCCGAGTTGCAACCAGAGTTCGCCATCCTCCGGGGCCAATTCGACCGCCCTCTGAGCAGCCGCAAGGGCTGTTTCCGGGTCGTTGCGGTACAGCAACAGCTCGGCCTCGGCCCCGTAGACCACGCCCGCTTCCGGGTGTGCGATCTTTGCCGCCGCGATCACGGAGTCCGCTTCATCGATCTGCCCGGTGATGAGCAGCGCCCGCGTGAGCTCCATCGCGATATCGATTCGTTCCGGATCGAGGCGAAGCGCCTCGCTCAGGTAGAACGTGCCCGAGAGGTCGCCCTGACGGAGCAACAGGTCTCCGATTTCCTCGTTTGCGACCGTCTGGTTCGGGTCGATCTTGAGCGCACTGCGGTACTCGAGGATGGCCTCGTCGTTGTCGCCGATTGCGACGAACTCCTGTGCTCGCTCGATATGGGCGGCGACACGTTCTTCGGGTGACGAGCAGCCGAGGATCAGGCAGGCCGCGAGAGCTGCGGTGGCCCATTGTTGGGGGCCCAGTCGGGGCATCGTGCAACTCCTACGGTTCGAGCTTTGCGAGTTTCCGTCGGGCCTCGTCGATTTCCTCGAACCCTTCAGCGTCCACTGCCGACTGGAGCATCTCTTTCGCGCGCTCTGAATCACCCGCCAACGCGAGTGCGCTGCCGAGGTGGTAACGGATCGAAGCGGAGTCGGGCGAGTCCGAATGCGCCTTCTCCAAGACGGAAACGGCTGCTGCGGCCTCACCGCGCTTGAAATGCACCCAGCCTAGTGTGTCCAGAATGTCGGGTGCCGGGTCGAGGCTCCTGGCCTCTTCGGCCAACGACAGCGCAGTGTCGAGATTGCCACCGGATTCCGCGAGCAGCCAGGCGAGATCGTTGCGCGCTCCGGCGTTTCCGGGGTATTTGCGGACGATTTTGCGCAGGCGATCCATTGCGGCGTCCTTGTCGCCGAGCTGGAGCGTCAGTTGCGCAGCGGAGTAGGCGTAGACGTCGGCGCCCTCGTCCGCTTTCTCTGTTGCCAGGTCGAAGAGCTCGATCGCTCCGGCGAAATCACCGGAGTTGCCTGCAATGACCGCGAGGCCGGCGATCGCAATTGCGCTGTCGGCGTCGATCGCACGAGCCTTCTCGAATTCCTGCCGGGCTTCGTCGTTTCGATGCAAGCGTGAGAGGGTGTTTCCACGAATCGCGTGGATGTCGGCGTCTTCGGGGTTGGCGGCGATCGCAGAGTCCACGACGGTCAACGCTTCTTCGCCACGTCCGAGCGCGCTCAGGTTGTCGGCCATCGCGCGCAGGACGGTGCGGTTCTCGCTCTGCGACAAGTCCAGACCGCTGTCACGGACGGTCTTGACCGCGGCTGAGGGTCCCTGCTCGGCACGCACCACGTAGGCGAGCTCCACGATTCCGGCGGCCTCCTCACCCGGCATCTCGCTGAGTTTCGTGGCGGCCGCACGCGCTGTCTCGAACTGACTGAGCTTCGCCATCGATCGGATCGCGATCACGTAGTCATCCACCTGGCGGTCCGCCTTGCTGCGGCGGAGCGATGCGGCAGCAAAGTTGGACGCCTGCTTGAAGTCACCGCGGTCGTAGTGAATGCGTGCAAGCAGGCGAGCGGCGCTCGTTTCGGACTTGTCGGCTCGCATTGCCTCGCGCAGCTCCGTGATCGCGCGTTCCCAATCGCCGAGTTCGTAAGCTGCGACGCCCGCGAGGTAGCGCGCGCCGGCGTTGTTCGGCCAATGGCGAATGCCCTTCTCGAACGACTCGAGCGCTGCAGCCGGCTCGTCGTTTGCGAGCTGGATGCGCCCGCGAATCAGCGTTGCGTAGATGGGTTCGTCGAGCGTCTTCACGATCTCTTCCGCACGCTCGTACTGTTCGAGGTCGACCAGCACGTCCGCCTGCGTGAAACGGAGTTCGTCGCCGCCACCGCCGGTGAGCTCGATGACCTTTTCGACGGCACTGAGAGCTTTCTCCGAGTTGCCGTTTCGGCGATGGAAGACTGCGAGCATGTTCCACGCAGCCGCGGAGTCGAAGGTCTCGGCGGCATCGACCAGCACCTTTTCGGCTGCCTCCGAGTCGCCCTGCGCATTCAGGCGGTTCGCCAGGGACGAACGCAGCCCCAGGTTCTCGGGTGCGTTGTCGGAAGCCATGCGGATCAATTCCGTCGCGCGCTCAGGCTTTCCGATCGAGTCGAAGAAACCCATCACGTGGTTCACGAGGAATCCGTCGGACTCGTACTTCTCGAGGCACTCCTCGTACAGTGATTCCGCCTCCTCGAGATCCTTCTTGAAATCCTTTGCGAAGACCGCAGGCGCGATGCATGAGCGCGCATGCAGCGACGGGTCGTTGCTCGCTTCGCCCATCTCTCGGAGGAGTAGATGGGCTGCTTCAGCCTCTTCGCCTCGGCCCATCTCGAAGAGCACTGTCGCGTATATCGCGCGGTTCTGATAGTCGTCGGGCGCTACTTCGATCAGGCGCTCCGTGTCTGCCAGCGCCTCTTCGAAGCGGGCGATGTCGAGGTTGGCCTTCGCCCTCAGCTGCAGCGCGGCGATTCGCTCGGGGGCGAGTTCGAGAACGCGGTCGATTGCGCGAATCGCCTCTTCGAGGTCGCGGACGGTAAAGTGCGCCGAGGCGAGCATCAACCCGGCCGGTACCGCGAATTCCTGCGATTCGCTTGCTTTCTTGAGTGCCCAGATCGCACGGCTCGGATCGCCGGTTTGAACGAGAGCCGCTCCCAGTCGATAGTTTGCCTCGGGCAGGTCGGGTGAAATCGCCAGAACTTCTCGGAGTTCGGTGATCGATTCTGTAAACTGCCCGACGTCTTGCAGCGCTCGGATTTCCTGCATGCGCGAATCGACGTCGCCGCCGCAACCGGCGGCAAGCGTGATGAACGCGATGGTGCCG
>JAFDEI010000254.1 GCA_019310425.1 Deltaproteobacteria bacterium | reverse complement strand
GACGACGAAGCTGGATTTGATCCACTCCGGCTCGCCCGCCAGCTCCACGTGCTCGAGGCGTCGAGCCAGCTCGCGGAGCAGGGCGCGCTGCGAGCGCCGGGCCAGGTGTGCGCCGAGGCAGAAGTGCTCGCCGTGGCCGAAGCCGATGTGGGGGTTCGGGTTGCGATCGGCCCGGAACTCGAAAGGGGCGTCGAAGACCTCGTCGTCGCGGTTGCCGGAAGCGTAGAACAGCATGACTTCATCACCGGCCGGGATTTTCTGTCCGTTCACCACCGCATCACGCGCGGCCGTGCGCTTCATGTAGTTGACCGGTGAAGCCCACCGCACGACTTCCTCGACCGTGGTTGGAATCAGCTCGGGGTCCTGCTTCAGCTTCGCGAATTCATCCGGATTGGCGGCCAGCTGGTGCATCCCACCAGCGAGCGCGTTCTTGGTGGTGTCGTGACCCGCGGTGAAGGTGATCAGGTAGTAGCCGAGCGTCTCCATCGGGCCCATCGGCTCGCCGTCGATCTGGCCGTTGGCGAGCAGTGAGGCGAGATCGTCGCGCGGGTTCGCGCGCCGATCGGCGATGATCGGTTCGAAGAGCTGGTAGAGCTCGAGGCCGAGCTTGAGGATCGCGGCCTGTGGGTCGACGTCGCCTTGACTGTCGAGTCCGCCGAGGCCGATCTCTTCGTCCTCGGGCGCGAAGAGCTGATTGGTGAGTTCGAGAATTCGTGGCTCCTGCTCGCGCGGCAGGCCGAGGATCGTCGACAGGATTCGCAGCGGGTGTTTGATCGCCACGTCCGTTGCGAAGTCGCATTCGCCCTCGCGGGTTTCCGTGGCGAGTTCGGCGATCAGCTTCTTCGCGCTGTCATCGACGATGGAATCGATGTGCTTCATCGCCCGGGGCGTGAAGAAGGGGCTCGCGACCTTGCGGTAGCTGCGGTGCTGCGGCGGGTCCATCTCGATGATCGTCCGCATCGCACCGAGTCCCTCTTCGCGGTCGAGCACGATGTCGTTGCGCTGGAGCGTGATCCCCGGGTACGAGAGGAATGTCTCGGGATCGCGGGAGATCCGGCAGATGTCACTGTGTCGGGTAATCGCCCAGAACGGCGGATAGTCCGAGGGCTCACAGCGGTGGACCGGGGATTCCGCTCGCAGCTTCGCCCAGGTCTCATGGGGCGGTCCGTTTTCGCCGTAGTAAGCCGGCTCGATGAGATCGTCACCGTTGGTGATCGACATGCTTCCTCCGACGTCGAGAGCACGAATGTATCCCAGACGTTACGGTGCCCCCAATCGCAATTCGAATTTTCGGCCTTATGGGCCACGCCTCGGCCTGCTAGTGCGCTACCCAATAGACGGCGCATCGATCGCGGTGCCCCCCCTATCCGCTGCGGCGGCCGAATCCACGGAATACAGCTCGGATCCTCAACGGGAGCGACCCCTTGCGAAGTTCGACACGAATCGCTCGCGCTGCGACGTGCGCGCTGCTGGGGGCCGCGATGCTGTTCGTGACCGCGCGGCCGGTGCTCGCGGACGATATGCCCGGTACAGCCGAAATTCCGGCCGAGCCGACTCCCCAGCCACTCGATGACGCTGACGGCGACCCGACGCTTGCGGATCTCGGTGTGACCGATTCGGTGATCGATCGGCCCGGACTGAAGTGGTGGGCGATCGACACGGCGGTGATCAGTTCCGTCACCTGGGGCTCGGCGCTCGCGTTCAACACGAAGATTCGCGACGGAGTCACGAGTTCGAGCGGCAGTCAGTGGCTCGACAACATTTCCCAGGCGCCCTTGTGGAACGACGGCAGCGACGCGATGACGAACTACGTCTCGCATCCGCTGCTGGGAGCGACCTGGTTCTTGATCTACCGCAGTCGCGGCCACGATTTCATCGCCTCGTCGCTCGGCCTGGTCTTTCAGTCGCTCTGGCTCGAGTACGTGATCGAGGGTCCGTACAAGGTTCCGTCGGGGCACGACCTGCTGTTTACACCGCTGCTCGGTGTTCCGCTCGGAATCGGGCTCGACAGCCTGTCCGTGTATCTGCTGAAGAAGGACGACCGGCCGCTGCACTACCTCGGTTATCTCTTCAACCCGTTCCGACTGCTCCCGATCGCAAAGAACCACCACTGGAACGTCGCGATCGATCCAGCCAACAAGAGCTTTGCGGTCTCGGGGCGTTTCTAGACCGAGTTCGTCGGCCATGCGCCGCGCTCGAACGTCTCGATGTGATGGGCGAGCAATTCGCCGAAGCGCGAATCGCCCATCGGCTCGCGGTACGCGCGCTGGATGATGTCGAGATCGGCGCCGCCGTTCCCTTCGATCATCACCGGGCCGTCTTCGACAATGGCAATGTCCCAGCCGATCACTGTTCGCTCGGGCATGGCCGCGTGCGCGCGTCGAGCGAGATCGAGTGTTTCATTCCAGAACGGCAGCTTGCGGCCCGCAATCCGCGCGCCCGAGATGGGGTGGTGGGCGTGCCAGCTCGAATTCGGATGCAAGCCGATGTCGCTGGCGGGCCCGAGTTCGCCGGTTTCGATGCCGACCTTCGCGGCGAGACCGCCCGCGTGGAAGTTGTCGACCTTCGCGTCAGGCTGATTCGGCATCCGGTAGACAGCGTGTGTCACTTCGTAGTCGCCGTTCTCGTCGAGGATCGTCATCATCCGGATCGTCGTGAGGACGTCGGCGCTCAGTTCAGCGAGGTCGGGGTGGGGGACGAGTCGCCGCTGGATCAGGTATTGCTCGACCATCGACAGCGCCCGAAAGTGGTCCAGCAGCGCCATTTCATCGAGCGGTGGCGCCCCGTCGCGTGACCAACCCGAGCCGTCGAATCGCCACGACTCCACACCGCGACCTCCCTTGCCACGCGACGGCTTCGCGAAGAGGTCGGCGTGCGGGAGGGACTGCGCCTTCTGATTGTCCGGCCGGCGGATGTGACCCGATCTGGCCTCGAGGTAGTCCGGAGTCCGGATGGCGTGCTGTTGACAGCAATCGGAGAACTTCGCCTTGTTGTTCAGCTTACGGCGCTTGGTGGGCCTTCGGAGTAGCCGGAAGATGCCCCCCTTGGTCTCGTCCCGCCGCAGGTACTGCCCGGCGCGCCGAAATCTCGTGTCATCGAACAGTTCGAACATGTAGTACCAGGGCGGCAGAATCGCGTGCCGTATCGCGAGCTGCAGCTGCTCGTACAGCTGCCGAACGATGCTCTTGCCCGAGCGGCGGCGAATCTCGCGGCCGTTCAATGCCGTGAACCACACCAGCGTTCCAAATACCATCAGCGGCCAGGTCAAGAACTGCGTGAGCAGACCCAGGCGGCCGGTGAATCCCCGCTCGCGCCAGAACTCGCGAGCGTAGGCCTGATGGACGACCGAGGCAGCGGTTCCGTCACCCGGCCTGAAGCCCCACAAGAGCGGCAGGGGGGGGCAGTACATCACCCGCATCTCGTAGCGATTCCTGGGTTCTTGCAGGATGCGAAGGATGAGGCGGACTGAAGGGTCCTTGTCGAAGCCCTCGCTCACTGCCCTATGGAGCTTGGGGACGTCGACTCGCAGGATGTCTCTCAGACCTACCCGTCGGCGCCTGTCACCTCCCATTGAATCCCTCGTGCTATTCACCCACTTTGGTGGAGCATAGGGATTTTTCAACCGGATGACGCCTACGAGACGGGCGTGGGGTCGTGCTATGGTGATGGCCTGCCTTCAGTCATCGCGAGGAATCTGTATGGCCCGCCGCATCCACCCCGCTTTCCACTCGCTCATCCTGGCCACCGTGATGCTCGGCTGTGCTTCCGACGGAATCGAGACCTCTGTCGCGTTCGATCCGCTGACTCAGTTTCCCACACAGGCGACGTTCCTGTGGGACTCGTCGTCGAGCAAGCTGCCTGCGGATGATCGCATCGCTGCACTCGATCTGGGTCCGGTAATCGAAGCGGCGGCCGAGGCGGAGTTTGCTGTGCGCGGCTACACGCTGTCGACGACCGAGTCGGCGAACTACCTGATGTCCTATCAGGTCGCTTCGCACAGCTGGATCGGAGCCGACAACTCGCGTGCGGTGGGGTCGCTGTCGCTGCTGCTCGTGGAAGCCGCGAGCGGTCGCCGGGTCTGGCTCGGGATCGGACGTGCGGAGATCAACGTCGGTCTATCGAACGATGAACGGCTCGCAGGGATGCGCGTTGCGCTGGCCAAGATGTTGAAGGAATTCCCGCCGAACCAATCGCGCTAGCGCGACCCGACGCGGCGCCCGCTACGGGCGCCGGAGGTGGTTCCAGGCATTCCAGGTGGCGTTTGCTACCAGAACCTCGCATGCTGGTTCCCTGAGATGGGATTCCTGAACGAACTCCTGGTGTTGCTTGCTGTTGCTACGGGCGGAGTGGCGCTGTTCGAGCGATTGAGGCTGCCCGCGATTGCGGGGTTCCTGGTAATGGGCGCGCTCGTGGGCCCGGGCGGCATCGGGCTCATCGGCGATCCGGAGCGGGTTCGGGAAATTGCCGACCTCGGTGTGGTGTTCCTGCTGTTCGAGATCGGACTGGAACTTCCGCTCGGCCGGCTGCGACTGATGTGGCGTCCGGCACTGGTTTCCGGGGGGCTTCAGGTCGGCGGGACGCTGGTGCTGGTGTCGAGCACGGCCATGGCACTCGGTCTCGACTGGCGCAACGCGGTGGTGCTCGGCGCACTGGGCGGCTGTTGTCGGAGCGTGGCGAAGTTCACACGCCGCAGGGGCAGCTGTCGATCGGCATCCTGCTGTTCCAGGATCTCTGCGTCGTACCATTTCTGTTGCTCGTCCCGATTCTGGCCGACGATAGCGGTCGCGGCGCCTATGGCGTAGGACTCGATATTGCGCGCGCGTTGCTCGCACTGGCCGTGTTCTTCGTGGTTGCGCGCTTCGTGTTGCCGCCCCTCCTCGATCGCGTCGCCCGGATGCGTTCGCGCGAGTTGTTCACGATGGTGGCGTTGCTCACGGTATTGGGGTCGGCGGTCATCGCCGAGAAGATCGGCCTGACACTATCCGTCGGTGCCTTCGTAGGCGGACTCGTGCTTTCGATGACACCGTATGCACGTCAGTTGTTCGCGGAGGTGGTCCCGCTGCGCGGCCTGCTGATTGGAGTGTTCTTTACTGCGGTCGGCATGCTGTTCGACTGGCGGGTCGCATCGGAGCAGTGGAGCGCGATTCTCGCGTACACGGGCATGGTCGTATTCTTGAAAGCAGGCCTCGTCATCCTGATCGTCGCCTATGGGCTGGGCCATGGGGTGCGGCTCGGCGTGCTCACCGGGCTCACGCTCGCACAGACG
>JAFDEI010000082.1 GCA_019310425.1 Deltaproteobacteria bacterium | reverse complement strand
CGTACGATTCGCGCGGCGATGGATGCGCTGATGGACTTCGGGCGGCCCAAGATCGTGCAGGTCGTCGGGCTCGTAGACCGCGGGCACCGCGAACTGCCGATCAAGATCGATTACGTCGGCAAGAACGTTCCGACGAGTTCAGACGAGGTCGTCCATCTTTATGGTAATGACGGCGACCCATCGAGGGCGCTGGAGGTTGTTGTGTCCTCGAAGCCGACCGACGAAGGCCACGTCTCGGATCGGAGCCCGGTGTGATCGGAAGAGACCTGCTCGGAATCGAAGACCTCGACCGTGACGACATCGAGCGTATCCTCGACACCGCGGAGCGGATGCGGGAAGTCGGGAACCGGGTCGTCAAAAAGGTCCCGACGCTGCGCGGCCGCACCATCGTAAACCTCTTTTTCGAGGCTTCGACGCGCACGCGAGCGAGCTTCGAAATCGCGGGCAAGCGCCTCTCTGCCGATGTCGTGAATTTCTCTCCCGCGAGCTCGAGCTTTTCTCTCCCGCGAGCTCGAGCTTGAAGAAGTCCGAGAGCATCCTCGACACTGCGCGGACTCTCGATGCAATGGACCCCGACCTCGTGATCGTGCGGCACGCAGTTGCGGGCGTTCCGAAACGCATTGCCGATGTTCTCGATGCGCCGGTCGTGAACGCGGGCGACGGCGCGCACGAGCACCCCACGCAGGCGCTGCTCGACATGCTCACCGTGCGGCAGGTAAAGGAGCGGCTCGAAGGACTGACGGTCACGATCGTTGGTGACATCCTGCATTCGCGAGTCGCGCGTTCGAACATCCATGGTTTTCTGAAAATGGGGGCCGAGGTCCGAATCGCCGCACCACCGCCGATGATCCCGGTTGGTGTCGAGTCACTCGGGGTGAAGGTCTTTACCTCGGTGCGCGACGCGTTGTCGGGTGCGGATGTCGTGATGGCCCTGCGAATCCAGCACGAACGACTCACGGGCTCGTATGTGCCGAGTATTCGCGAGTATTCGACGACATTCGGTATCAACCGGGCGAAGCTCCACTATGCCAAGGACGACGTGATCGTGATGCATCCCGGCCCCGTCAATCGTGGTGTCGAGCTGTCGCACGAGCTCACCGACGACCGGCCGAGTGTGATTCTCGATCAGGTTCGCAACGGCGTCGCGATCCGGATGGCCGTCCTCTATCTGTTTTCCGGACGCAAATCGCAGTCGGGTCGAGGAGAAGCGGCTTGAGTCGAATCCTGGTACGCGGCGGGCGGATTCTCGACCCGACCACGAATCGTGACGAGAGTGGTGACGTGCTGATCGAAGGCGGTGTGATCGCGGCCGTCGGAGAAGGGCTCGACGCGCGCGGCGCCGAGATCATCGACGCGGAAGGTGGCTGGATCGCGCCGGGTTTCTTCGACATGCACACGCACCTTCGCGAACCCGGCCAGGAGTACAAAGAGGACATCGCCTCAGGCGGGCGTTCGGCGGTTGCGGGTGGTTTTACCTCGGTAGCGTGCATGGCCAACACCCATCCAGTGAACGACGATCCTGCTACGACCGGCTTCATTCTCGACCGCGGTCGCCATGAATCGCCCGCCAGGATCTATCCGATCGCAGCGGCGACCCGCGGCCTGGCGGGCGAAACCGTTACGGAAATGTCGGCTCTGGCCGAGGCCGGCGCCGTTGCGTTCAGCGACGATGGCCGGACCATTCAAGACGGCGGCGTGATGCGCCACGTGCTCGAGTATTCGAAGTTGGTCGACGGACTCGTGATCGTCCACGCCGAGGACTGTTCGCTGGTTGGCGCGGGCGTCATGAATGAGGGCCCCGTGTCGACGCGACTCGGCTTGCCCGGCAACCCATCGATCGCCGAAGACGTGCTGGTGATGCGTGATCTGATGCTCGCCGAGCTCACCGGGGCGAGACTCCACGTGGCGCACGTTTCGAGCGGAGTTTCGGTGGCGGCGATTCGCAATGCCAAGGAGCGCGGTGTTTCGGTGACTGCGGAGGTTTCTCCCCACCACTTGACGCTCACCGATGAGGCCGCGATCGGTTACGACACCAACACCAAGGTAGCGCCGCCGTTGCGCTCAGCTGCGGATGTTGCGGCCTGCCGCGAGGGGCTCGTGGACGGCACCCTCGACGCGATCGCGACCGACCACGCACCGCACGCGTTGCACGAGAAGGATCTCGATTTCGTCGAAGCACCGCCCGGGCTACTCGGTTTCGAAACTGCGCTGCCGGTCGTGCTCGATCTGGTTCGCAACGGCGAGATCACGCCGCTCGAACTCGTGCGGAGACTTTCAACGAACCCCGCGCGGATCCTGAACCGACCCGGCGGCGATCTTGCGGTGGGCTCACCCGCCGATCTCGTGATCGTCGACCCCGAGCGGAGTTGGCTCTACGATCCGGCCAAGGGCTATTCGAAGAGTCGGAACTCGCCGTGGGCGGGGCAGATGATGCAGGGACGAGCCATCGCGACGATCGTCGGCGGCCGACTGGTTTACCACGTCGACAAGGGAGTGCTGGTTCCGTGAGTCCGTCGAGCATCCTACCCTCCCACGCGATCCTCGCGCTGGCCGACGGCACGGTCTATCGCGGGCAGGCCTTCGGTTTGCCCGTGATTGGAGCGGGCGAAGTCGTATTCAATACCAGCATCTTCGGGTATCAGGAGATCCTCACGGATCCCTCCTACGCGGGGCAGATCGTCACGATGACCTACCCGCAGATCGGCAATGTCGGCGTCAACCCCGAAGACGAGGAATCGAGGCGCCCCTATCTCCGCGGCTTCGTCGCCAAGGAGGTGTTCGATGTGCCGTCGAATTGGCGCTCGCGGCAGTCGCTCGACCGCTACATGCAGCTCCACGGCATCCCCGGGATCTCCGGCATCGACACTCGAGCGTTGGTTCGTCGGATTCGTGATGGCGGTGCGCAGGTGGGTGTGTTGTCCGCAGACCCGGATCAACAGGATTCCGACGCGCTGGTGAAGCGAGCGCGCAGCGAACCCGGCCTCGACGGCTGCGACTTCGTCGCTCAGGTCACCTGCTCGGAGCCCTACCGCTGGGAAGAGGGGCTCTGGGAAGGCGTCACCGGGCAATTGCCGCGACGCCCGATTCCGGAGACGAAATTCAAGCTGATCGCGTACGATTTCGGAATCAAGCGGAGCATCGCGCGGCAGTTGGTCGAAAACGGCTTCGATGTGACGATCGTTCCCGCGACCACTCCCGCGGAAGAGGCACTCGCGATGAACCCCGACGCAATCTTCCTTTCGAACGGTCCGGGCGATCCGGCTGCCGTTGAAGGAGTGCGGGAGAATGTCCGCCGACTCGCCGACGAGAAGCCGTTGTTCGGGATCTGCCTGGGCCATCAGATCCTCGCGCTCGCGCTCGGGGGCAAGACGAAGAAGCTCAAATTCGGGCACCACGGCGGGAACCAGCCCGGCCAGGACCTCGCTACGAAGAAGGTTGCGATCTGTGCCGAGAACCACGGATACGCGGTCGACGCCGAATCACTGCGCGCTGCGGGTGAGCCGGTCGAGGTAACGCACGTGAACCTGAACGACGGAACCGTGGAGGGTTTGGCGCATTCCGAGCGGCCGCTCTTTTCGGTGCAATACCACCCGGAAGCATCGCCGGGGCCTCATGATGCTGCGTATTTCTTCGGCCGATTCCGGGAGATGGTGAAGCGGCACAAGGCAGGAGAAAACGTGAGCGGAGTCGACGTTGCCGGCGGGCGGGGGCCCACCGGCCCCCCGACAAGGGCAGTGGCGGAGTAGGCCGTGCCCAGACGCGACGATATCCAGACGATCCTCGTGATCGGGTCGGGGCCGATCGTGATCGGCCAGGCCTGTGAATTCGACTACTCGGGCACCCAGGGATGCAAGGCACTCCGCGAAGAAGGCTACCGGGTCGTTCTGATCAACTCCAATCCGGCCACGATCATGACCGATCCGGAGACCGCGGACCGGACCTACATCGAACCGATGACCGTCGAATCGGTCGAGAAGATCATCGCTCGTGAGCGGCCGGATGTGATCCTGCCGACGCTCGGTGGGCAGACGGCGCTCAACCTGACCATAGACCTTGCTGAAGGCGGCATCCTGGAGCGCTACGGCGTTCAGCTGATCGGTGCTCAGCTCGATTCGATCAACAAGGCCGAAGACCGCGATCTGTTCCGCATCGCGATGGAGAGGATCGGCCTCCAGATGCCACGAAGCGGATACGCCCATTCACTCGAAGAGGCGCGCGAAATCGTCAAGGAGACCCACATCCCGGCCATCATCCGCCCGAGCTTCACGCTCGGCGGTGCGGGCGGCAGCATCGCCTACCGTGACGAGGATTTCGATGAACTCGTAGAGTGGGCGTTGCGCCAGTCGCCGCGAAGCGAATGCATGATCGAACAGAGCGTGCTCGGCTGGAAGGAGTACGAACTCGAGGTGATGCGTGACGGTGCCGACAACGTCGTGATCATCTGTTCGATCGAGAATTTCGACCCGATGGGGGTCCACACGGGGGATTCGATCACCGTCGCACCTGCGCAGACGCTGACGGATCGCGAGTACCAGGAAATGCGCGATGCGTCCGTCGCGATCATCCGCGAGATCGGTGTCGATACCGGTGGGTCGAACATTCAGTTCGGAGTGAACCCGGACGATGGCAGCATCGTCGTAATCGAAATGAACCCGCGGGTTTCGCGGTCGTCGGCGCTTGCTTCGAAGGCGACCGGGTTCCCGATTGCGAAGATCGCCGCCAAACTCGCTGTCGGTTACACGCTGGACGAAATTACCAATGACATCACGGGCGAAACCCCCGCGAGCTTCGAGCCGAGCATCGACTACGTGGTAACCAAGGTGCCGCGCTTCACGTTCGAGAAATTTCCGGGCGTCGACGATCGACTCACTACGCAGATGAAGTCCGTCGGCGAAGTCATGTCGATTGGTCGGACCTTCAAGGAAAGCCTCCAGAAATCGCTGCGCTCGCTCGAAACCGGCCATTTCGGTCTCGAGAGTCCGTTGGTTCCCGAAGGCGAAGAGGGCATGAAGCAGCTCTGGGCCCGGATCGATACGCCGCGGCCCGACCGCCTCTGGGCGGTTGCGGAGTGCATACGCCGCGGCGTGGGGATCGAAGAGATCTACGAGCGATCGAAGATCGACCGCTGGTTCCTCGGGAACATCCAGCAGATCGTCGAGATGGAGGGTGAGCTGAAGGCGCTCGAACCCGCTGAACGCACCGATTGGCTGCGGTTGGCGAAACAGAATGGCTTTTCCGATCATCGACTTGCGACGTTGTGGAATCTCGGCGAGAACGATGTCCGGGCGTTGCGCAAGCAGTCGGGTGTAAATCCGGTGTTCAAGCGCGTCGACACCTGTGCGGCCGAGTTCGAGAGCAATACCCCGTATCTCTATTCGACCTACGAGGACGAGTGCGAGGCTCGCCCCACTGGGAAGCGCAAGGTGATGATTCTCGGTGGCGGTCCGAACCGGATCGGTCAGGGAATCGAGTTCGACTACTGCTGCGTGCACGCGGTATTTGCACTGCGCGAAGCGGGCTTCGAAACAATCATGGTCAACTGCAACCCGGAGACGGTCTCGACCGACTACGACATCAGCGATCGCCTCTACTTCGAACCGCTGACGCTCGAAGACGTACTCGCGATCGTCGACAAGGAGAAGCCCGAGGGCGTGATCGTTCAGTTCGGAGGCCAGACGCCGCTGCGGCTCGCGCTCGATCTCGAGCGAGCCGGCGTCCCGATTCTGGGTACATCCCCTGACGCGATCGACCGAGCCGAGGACCGCGAGCGTTTCGATGCGCTGCTCGAGGAGCTGAATCTGAAGCGGCCGCCCGGAGCCGTGGCGCGCAGCCCCGAAGAGGCAGAGCGCGTTGCGGAGCACATCGGCTACCCGGTGCTGGTCCGGCCCTCGTACGTGCTCGGTGGTCGCGCGATGGAAATCGTAAACGACGTGACGTCGTTGCACACCTACATGAAGTACGCGGTTCAAGCCTCGCCGGAGCATCCGGTCCTGATCGACCGCTTCCTCGCCGATGCGACCGAAGTCGACGTCGACGCAATCTCGGATGGTGAGCGGGTCGTGATCGGCGGCATCATGGAGCACATCGAGCAGGCGGGGGTCCATTCGGGCGACAGCGCGTGCGCGATACCGCCGTATTCACTCACGCAGCCGGTGATCGACGAGATCCTCGAATCCACCCGGCGCCTCGCGAGAGAGATCGGCGTGCTCGGCCTGATGAACGTGCAGTATGCGGTGAAGGGCGGAGAGGTCTATCTGATCGAGGTGAACCCGCGGGCTTCGCGCACGGTCCCATTCGTGTCGAAGGCGATCGGCCGCCCGCTCGCAAAGCTCGCTGCGCTCGTGATGGTGGGCAAGAGTCTCTCGGAACTGGGCTTCACCGAGGAAATCTGGCCCACTCACGTTTCGGTCAAGGAGGCCGTCTTCCCGTTCGTGAAATTCCCCGGCGCCGACACGCTGCTTTCACCCGAGATGAAGAGCACGGGCGAGGTGATGGGAATCGACTCGGACTTCGGTCGCGCGTACGCAAAGGCGCAGATCCAGGCGGGCAACAGCCTGCCCACCGACGGCATGGTGCTGGTTTCGGTCCGTGAGGAGGACCGCGAACAGATCTGCGACGCGGTGCGCGAGCTTGCCGCGAACGGCTTCAAGGTGATCGCGACTCCAGGAACCTACGAGACTCTCTCGGAGATGGGTGTGGTGGCGGAAGCCGTGCCGAAGGTAGGGCGGGGCAGTCCGAACGTGGTCGACCGCATCGAGTCGGGGGATGTCACGCTCGTGATCAACACTGTTCGCAACGATCCGGTCGCGGTGCGCGACTCGTCCGCGATTCGGCGCTCGGCGTTGCTGCGGCAGATCCCGTATTTTACGACAGCGGCCGGGGCGCTCGCGGCGGTCGGCGGCATCCGCGGACTTCAGCTCGAATCGATCGGCGTGAGGTCGCTGCAGGAGATTCATCAGTCCTGATCCGTGCCCGGGGGCGAACGTGGGTGTAAGCCCGTTCAAGGCCGCGATCGACGCGGTGCTGTCCCCGCTCGAATTTGCAGCGCGTAGCGATTTCGCTCACTTCGATCGCGTGCGAGGACTCGCTGTGACGGTCAGCGCGGGGTGCGCGCGCGCGGTCGAGCTGGCGATCCCCAAGGACGCACGAGATCTGCTTGCCGACGTCGGAAAACAATTTGCCGACGGCGAGGCGACTCCGGCGAAGGTCACGGCAGCGCTCGAACGGTTGCGCCCGCTCGCCAGGCTCGATTGGGCCGAGGCCGCGCTGGCGCGCAGTCCGGCGGTATTGCCGGGTGTCGGTCCGAATCGAGAGGCAAAGCTCGCCAAGCGCGGCATAGCGACGATCACAGACCTGTTGTTTCGCCTGCCGGTCCGCTACGACGACCGTCGCTCGCTCACGAAGGTGGCCGAACTGACGGTCGGGCTGCGCGCAACCTTCGTTGCTACGGTGCTGGTGTCGGGCTTCAGTGCACAACGCAGGCACGGCCGTGGTCGCCGCGGTCGCACCTTCGAGGCCGTCGTCTCGGACGAAACCGGCACGGTTCGGCTGAAGTGGTTCTTCGGCACGGACGCGATCGCTTCGAGGGCGAAGAAGAATGCGCGCCTGCTCGTGACGGGCGAGGTGAAGCGCTACCGCTTCGACAAGGAGCTGGTTCACCCCGAGATCGAATCCCTGCCGGATCCCAGCGAGGGCCGCGCGGGCGCAGCGAGCGCAAGCTCGGCAAATCGCGGCCGGGAGGCCGGTGCGTCCGGGACGAGCGCGGCCCCGGTTCTCGATCAGATCGTGCCCGAGTACTCGTCGCCGGAGGGCCTGCACCCGCGTGCGCTGCGGCGGCTGATCGAATCGGCGATGCGACAGTACGCGGATCTCGTCGGGGGACACCTGCCCGACAGCCTGGTGCGCACACAGAGATTGCCCGGACCGGCTGAGGCGCTGCGTGAGCTTCACGCGCCGTCACCCGAATCGGATATCGAGGCCCTCGAGGCCGGGACGTCTCGAGCATTGATGCGCCTGGTACTGGAAGAGCTCTATCTGCTCGAACTCGGTCTGGGACTTCGCCGCGCCCGCCGTGGCCGTGAGCCGGGTATCGCGATCGCGGACGCGGGTGCGCGGACCCGCGCAGCGATCGCAGGGCTCCCATTCGAACTCACGCGCGCGCAGCGCGGCGCTTGGCAAGAGATTTCCGCAGACCTCGCATGTCCGCATCCGATGAGCCGTCTCCTCGAGGGCGATGTCGGTTGCGGTAAGACGGTCATCGCGTTCCTGGCCGCGCTCGCGGTCGCGGCGGCAGGGCACCAGAGCGCGATCATGGCGCCGACCGAGCTGTTGGCGGAGCAGCACGCCGGTACGCTCCAGCACCTCGTCGCGACCGCGGGAGCAGAGGGCGGGTTGCGCATGGCGCTCCTCACTGCATCGATCCCGAAGTCCGAGGCCGACGTGATTCGCCTCGCGATTGCCGCGGGCGAGGTCGACTTGGCGATTGGAACTCATGCGTTGTTGCAGGAGAGTGTCGCGTTTCGCAGCCTCGCGTTGGTGGTGATCGACGAACAGCACCGCTTCGGGGTTCGACAGCGAGCCGCACTGGCAGAGAAGTCGCGTGATTCACTATCGCCTCATACGCTCGTGATGACCGCGACTCCGATCCCGCGTACACTCGCACTCACTCTGCACGGCGATCTCGACCTTTCGGTGATCGACGAGCTGCCGCCGGGGCGCCGGCCGACCCGCACGCTGCTCGTGCGCGAGGGCGAGGGCACGCGCGTGAGCGAGGCTTTGCGTGAGACGGTCGAACGCGGAGAGCAGGTCTACGTCGTCTATCCACTCGTCGAAGACAGCGAAAAGATCGACCTGCGTTCGGCGAGTGAATCGGCTGCCCGGATTCGCTCGGCATTCCCGGACTATCGCATCGACCTCGTGCATGGCCAGGTCGACGCGGCTGCGCGAAGCGAGGCGATGGCACGCTTCGCGCGTGGTGAAACGCAGGTGCTCGTGTCGACGACGGTGATCGAGGTCGGTGTCGATGTGCCGAACGCGACGCTGATGATCGTCGAGCACGCAGAACGCTTTGGCCTCGCGCAGCTTCACCAACTGCGCGGTCGTGTCGGCCGAGGTGGTCTGGAGGGGACCTGTATCTGCGTTGCGCGCGGCGTCACCGAGGACAGTGAGGCACGCCTGCACGCGTTGCTGTCTACCACGGACGGCTTCGAAATCGCAGAGGCAGACCTCAAGATTCGCGGTCCCGGAGAGTTTCTCGGGACGCGTCAGAGCGGCCGTCTGCCGGATCTTCGGATCGCTGACCTCACACGCGATGTGAAGCAGATCGCGGTCGCGAGGATTGCGGCGCAGCAGACCCTCGCACGCGATTCGCGACTCGAGCGCAGCAAGGGGTTGGCCGATGCAGTACGGGCCCGATGGGGTGATCGGCTTGCGCTGGTTGGGGTCGGTTGAGTCTCCGGGCGTCACAGACCACTGAGCTTGACGTAGCACTCCGCTTCGATTACATAGAGACGATCATGACGGCGGTGATCTTCCAGCAGCAGCACGACCTCGGCGCTCTCCTCCTTACGAGGGCGATAGGGGGCTTCTGCGGCTGAATCGAGCCGATCGTCGTTTCACGAAACCCTCTCTCGCCGAGCCCGGCCCGAGAGGGTTTCGTGTTTCCGGACACCCGACGTTTCATGACATCGGAGTTCGGAATCGGCGCGACCCTTCGGGACCTCGCTCGGCAACCGGAGCGAGACATGTCCAACAGCAGATCCTCCGCAAGTCCCGTGAGTCGGGGCCGAAACCGAGTCCTTTCCGACCGATCCACCGGCGATCGGGCCATCGCTGAGCGAGCTGACAGCGAGCGGGTCATCGTACTAGACACCACCCTGCGCGACGGAGAGCAGGCCGCCGGGGTCTGTTTCAGCGTGCGCGACAAAGTCGAGATTGCGTTGCGCCTCGCTGACATGCGCGTCGACGTCATCGAAGCAGGCTTTCCCGCCGCATCGTCAGGAGAAGCTGATGCGGTCTCGGCCGTGGCACGTGCAGTGCGTGGTTCGACGGTCTGCGCTCTCGCGCGCGCAGCCTCCTGCGACATCGACGCGGCCGGCGAGGCTCTGCGAGACGCCGAGCAGGGCCGCATCCACGTCTTCGTGAACAGCAGCGACATCCACCTCGCTCATCAGCTGTACAAGGATCGCGACGATGTGCTCGCGATGACGCGCGCTGGCGTCGCCCGCGCGAGGCACTTCACGGACGACGTCGAGTTCAGCCCGATGGACGCGACCCGTGCTGATCCGGAGTTCGTTGAGGCGGTCGTGCGCGAAGCTCTTTCGGCTGGAGCGACGACAATCAACATACCCGATACGGTTGGTTGCGTACTTCCGCACCGGCTGGAGACGATGATTCGTGCCCTGTTCGAGCGGGTTCCGGAAGTCGGGGAGGCCGTGGTCTCGTTCCATGGACAGGACGACCTGGGGCTCGCGACGGCGAATACGATTGCAGCCGTTCGTGCTGGAGCGCGCCAGGTTGAACTGGCGGTGAATGGTCTCGGTGAGCGCGCAGGTAACACGGCCCTCGAGGAGGTCGTGATGGCGCTGCGTGTTCATGCTGTGGATCTCGGAGTGCACACAGCAGTGGACCCCAGTGGAATCTGCGGGATCTCGCAGCTGATCGAAGAGCGCAGCGGCGTCGCGGTCCCTCTCAACAAGGCGGTCGTCGGTGGCAACGCGTTCAGGCATGCATCGGGCATCCACCAGGATGGCGTCATCAAGTGGCGCAAGAACTACGAAGTGCTCGATCCGGCGGAGATCGGCCACGCCACCGGCAGCGAGATCGTACTCGGAAAGCTGTCTGGGAGATGCGGATTCGCGGAACGGCTGCGGCTGCTCGAAATCGAGCTGCCGGGAGATTCGTTCGGTCGGGCTTTCGACGCCTTTCAAATCGTCGCGGATGGGCAGGGCGAGGTGCGTGACGAGGAACTTCGGCGCATCTGCTCGGCCGCGGCGGCGCGTGAGACCGAGAGCTTGCAGGGAGACACCAGGGAGCGGAGTGCCGGTTGATCCGGCTGCGCCAGGCTGTTACGGCAGCGAGTGTCTCCGGCCCCCCGCCCGGCCGGAGACTCCGGGTTTCGAGGTCTGAGCCATGGTCTTCGGACGTCGAGTTGCACACGCGTGACGTCAGAGCGCCGCTCTCGAGCCCGTTGGATGCCATCTTGGCTATGCTGGCAGGGCGTGGTTCACGAAGAGGCCGAGCGCCATGGTGATCATCACACTCCCGGCCTACAACGAGGAAGAGACGCTCCCCCCGTTGCTCGATCGGATTCGTGAGGCGATGGAAGAGAACCTGATCGAGTATCGCGTGATCGTGGTGAACGACGGCAGTACCGACGGTACTGGTGAGATGGTCGACCAAATGCGGGACACGATGCCGATCACGCGCATCGACCACGAGCGGAATCGCGGGCTCGGGGAGGCGATTCGCACGGGCTTGCTTGCCGCTATCGAGGGTGCGAAGGACCGCGACATCATCGTCACCATGGATTCCGACAATACCCACACCCCCGGACTGATCGCTCGGATGGTTCGCGGCATTCGTGAGGGAAACGACGTGGTCATCGCGTCGCGATTCCAGCCGGGTGCCCACGTGCGAGGGGTACCGCTGCATCGGCGCGCGCTTTCTCGTACGGGAAGCTTGCTGTTCCGATTTACCTTCCCGACTCCGGGTGTTCGCGATTTCACGAGTGGCTACCGCGCCTACCGAGCGGGTGTCATTCGGCAGGCCTTCGATACCTACGGGGGTGCTTTCGTGGCTGAGAGCGGTTTCTCGTGCATGGTCGATATTCTGCTCAAACTGCGGCGGCTCGAAGCGATCATCAGCGAGGTTCCGCTGGTGCTTCGCTACGACATGAAATTTGGGGCCAGCAAGATGCTGGTCCTGCGCACGACGATCGATACCTTGCAGTTGCTGATCTCGCGCCGGCTGGGCATCGGGTGAGCGGATCCCAGCTCGACGACGAAGTCACCGACTACTTCTCCAGGCCGGGCACCGTGAGCGAGTGGTGGACGCCAGAGTCTGGTCCGCTCGCATTTCACTACGCCGCCGAGATCCAGGCGCTTGCGGACGAGTTCATGATCGATTCGTCCTGGCGCGTGCTCGATGTCGGGACCGGCCCGGGACGCTTCGGCGCATTCTTCGCGGAGCGGGGCTGCCGCGTGACGGGCGTGGACCTCAATCCCGACATGCTCGAAATTGCGCGCGCGACTGCGCAGCGCCGCGGTGTCGCCGACCGATTCGACGTTGTGAAGGCCAGTGCGGAGGATCTATCGTCGTTCGGCGAGGGCGAGTTCGACGTGGTGCTCTGTATGGAACTGTTCGACCACCTGCCGCATCTCGAACGTGCGCTGGCCGAGATGCGGCGCCGGCTCAAGCCCAACGGCCACTTCCTGTTCACCTACGTTCCCAGCGAGTCGATCTATGGTGGCCTCGGAAACGTCTATCGTCGGCTGCTCGCGGCCTTCAAACCAGGCGATCGGATGATTTCGCGCACCTATTCGCTGCGGGACGTGCGAGCCCAACTCGAGCGCAGCTGTCTTCGGCTCGAAGACATCTGGGGGGTCGGCGTTCTGTGTGCGAACGCGCAGACTCGATTGCTCGGCACCAACGTGCTGGTGCGTACGCTCACCGCGATCGCGCGAGCTGAATCATCGCGCTGGCCCTATTACCGAAAACCATGGCTGGCGCGTCATGGCGCCCATGTCGTCGGGCACGCGAGGCCTCGGGAGTCCAGCCTCGGATGAAGGTGTGTGTCAGCATCGACATGGACACCTATCGAGAGTACCAGAGCCTCGTCGATCCCGACGGCAAGGCGGACGGCCCGTCGTTCTACGATGACGGTATTCCGCGATTTCTGGACCTGTTCGATGAATGCGGCATACGCGCGACCTTTTTCATGATCGGTCGAGACGCGGATCTGCCGTCGAACCGCGAACGCGTGCGTGAGATCGCAGCCCGCGGGCACGAGGTCGCGAACCACTCTCACACACATCCCTACAACTTTCGTTCGCTCACCCGCGACGAGAAGCGAACCGAGATCGAGCAGGCGGATTCAGCGATCGCAGACATTCTCGGTACGCGTCCGGTCGGGTTTCGGACGCCGTCGCTCGATGTCGACACCGAGGTGCTCGAGCTGCTGGCCGAGCGCGACTACCTCTACGACTCCTCGCTCTTCCCCGGGCCATTCCTGTGGATCTTCATGCTCTATGGGAAGATTTTCGTCCGCCATGCCGGCTACCAGCTGGGTTCGCTCACCGCACCGCTGGCACCCGCCCAGCCCTATGTGCCGAGCGCCACCAAGTTGCATCGCCGGGCCGCCCCCACGGCTCAGGGAGTTTCGTCGCTGGTCGAAATCCCGGTATCGATCGTGCCGGTCGTGGGTGTGCCGTTCTACGGCACGTTGATGCGGATGCTCGGCATACGCGCCTTCGACTTGTGCCTGAGCGCCTTCGGTCGCCGCAAACGGGTGCTGTCCTATGGGCTTCACCTGCTGGATCTGGTGCGGCTCGACGGCTCATCGCTCGAAGTCGCAATTCGCAATACGCCCGGCGTCGGGTTGCCGTTCGAGCGACGGCGCGACTTCACGCACCACGTGATGCGACAGCTTGCGAAAGCCGGCGATGCCGTGCCGATCCGCGAACTCGCGTCGGACTATCGCGAAGAGTTGGGGATGAACTGAGCGGTAGCTACTTGTTCTCCTTGCGGATTCCGTGAAGCAGCGGCCGCTTCGACACTTCGACGGCGACTTCGACCGCCGGGAAACCCAGGTTGCGAAGTTCGCCGCCGACTCGCTGCACGAGATCGAAGTGGATGGTCATGGGGCCGTCCACTGCAGGTGGGCGGACGAGGGCCTGCGCTGCGACCCCACTGCCGTGCGGGATGTCGCGGTCCAGGCTTGCGGTGCCTTCGCTCAACAGTGCATCCGCTGCATCGAAGAAGCGATAGCGCAGCTCGACGAGACCCTCGGGCTGGATGTCGAGGCCGGGCCAGCTCTCTGCGCTCGGGTTGACGATCGTGACGGTTGCGAAGTACGGCAGGCCCGAGCCATGTTCGTAGCGCATCTGATCGCGTACTCGGACGTTGAGTGGGGGCGGTGACTCCGGCGCCGCGATCGCGGTGCGGGGCAGGCCGGTCATCGTCGTCGGCCCGGGTGCGTCGGCGAGCAGCGCTGCGCGCCAGGAGTCGTTCCATGCTGAGGTCGGGATTTCGTAGATTCGGTACGTGGGAGTCGCCTTTATCGCCTGTAGCTGGCCGCCTTTCTCCGCAGCGGCCCAGAGTTGTTTCTGCACGCGCCCCAGCCGTTCCGGGTGTACGACGATCCAGCGCAAGCCGGTCAGGCGCTGCAACTTCTCGATCGCGGTCGGGTCGGGCAGGCTCTGGGCCAGGCGCTGCAGAAAATGATAGCTGGGTGGAACGTAGGCGGTGTAGCCGTTCAAGATGGGATTCCAGTGCAGTGAACTCCCGATCATGTAGCGGCTTCCGTTGGATGCAGTGCTGATTCGGTGGATCCGCCACGGGATCTCGACGGTCACGCCAGGCTCGAGTTTGGCGAGGGCCTGGTGAGCCCGCAGGACATCCTTGGCATCGACCCAAGCGTCGCGGGACGGCAGTTGGAACCAGCAGATGTTGAGCGCGAACAGCGCGAGCGTGACAGCTCTCGCCGAACCCAGGGCGAGAATTCGGGCCGTCGCCTGCGGTAGTGCGCGCAATTGATTTTCGAGCCATGCGATTCCAATACCGGCCAGCGCCGGACCTGCGAGGCCGATCACGATCCCCCAGCGGAATTCCGCACGCATCTGCGAGTAGCCAGGGACGAACTGAGCGAGCCAGTGACCCGGCAGCAGGATGGTGGTTCCGGAAAGTTCGATCCGTCGCCCGAGCATCAGCACCATCGCGGTGGCGCAGGCCACGAGCAGCGCGGCTGTAAGCACGCGAGTGCGACGTCGCAGTGTGTCGGGTGCGGAGCGAGGTGCTGCGAACCACCAGCCCAAGGCGAGGGCTGCGAACGCCAGCACCACGAGTGGCAGGTGATAGGTCACCGGAGCCAGTCCTGCGAGGTCCGCTCGCAGCGCGAGTGGCGGTTTCAAGAACGACAGGAACAGGCCGGGCATCGACACGAAGTCAGTCGTCGAGTTTTCGGCGAAGCGAAAGGCAGAGAAGCGCGAGATATACGGGATGCTGGTCAATGCGACGATCGCGGTCGGTAGTGCCACTGCACCCGCGAGGCGAAGTACGGCCCGGAATTCCGGGCGGGTGGCGATCCACAGAGTCAGGACGATCACGCCGGTGCTGAGCAGTGTCAGGTAGGCCAGCACGCGACCCGCGAGCATCCAGATCAGGGGAATCCACTGTACGCTGAGGAGTTGGAGGTGGCCGAGTTCACTGAAGCGCCACGGCATGAAGGCGGCCGCGGCACCCGCGAGTAGCGCCCCCCAGGTCGATCCGGCTGCCCATCGAACGAAGAAGAAGGTGTTGATCGCGAGCAGCGCGAACGACAGGATCAACGCGCTCTGGTGCAGCATCACGGCGCCGTCGGAGAACAGGCGGAAGGGCAGGGTTTGGAGCGCGACCCCGAGCAGGTGCTCCGAGCCCGCAAGAGTGTTGCTTGCGGGGTAGAAGACGTTGGTGTCGAACAACGTGGTCGGGCTCTCGAACAGGGCGTGTTGTACCCACGCGAGAATCCAGGAATTGAGCCGCGTGTCGGGCATTTCGAAGTGCGCGGTCTGTGCGTCGTGAATCGCGAAGTAGTCGATGAAGCAGGAATCCACGCAGCCGAGCAACGGCCACGACCCGTAGAGTGCCAATGCGATCAGCGCGATCAGGCTGGCGCCGACCGCGAGCAGGTTCCTGCGTGTCGTCACGAGGCTCATCGCTTCGCTCCTTGATCGTGGAGAAGGAGCCGCGGCAGCGCCCAGCCCCCCATTTCGAGCGATTCTCCCGACGGCAGCGCGGTTCTGGTTTCGAGTTCGAGCGTCACGCTCCGGCCACGCCACGTGTCGAGGGAGACATCGACTTCGAACCAGCCTCGATCGGCGAGCACCTGGTGGGGATCGAGCTTGCGCGTGAACAACTCGCGGCGTTTACCATCCGCGACGACGACGACGGTGAAACGCGTCCAGGACGGCGGATATCGGAACCAGGAGTCCGGGTGGATGCCGATCGCGGTGATCAACGAGGCGCCGGTATCTGGAACATGCAATTCCCGCGAGAGCACGGTTCGGCCGCCCGCCGTCGGTCGAAGTGCCAGTGTTGGTCGGAACGGCCAGTCCGCGAAGGCGAGCCATTCGGAGCGTCTGCTGGCCGGGATCGAGTGAGATGCGCCGGCTGCACGCTCGCTGCGGAGTTCGTTCTTGTCGCCGGGCTCGAATAGCGGGCTGCCTCGGTCGCGAGATTCGTCACGGCGCAGTGCGGCGAGCTTGTAACCGAATGCGACATCGCTGAAGACCTGATCCACCTCGAAGTGCTCGACGAGATGGTTGTACAGGTCCGGCACGTACTCGGGTACAGGTGGAAAGTTGGGAAACTGGCTGAAGTTGTACAGCACGGTATCGGTACCGTGGGCCTCCATTGCATCGATGATGCGCTGTTCGCGATCAGGATACTCGGGGAACGGCCAGACGATGTAGCTGGCTGCATGCGGTGCATCGCGATCGGCGAGAAACAGCACGATCGGGAAATAGGGGATCGCGGCCACGGTTTCGTTCGGCTCGGAGTTGGCACGGACGTAGTCGATGAGTTCGCCGAGCAGCTGCGCCTCGGTCGGCTTCGTGAAGATTCCGGCGCGCCTGCTCGGCACCCGTTCGAAGCGAGTGCTGCGGAGCATCCCGAGCAGGTGCCCCGTGTAGCCCGAGAGGCCAAGCAGCAGGATCAGCAACAGCCATGCGATCCCCCGGCGCACGCCGCCACGGTTCGCCAGCAGCGCGTGCGCGTATACGACGCCGAGGCACAACAGCGGCCAGTATAGAACGGCGAGGTGGACGTAGTCCTGTGGTTTGTAGATACGAATCAAGATTATGAATGCTGCGGCGACCGAAAACAGTGCGGTCTCGCAGAGAGCACGTGTTCGTGTATCCGGGTCGGGAAATTCGCTGCGGATGTGCCAAAGCCGCAACGCGCCTGCTGGAATCAGCAGGTTGGGCAGGTAGATGAACGCCTTGAGTGCGGTGTCGTAGAGAGCCGTCTCCTTCACGAGTGTGCTCTCGAATGCCGCAGTGCCGAGTGCGGTGGAAATCAATGCCGGGAAGTTGTTGTACAGGCCGGTTCCGGTACGCAGTGCCGGATCCTGCTGGAACAGCGGCAGCAACGAAGGAAACGACTGGTAGTCGTAGCTCGCGAGACCGACGAAATGATTCAAGACCGTCAGCTGGATGACGAACGCCAGTTGGCCCTGCAGCCAGAAATGGAGGCCGGCACCCGCACCGACGATGGCGCCAGGGAGGAGGAAGGTCGCGAACAGCTGCAGCAGGGGCTTTCGCGTGGCAGCTGGCCCTGTGTGGGCGTAGATGACGAGCGTCCCGATCGTGGCCAGCAACATCGCGGCGCCATAGTCCTGCTTGCAGAAGACACCGAGGCCGAAAAGCAGTCCAGAAAGTGCGAGCCAACGTCTGTCCTCGCTCGCGAGGAACTGGACGAGCGCGACCCACGACGCGGCAAGTACGAGCATTGCGGTCGTCGAGTAGCTGTACATCTGCCAGTGGGGGAATGCCCAGGCCCGATATAACAGCAGTACGCCGACCGCGAGCAGCGACCAGCCGAGCGGGAGCAGGCGCCGAATGACCAGGAAGACGAGCGGCACGAACAAGGCGAACTCGATTGCAACGACCCACCGCGACAGCAGGATCGATGGTTCGAACCAGCGAAACACGAGCGCCAGCAGGTAGAACGCCCCCGGCAGTGGGTAGCTGGTGGCGTCGCGGTAGATCATGCCGCCGCTCGCGATCAGGTCCGCGAACTGGAGCATGTGTCCCTCGTCCATCACGCTGAACCAGCGGTCGAAGAACGGTAGCTGGTACACCAGTGCGACTGCGCCGACGGCGAACGGTGCGAGGCGGTGGAGCAGGGGATTGACGGGGGGGGATGCGCTTCGCTCGCGTGGCCCCGATTCACGGGGCGTGCGTACGCGAGGCGAGTGATTCCGTATGGGGTTCACGTTGCATCCTGTGGTGCGCCGCTGCAGCGTTCCGGGGGAGTCGTGAGAATTGACGTAACTTACTGAAATCGTGTAATTTATCACCCTGCTGGGTGGACCGTGGTGAGGTCGGGAGCGGGTTGGGCGAGCGAAGCGGGCTCAGGTCCGGCGAAGCCGGACCGTGCTGAGGAGCCAGCCGCCGGACCGGGAGAAGGCTTTGGTGAGCCACCGCAAGACCGACTGGGCAACCCTGGCGCTGCTCGCGTCGATGTACCTCGCGTTGATCGGCAATATCGCGCTCTACCTGCTCGCGCCGCTTCCACTGCTCATCCACGTCGTGATTTCGACAATCGCGATCCACTTCGCGTTCACGATCTGGCACGAGGCCGTCCATAACAATATTTCGCGATATCGATTCGTGAACGCCGCCGCCGGCATCCTCGGCGTGTTTCCCTACATGGCACCGTTCTACGTCGAGAAGTGGTTTCACCTCCAGCACCATGCGTTGCTCAACCAACGCTCGGACCCGAACTACATCTACACGGACGGCTCGTTCTGGGCGCTGCCATTGCGCTATCCGCGTGTTCTCAAGTTCGCACGTGCGCGAATGTGCGACGATCCGCGCAGCCCCGGACAACATCTCACCGATCGAGTCGCGGTCGTCGTCGTCGTGGGCATCTACGCCTTTGCATGGTGGCTGGGCGTCTTCTGGGGGCTGGTGGCGCTCTGGTTCGTGCCGGTCGTTATCGGCAAGCTCGTGATGGACTGGTACATCAATTACCTGCCGCACGTCGGGCTGCCGCCGCACCGGTTTCGCGGGACTCGCATCATCGATGCCCCGTGGTTGACGTTCGCCCTGCTCGGCCACAACTACCACGCGATCCACCACTTGTGGCCGTCGATTCCGTGGCACCGTTACCGGGCTACCTTCGTGCGAAAGCACGACTATCTGAGGGAGCATGGAGTCCCGATCGAACCCCGACTCACCTTCGCCCGCCCCGAAGAACACGAGGCCACCCGGCCGGATACTCTCACTGGTTGAGGTCGGCTGCGGCCTCTGCGGGGCCGACGACTTCAGCGAAGAGGCTACCGGCAGAGACTTCGAGTACTCGACCGTCGCGAACGAGTTTCGCTTCGTTCGTTGCCGAGTCTGCGATCATCTCTATCTGAATCCGCGGCCAAAGAGCGACGATCTCGGCGTGATCTATCCCGAAAACTACTACGCCTACGAGAGCGATTCTGACGGATTGGTGTCTCGGCTGCGCCGTCGCTGGGAAGGCGGAAAGGTCCGGCTCTATCGCGAACTGATAGGGGAGGGACCGCGGCGCCTGCTCGATGTCGGATGCGGCAACGGCCGCTTCCTCGAATTGCTGCGCGATTTCGGCTCGGACGGGTGGACGCTGGTCGGCACCGACTTCGACGCTGCCGCTGCGGCCGAGTGTGCCGAGCGCGGCTTCGAGACCCATGTGACGAGGATCGAGGATTTCCGCGATGGAGACGCGACCTTCGACAGCGTGATCATGCTGCAGTTGATCGAACACGTGGACGACCCGGGGCGGATCTGCGAACGGGTCTTCCGCCTGCTGAGGCCGGGAGGGTGTTTCATCATCGAGACGCCGAATCTCGCCGGGATCGACTACCGGCTCTTCCGTATGCGTTGGTGGGGCCACTACCACTTCCCGCGGCACTGGAACTTGTTCTCCAGCGACGCGGTCCGCCGTCTGCTGGAGGAGCGTGGCTTCGAAATCGAGCGGTGTGAATATCTGATCAGCACTTCGGCCTGGACGATCTCACTCCACAACTATTTCCTGGAGCGTGGCTATCCGGATTTCTTCGTGCGCTTCTTCCACTTCAAGAACCCGCTGCTGCTTGGCGTCTTCGTGGTCGTGGATTCGCTGCGCTCGAAGCTCGGTTTGCAGACCTCGAATCAGCGCATCGTGGCTCGGAAGCCGCAGCGAGCGGACGCCCCGTCTCTCGGGGCCCTCACGGCTCGCTGATGAGTCGCGGAATCGCCCAGCCTCCCATTTCTGGAACCTCGGCGTGGGACCGGTCGGTCCCGGTCGTGAACTCGAGCTCGATTCGCCTGCCAGCCCAGGCATCGAGCGGCACCGCGATCTCGAACCAGCGCCGGTCGGAGTGGTTGCCCTGGGGGTTGATGGTGCGTGTCGCGAGCAACGAACGCTCACCCCCATCGACCGCCCAGATCTCGAAGGTCACGCGCGCCGGCGGGAACTTGAACCAGCGATCCGGGTGCACCGCGACCGCCGTCTCGAGGCGGCCACGGGTCGGAACCTCGAGTGGAATCGACATTACGCTGCGGCGTCCACCGGTGAGCGGCCGCAGTGCGGCGGCCGGACGGAAAGGCCATTTGGCGAGCACCAGAACCTCGCTGTGGCGCTCGTCGGGGACGGGCCGGCGCGTGCCATCGGCGAGTTCGATCGCTATTGCGACGTTCTTGCCGTCGGCATCGATTATCGGCCGTCCGCCGGGCGGCCCATCGCTCCGTTCGAGGCCTGCGACCATCATGCCCCAGCCGGGGGCGCTCATTACGCGGTCGATTTCCCATGCATCGACCAGGTAGGCGAACAGCCTCGGTGCGTACTCGTGCATGCGCGGAAACTGTGCAAACTGCGTGAAGTGGTAGATCATGTGGCGGGTGTCGCTGGCCTCGATCGCGTCGATGATCTGTTGCTCGCGATTCGGAATGTATTCGATCGGCCATAGGGTGTAGGTGGCGCGATGCGGCGCGCGGCGATCGGCGAGGAAGGACACCAGGGGGTAATACGGCAACACCGCAACCGGTTGCTCAGCGGAGGTTCGCGTCTCGAGGTAATCAACGGCTTCTCCGATGACTTTTTCTTCGTTGGGGAGCACCCACACACCGGCACGCTCACCGCGCAGCAGTGCTGAGTTCATTGCGACGAGCTCTCCCATCATCCAGGCCGAGTAGCTCGCCAGCAGCAAAACCGGAATGGCGGCGATTACGCCCATGCCCCATGCGAGTCGTGGCCGCTCCGCGACCAGCGCGTGAGCGTAGACGACCAGCAACCACAGCAGCGGCCAATAGAGCACCGCGACGTGGACGAAGTCGACGGGCTTGTTGAGGATCGCGATCAGAATGGCAGCCAGCGCGTAGAGGGAAAACTCTTGGAGCGCCGCCAGGCGGCTGTTGGGGCTGCGGAAGCGGGCGCGGAGCACCCACAGCCTGGCGCCTCCGATAGCGACGATCGCGTATGGGGCGTAGAAGAATCCCTTTATCGCGATGTCCCAGAGGAAGGTGTGGTTGTAGAACGCACTCGCGGTGAGCCGGTTCCAGTCGACCATGAACAGGATGCCGGGCACGTAGGCACCGATTCCGTATGCACCTCGCAGCAGGGCGTCCTGTTCGAAGAGCGGGAAGATCGGTGGTAGCGATGAGTATTCGAAGCTCGCGATTCCGACCAGGTGGTTGAGGAGCGTCTGCGTCAGCATCTCAGTGAACAGGCCCTGCCGCAGGAAGTGGAGTGCGGTCGCAGCCCCGATCGCGACCGCAGGAGCGTTGTACCAGATGGCACGTCGGAGAGTTCCTGCGCGCTGCGCGCTGGGAAGCGAGAAACGCTCCGCGATCAGCACGGCGTTCATCGCGATGAGCCCTGCTACGCCGTAGTCCTGCTTGCACAGCACCGCGAATCCGCCTGCGGCGCCAGCGGCAGCGAGCCAGCGGAAATTCGCCGACTCGAGGTAGCGGAGCATTGCGAAGAGCCCGCTCGCCAGCAGCAACAACGACATCGTCGAGTAGCTGTACATGTGCCAGTGCGGGAATACCCAGACGCGGTACACGAACATCCCGAGTACGGCGCCCCACGCGAAGCCCGGTGATGCCAGGCGGCGTACCACTGCGAAGCTGATCGAGCACAGCAACGCAAACTCGATCAATGCGATCCAGCGGGCGATCAGGATCGAGGGTCCGAAGATCTCGAACGCGAGCGAGAGAAGGTAGAACGAGCCCGGAAGCGGCAGCAATGTGGCGTCACGGTAGAGTTCGCCACCGTTGGCGACGATGTCGGCGAACATCAGGATGTGTCCTTCGTCCATCACGCTCAAGGTCCGGTCGAAGAAAGGCCATTGCACCAGCGCTGTGACGATTGCGACGATGAACGGGGACCAGCGCACGAATCGCGAGTTGGTGGACGGTGTAGTCGGAGTGTTCGCGAGGGGCTCAGGCACCGATCCAGTCCTTCGAACGGTCGCCCAACACCGCCTTCAGCGCAGCGATGATCGAGATCGACCCGAGGATGCCAGCCGCCCAGGCCAGCAAGGTCGGGAGCGGCGCGAAGCTCCGGGCTGGCAACGTGAACAGCCCGCTTGCGGCCAGAACGAAGAACATGTGCAGCAGGTAGATGGGGTAGCTGGCGTCGCTGAGAGCACGCAGTGCGCTCGGGACGCGCTCGCTTCCACACGCGGTGACGAAGATCAGTGTGCAGATCGCGTAGATGTTCAACCAGGCGGCTGTGCGCACGAGCAGTCGCGGCTCGGCCAGACCGGACAAGGCCGAGAGCAGCGCGACTGCGGCAACGCACACCGCGAGTGCGAAGGTCCGCCGCGATCGGAGAAAGCGCCGGAGCGGGTCGTACGCGGGCCGGAGCATCCACCCCGTCGCGAAGTACGCCCACCACAGCAGCGGGTTTCGGAGATGCCAGAAGAATGAGGTCAGCATTCCGCTCGCAGCGTCGACCCACCACTGCAAGGCGACGAGCACGCATAGCACGCCGACCTGTGCGCGCCGCCCGAGCCTCGCGAACAGAGGAGTCACGAGCACGAGCCCGAAGATCACGAAGACGTAGTAGTAGGGGCCCATGGAACTGCCGAACAGCAAGTCGCTCGGCCAGTGCCCGGTCTCGGTCTGCTCGCCGCGCGCCGCCCAGAATGCCTGGCCGAGCAGTGATGCCGCGAAGTACGGGATGCCGATCCGCCGCAAGCGCCGGAAGGTGCGCGTGGCAGTGGCCGGCACACCTGCATAGAGGAAGCCCGACGAAATCAGGAACGCGGGGACCGCGAATCGCGTCAGGTGGCCAAGCCAGATCTCGAAGGTCGAGATACCCGGGTCGAATGGTGCGCGGACGCTGTGGATCAGAACCACCGTCAGGATTCCGATGGATTTTAGCGCGTCGATTTCAGCGAAGCGCTTTTCCATCGCGGCCTCAGCGGGGTTTTCGACACATTGCGAGCAGATCCAGGCAATCGTCCGTCGCTTCGCCGGCCGGGAAATCGCGCCAGCTCATCTCCGGTTCGTCACTGCTCGTAGTCGGACTCGGACGACGCACGAGCAAAGCGAACTGCGCGAACAGCCATTCGACGAGTGGACGCGGCATCCGATCGCGCAATCGGAGCGGATCGAGTCGCATCACGCGCCGGATCCGTCGCGAGCGTTGCTCGAGCACACGCCGCGCGCGCTCGGATGCGCGGAAGCCTCGTACCTCGACCTGATCGAAACGCTCGCCGAGAGTCTCCGCGAGCTCGTCGGCAGTGTACTCACGGACGTGATACGGGTTGACGCCGTCCGATGTGAGGATGTTCGGTGTCGTGACGAGCACGAGTCCGTCGGGGCTGCACAGGCCGGCGATTGCATCGATGTAGAAGGTCGGGTCGTGCAGGTGCTCGATTACCTGGAAGCTCACGACCAGGTCGAAGTGCCCTGGTTGCAATGGCAATGCGCGCAGGTCGCCGACGACGAAGCAGGCACCGCACCCGCGCTGGTTGCGATCGGGAAGCACGCGATCGATGCCGAAGACCTGTCCGGCGGATTTCGCGAGCATCGCGGTGCCGTAGCCGGAGCCGCAGCCGACGTCGATTACGTTCCCTTCCCCGGCTTGGCTCCGCGCAATTTCGTACGCCGCCCTGTGGCGCGCGATGTCCAGCGAGAAGCGTTCGTCGCCCGCGTGGAGACGCTCGCCGGTGAAGCCCACGTCCTTCATGCTTCGGTGGCTCGTGATTCCTCGAGCGCCTCGCGCGTGTATTCACGCGCCATCACGAGCCCCATGCCCGCGCGTAGAGCGAGCATCCCGGCGGTGAGAACCAATGACAGCGCGAGTAGCGTCTCGCGGTCGGCGAGATGACCGAAGACTGCGACGACGGCGACCTGGCCCGTGCCGAGGCCTGCGATCGCGATCGGCAGCGCGCTCACGACACCGACGAACACCATGCCGACCGTGAGGTCGGAGAGTGGAACCGCGATGTCGAAGCCCGCGAACGCGGCACCACCGAGTGCGATGAAGGAACTCGTAAAGAGCAGGCGAAGCACGGCCAACTGTCCGAGCAGCGGCAAGGGCGTGGTCCGTAGGGCTTGGAAGATCGTGAGCGACCGCAGCCGCTCGATCGGCCCGAGGTTCGCGGGCATCCGCAGTACCACCATGCCGACCACGAAGGCGATCACGAGCATCACGAAGAGCCCCGCGTTCATGCCGGTCGGACCTGCGCCAGAGAGAGCTCCGCCCGCGGCCATCATCATCAGGATCATGAGGTCGACGGACGTGATGGTGATGACCACGCTGGCCGACTGGGCCAGGTTGAGACTCGCGCGGCGCCGCAGCAGGATCGTGAGTGCTCCCGCACCCAATGCAAAATTGACGATGCCGATCAGGTAGCTCGCGCATTTGATCCGGGCGGCCGTCCACAGCCCGAAGTCTTCCGGCTTCGGGGTCATGAGCATCGTGATCGACGCGGCTTCGAGGACCAGCGTGAAGACCCCGTAGACGAGCAGCGCGGGTACCAGGTAGCCTACGACCTGCCAGTTGAGCGCCGAGACGACGCGGTCGAAATCGACGGACTGGAACAGGAAGGCAAGCACGCCGAGGCTGACCACGACCGGTAGTACCCGCTGGACCAGCATTTTTCGGCGACTCATCGTTCTTTCGACTCCTGCCACTGTAGACCCGATACTTCGGTCTTTTCGAAGGCCAGGTTGAAGGTACTGGAGAGGATTACCGTCACCGCCAGTCCGGCCATGATCACCCAGATGAATGGAGCCGAGCGCCGCCCCTTGCCCGTCCAGTGATCGAGGGCGTCGCTCGCATAATAGGCGAAGGGCAGAGACAGGCCGAGTAGTGAGGTGCCCTTGATCACAGCGAACCACGGATTCTGCCAGGTGTAGACCGCGTAACCGGCCAGTGTGAGCGCGACCAGCAGCAATAGCGGGGCGTCGGAGGAGTCGGGCGATGCGCGCGCGCGCCTCATGCCGCCGATGAGTCCGACTCCGAATGCAAATGTCGGCAGCAGTGCAAAGAGCAGCGTGACCCCCCCGAGAGCGCGCACGCGGGCGGAATCTCGGGGAAGGAAGAAGCGGTGTCCGTCGAACCAGATCGTGGCAAATGTGCTGCCCCAGACGGAGTGCAGCAGGTCCGGGTGCAGCAACTGGGGGTCGGTCCAGGTCGCGAGTGGAATCCGGACGTAGTCGAGCAACGCACGTTCGCCGGGCGGCATCTCGAACATCACCTGATGGGCGGGCAGGCCGAACGGCTGAAAGTAGCCATAGAGCGCGCGGTTGCGCGCGAAATACCAGCCGCCGACGAGCATCGTGAGCAGCGCGGCCACGAGGATGCGCGCGAAGGCCGGGCGCCAGGCACGCAGCCGCAGTCCGCCGAGCGCGTAGGTTGCACCGGCGGTCGCAATGGCCAGCACGCCCGTAAGCTTCGAGAGCAGTGCGAGACCGGCCGCCACTCCGACGGCAGCGGCGTTTCCCAGGCCGTCGGCTTCGCTCGGCGCAATCGCTCGTCTCGCCGCGTGCCGGGCGAGCAGGAACGCACAGAGGGAGGTGAAGAGTGCGACCAGCATTTCTTCACTCACCATCGCGCTCATGTAGATGTGGGCAGGCAGAAACAGCAGTAGCCCCCCGGCCAGCAGTGCGCGCCGGGGCCGTTCGGGGTCGAGTTCGCGCACCAGCTGGATCGCCAATGCGACGAGGCCGAGCCCGGCCGCGGTGTTGAACATCGGCACCAGCAGGATCGTGAAATTCGACGCATCCATGAGCGCGGCTGTGGTGGCGAAGAACAGCGGTGGGTCAGCGGTCGACCAGCCTGCGCTCGGGTTCGGGAGGGCCCAGTCATGCGCCATCCTGTAGATGTATCGCCAGTTCGCAGCGGAGTCGAAGCCCCAATCGGGTGGATAGTGGAGCACGTTCCAGAGGCGGATTGCGATGGCCGTAAGTGCGAGCGCGAGCGCGATGGCACCCTGCCGACCAGAGAACAGTGATTTCAACGCCTGCTCCGAGCCGCTTCGAGCGATCGGCCCATTTGCTCCGCCGCAACATCCCAGTCGAAGCGCTGCGACCACTCGAGTGCGGCGTCCGACATGCGTTGCCACAGGGCATCGTCGGCGAGTAGCCGGCCGATCCGGTCCGCGAACGCGTCGACGTCACGGTCGGGTACGAGGAATCCCGTCCGATCGTTCTCGACCGAGTCTCGCAGGCCCGGCGCGTCGGTCGCGACGACCGGCGTGCCGAGGGCATTGGATTCGATCACGGTCAGGCCCCAGCCCTCCTTCGTCGAGGGGCAGACGCATACACGTGCCGTCGCGATCAGGCGGTCACGTTCGTCGTCGTCGACGAAGCCGTGAAAGTGGGTACGGTCGCCGATGCCCTCGTCGCGGGCGACGCCCTCGAGATACTCGCTGTCCGCTCCTTTGCCGATGATGTCGAGCTGGAGTTCGGGAAAGCGTGCGACGAGCTTCGCCGCCACGCGCAACAACACGTCGATCTGCTTGTAGCGGGCGAGTCGACCGACGTAGGCGATGCGGGTGCCGCGCACGCTGCCGGCTGCGGGGCGGTAGGTCGGCCGTCGGATTCCACAATGGTGGACCTCGATGTGATTGCGCGCGATTCCGCGGGCGATCAGGTCTGTCCGGGTGCTCTCCGAGATCGCGACGAACGGGACGTTGCGATAGATCCGCGGAATCATCTGCTCCATCGCGTAGACGGTCATTGCGACCGGCCATGAGACCTGGAGGAACGCGGACTTGCCGAACAGGTGGTGTGCGATGGCGAGCACCGGCGCCGTGGAGTAGAGCGGCGACTGGAACGGCAGCTTGTTCATGCAGTCGACGACGACATCGTAACGCCCGCGCCGCGTCTCTCTCGCGCAGTGCCAGACCACCCGCGAATAGTAGAATCGGATTCGGCCGAAGCGCCGGATCCGCATGCCGCCCCGCTCGCTGTCGTCAGCACTACCGGGAAACGAGGTCGAGGCCAGCGTGATGTCGAACCCGCGGGCGGCCAACCGCTCGAAGACCTCGCTGACATGCACTTCCGCGCCGCCGGCATTCGGGTGTTCGAGGTCGCGCTCGTTGAGGACCAGGACTCGCGGCGCCGGGGACATGGCTCAGAGTCGACCCAGAAAGTCGGCGATCCGCAGCCACCACGCGAGCCACAGGGTCTCGAATCCGGTCTGCATGGTGAGCTTCGACGTTCCGCGAGTACGATCGAGGAAGAAGAATTCGATCTCCTTGATCTTCGCACCGCTTTTCGACAGCCGGTAGTTGGCGATCCTCTCGAGCGTGTTGCGGCGCATGCAGCGGAATCCACCCGTGACATCGGTGATCGGCAGCCCCGTCACCTTGCGCACGTACCAGTTGCCGAAGTAGCTGAGCAGAATTCGCTCGATCGGCCAGTTGACGACCGTGATGCCGTTCACGTAGCGGGAGCCCATCACGACGTCATATTCCTCGAGTTCGCGGAACATCTGCGGCAGTGTTTCAGGTGGATGCGAGAAGTCGGCGTCCATCTGTACGATCACGTCCGCGCCGAGTTCCAGCGCCCGCGCGAGTCCCGCGCGGTAGGCCGGGCCGAGCCCTTCTTTGGCGGCTCGGTGCAGCACGTGGACGCGCGGATTCGACTCGGCAATTTCATCGGCGATCTTGCCGGTGCCGTCGGGCGAGGCGTCATCAACGATCAGCAGCTCTACCTGCGGCCCCTGGGCGAGCACCCGAGGCACCAGCAACGGTAGGTTCTCGGCCTCATTGAAGGTCGGGATCACGGCGATGCAGCGTTCCATCCACACTCCTGTGAATCGAAATAGCGTACTCTTTTCAGCGAGTTATGGCCATTTCGTCAAGGCCCGATGAACGGCGCGCGACGCAGCGGCTGGATTCGAGCGCCGAGTGGGCCGCGCGCGACGTAGAGTCGCAACCTTTCACCATCGCGTTCGACCTCGATCGACGCGGATTCTCCGAACTCACCGGCCGCAGTCTCCGCGAGCAGGTCGCGTAGGTCGTAGATCCGGCGATCGCCATATCGCAGCAGCACGTCGCCGGCCTGAATGCCCGCAGTCGCAGCCGGTGAGTTCGGCAGCACGCTGCTGAGCAGCACGCGGTTGTGCCGCCCGGATGCGTACAGCATGGAGTCGTATTCTTCGTCTCCCATCGCCGCGCGGGTCTCTTCGCGTAGCGCGCGAAGCTCGCGTGCATAGCGCGGCTTGTTTATCCAGCGCTCGCGCTTCGCCTGATTGCGCAGGTAGAGCTCTTCCATCTGAAGCGATTCGAAGTGTTCGCGAAGCCACTCCGCGCGTCGCTCGTCCATTCCTGCTTCGGTCAGCTTGCTCGCGTCGAACCACTCATTGCGTGCCGATTTCTCGTCGGGCGTCTCGCTGATTTCGTTCGCGCCCTTGATGGTCTCGGTGCCTTCCGATGACGTGGATGCGTCCGTCGGCGTGTCCGGGCTCGCTACGATCTCGCGGCGCAGCAATGAAAGCTCGAGTTCGAGCGCACCGCGCAGGCCGCGTTCGCGGTCGAGCTCTCGAGTCAGCTCTGCGACCTGATCGGCTTCGCGAGCGGGCGCAGCGGGCGGCGGTTCGGGTGGAGCCATGCGAAGACGGCTGCCGAGGGTGACCCCGATCAGCAGCGCCACGATCGAGAACCCGATGACGGTGATTCGCGACTGGAACATGCTCAGCGCGACCTCCTCTTTGGGGCCGACTGCGGCGATTCGGGCTCGAAGGCGATACGTGGGCTTCCGAACCAGCTCAGGTCGCCGGGCGCCAGCGGGATCTCGGCCTTCACCTCGAGCCTGAGTGTGACACGTCGGCCCGCGAACTCGCTGAGGTCGGCCTCGAGGGGCGTCCAGCTGCGACCCGCGCGCAGGCGGTCGTCGATCCGGATCGATGCCAACGGTTCGAAGTCATCGTCGCTGCGGATCGAGACTTCGAGGGTCGTGCCCGGCGGATGAATGTACTGGTGGTCGACCGAGACCAGGCCGCGATAGCCGACCCCAGCCTGGAAGACCGCGTTCGCCGGGATGTCGACCTCGAAGTCGATACCGCCGCCGCGCGCTCCGAGCGCGATCGGAAGCGGTCGCTTCAGCAGCTTGGATGCGAGCCGCTGCGGGGTCGTGGACGCGATGGCGACCTGGCCCGACTCGTCACGCAGCCACTGCTTCGCGCGACTGCGCTCGGCGACGAGGTCGATCGCGGTTGCGCCGCGATCGGGACCGCGCGCGAGCACCATGATCCAGTTGTAGTCGTCCATTGGGTAACCGAGCGGCACGCGGAAGTGCCGCTCCAGATAGTTCCAGACCGCGGGTAGCTCGTCGCTGTAATAGGTGTAGATCGGCTGGTCGATGTCGCTCATCACCACGAAGCGCACGGACTCGAGCGCTTCGAGAATGATGGGTTCCTCCCAATCACGTAGCCCCGGCAGCACCCCCTCGAACGGCGTCGGGTTGCGGGTTCCGGTTGCGAAGTAGATCAGCGGCTCCTGACGCGGAACAAAGATCACTTCACCCGGATGTACGCGATTGCGGATGTAGGAGATTACTCGAGGGAGGGCGGGGCCGCGGTAGGCGCGCGACACCGGCTTCAGCGGAACGTGCGGGCCGAATGCTGCGGGGCCCGCGACCCCATGCAGCCAGACCGTGACGCCTGCGCCGCCGATCGCGAGCACGCCGGTGAGTGCTCCGCCGACCGCGCGGTGCGCGATATTCGAACGCGCATCGGCGTCTGCGGAGCTGCCGAACAGCAGCAGGATCTGGACCAGCGCCGGGGGCAGGGCGACGACCAGGTGACCCCAGTCCGCGCGCGGGTAGAGTCCGGCGGTCATCGCCGCAAGGAACGCCGCGTGGATCCACGCCGCCGCGTGGATCCGTCCGAGCAAAGCACGGACCCCGGTGGCGGCGAGCGCAATGAATGGCAGTGCGTAGAGGAGCTGCGTGAGGACGACGATGCCACGGCCGATCTCGACGAAGAGCCCATATCGTATGTGATAGAGGCTCGGCAGGTACATCGCCCAACTCTCGCGGATCACGGGGTCGAGTCGGCCCGGCGGCCAGAAATTGATGTACGGGGTCCGGAAGGTCGACGCCGAGGCCATCGCGAAGGGCATCTGGATCTGCGCAAAGAAGAGCTGCTCGAGGTCGCCGCGCGAAGCGAAGAGGGCGAGTGTCGCGAGCGCGACGGTTGCGCCACCAAGTATGACTGCGCCGCAGCGCCTCAGTCGTGTTCCGGGCTCCGCGCACAGCGCGACCGCTGGGATGAAGAAGATTGCGAACTGAACGCCGGTATTCTGCTTGCAGAGCGCGATCGCAGCCACGAGTGTGCCTGCCGTGATCGCCCAGCCGTTGGAACTCCTCGCGCGCAGACCCGCGTAGACCGCGACCAGGCCGAGGTAGAACGCGATGGTGGTGTAATAGTAGATCGAGAAGAGCGGGATCAGCAGCGCCGGCGCGCACGCGACTGCGGCCGCGGCGGCGTGTGCGAGCCCGCCGAGCCCCGCCCGTCGCGCGGTCGCGAACACGGTGCCGGTGGCGACCGCTTGAAGCAGCACGACCGCCGCGCGCGCGACCGCGATCTTCGCTCCGAAGATCTGGAACAGCAGCGCGAGGAATTCGTACGGCAATGGGCCGGTGTGGCTGACGACACCGCGGTAGAGGCGTTCGCCCTCGAGCATCCGTTGCGCGGTGTGGACGACGATGCCTTCTTCGAGCAAGTTCGGGTCGAGCGGGGCGACCGCGGCGCCGGCCGCGGCGCCGACGAGCCCCCAGATCAACGGCGCTGCCACGGGTTTTCGCAGGGCTGTAAGTTTCTTCGTATGCGGTTTCAACAGTTCTGGCCCAGGAGAAGGCCCGTTTCGTGAAACGAGCAGCGGTATGGGGTCTCCGGATCGTCCACAGGAGTCTATCCTAGTCACTGCTCTCCTAGGACGAAGGTGCTGCGGTGCGAATGCTGAGACCCCACGAACGGCTGGCGAGTTGCATTCTCGTGGCGGTCCTGGCGATGGCGTGTGGCGGCGGGTCAGAGCCGCGCGGACGCGTTCTGCTGATCGGAATCGACGGTGCCTCGCTGAAGGTCGCGCGCCCGATGTTGCGCAAGGGCGAACTTCCAAATCTAGCAGCGATCGCGCATCAGGGCGTCTATGGCCCGTTGCGATCACATGTGCCGATCAGTTCGCCGCGCATCTGGACCTCCATCGCGACCGGCAAGCTGCCGAAGCGCCATGGAATCCTGAGTTTCGCCAAGGACGATGGGGACGGCGGTCTGCGCCTGTTTCTGAGCTCCGACCGCAATGGGCACGCGCTCTGGAATATCGTCTCCGATGCGGGCAAGCGCGTGGCGGTCGTCAACTGGTGGACCACCTATCCTGTCGAAACCGTGAACGGGGTGATGGTGTCCGACCATATGCTGGCGGGTGAGGTGCAGGGTCGGCGAAACCTCACGGGCGCCAGCGGAACCGCGACCGGACCGATCGTGTACCCCGATGACTGGGAGAAGCGTTTGCTGGCGTTGGCGGAGGTCATTCAGCCGGTTACCGACGTGCCCGATCCCTTCAGCGATGCTTCCAGCTTTCCGGAGTGGGTGCTGCCCGAGCGTATGTCCGAGCGCTATCGCAACGACGAGCGTGTGACACGGATCGCTCTCGAGGTCGACCGCGAACTCCGGCCCGACCTGCTGATGGTCTTCCTGCCCGGGATCGACCGCGTGTCGCACCGCCTCTGGGGTGCGCTCGAGCCTCCCGCGGACGGTTCCGAGGGACCGTTTACGCCCGCGGAACGCGATGCCTCGGCGGCGGCGCTGCGGCGGTACTACGCGTTCACCGACGCGCTGATCGGCGAACTGTCGAAGTCATTCGGCCCGGAAGATCTCGTAATGGTGGTTTCCGACCACGGTTTCGAGGCGGGATCCAGCATGATCTTCCTGACCGGCGATCACAAGACCGTGAATGCGCTGAACGGCGTGATCTTCGCGAGCGGTCCGGACATTGTCCCGCCGAAGGACAAGCGACCGGTGTCGGTCAATGACGTGACGCCGACGATTCTCGCGTGGCTCGGACTCCCGGTCGGTGACGACATGCAGGGCCGGCCCGCGTCTTTTCTCGCGGTCGACGCATCGCAGATTGCGCGTGTCGCCAGCCATGACACGCACCCGATCGAGCGGCTCGGAGATGCGCCGTCAGGTGCCGAGGAGTCTTTGCTCGATCACCTGCGGTCGCTGGGTTACCTGGAGGCGGACGATTCCGAATGAAGCCCATTCGGTCTCGCCTCTCGAGCGTGTTGCGGCTGCGCGCGGTGTGCTGCGGAGTGTTGGCCACGGTCGCGACCGGCTGCTTCGACGACTTTCCGAAGCCATTCGTCGGCGGTGCGTCGAATGCCGATGCGGCGCTCGCTCGACTCGCCCCCGCGCAGAGTCTCACCGCGATCGCGGCCGGTGGCGGCTCGAGCTTCGCGACGTTGTCTCATGTGTGCGCGGTGATAGCGGGCGGCCTCCAATGCTGGGGTGCGGGTGCGGCCGGCCAGCTCGGAGACGGCATCTTGCCGAGCCGGAGCCCGTTTCCGGCCGAAGTGTTTCCCGCCGGCAGCGGTGTTGATGCGGTGGCGGCCGGTCGGTTTCATACCTGTGTGTTGCTCGAGGGTCGTGTGTACTGCTGGGGCAGCAATGACTGGCGACAATCGGGACCGCTGCGACCGTACGTGATCACGCACCCGCTGCACGTCGAAGGCGCACCCGACACCGCGCTCGGAATTTCGGCGGGCAGCAAACACACCTGCGTGTTCACTGAAGACGGTGTGTGGTGCTGGGGGCGCAACGGTGAGGGGCAGGTCGGATCCCAGACCTGTAAGAGGCGGAACCCGGCGAAGAAGTGCAAGCGTGGCCCTGTGAGGGTCGTAGGGCTCGGGGAAGACGTCCAGGCGCTCGCGCTCGGTCATTCGCACAGCTGTGCGCTCGTGGAGGGGGCCGTGCAATGCTGGGGAGGCAATAGCCGCGGGCAGCTCGGCGATGGTTCGAATGTGTCTCGCCACACCCCGGCGCTGGTCGCGGGCCTCCCGGGCGAAGCGACCGCGCTGGTCGCTGGCACCAACCACACCTGCGCGTTGGTCGAGGGCGTGCTCCACTGTTGGGGGGCGAACGAATATGGCCAGCTCGGCGATGGCACGACCGATGAT
>JAFDEI010000081.1 GCA_019310425.1 Deltaproteobacteria bacterium | reverse complement strand
CCTCTACGCCACGGATCTCCCGCGTTGCCCGGTGGAGGGCGAGTTCACGGCCGCCGATGTAAAGGGCGCCATCGAGGGCCACGTGCTCGCGACTGCGCGCGTCACGGGCCGCTATTCGATCTACCCGGGCGCGAAGTAGCGACGCCGCGCGGCCGGCCGGGCCGCGCGATCCGACCGGTTCGAGCTTCCCGCGCTGCCGACCGAACCGGGAGTCCGCCCGGACGACGAGCGCTGCGCCTCGCGTTTCGACGCCGTGGAGCGACGGGGGTGTTTTACCCCGAATCCGCCCCTATTGGCGCCTCTCCGTCGTTTTTAAATCACCACTGACACATCAGCCACCCGCTCACCACTCCCTTGTGAATCACCGATTCCGCGCCCCCAATTCGGGGTGGCGATGCGACTCGGACGGAACACGCCCCGCAGCGTCGAGGCTCGATTCCAGGAGATCAGTGGATGCAGCGGTTACTCGTCGGATTCATCTTCAGCATCGCCCTGCTCGCAGCAGGCTCGGCATCGGCGTTGGTCATGACCAGTGGCAAGATTCCGGTTATCGACCACGAACGCTGGAACGGCCAGATCCTCCAGAATTTCGGTGAACTCGTCGCCACGGACATCCAACTGGTTCCGCTCCGGCACACGCTATCGTCGTTCGGCCGTAGGGACTATCGCTGGCATTTCGACACGCCGTTCGAGTGGCCGAGATCCGACCGGTCGCGCGAGGAGTCAGGCTCCTGGAAAGGCAAATTTCCGTTCTTGTCACACTTCCCGTTGGATTTCTTCGGCAAGCTGCACCAGCACCGACACGGCGATTCGCCCGGCAGCACGGTGCCGGAACCCAGCACCGCGCTGTTGTTCGGCAGCGGCCTGCTGGGCCTGACACTGGTGGGACGCCGGCGGCGCTGATCCGGTCGAATCGAAGCGGCCGGCCGAATCGCGCTTCGCGCTCAGGCTCAGCCGCGCGCCTGGACGAGCACGCGGCGGGTCGCATCCGCGGCACGCAGCGCCGCCTCGTCGAACGGCAGTCTCGCGAGTTCGTCGGAGAACACCTCGACCCCGACCGGCGCGTTGCAACCGCCGCGAAAGAGCCGCCGGAAGATCCCCGGCAAGTCGATGTCGCCCTCTCCCGGCAGCAGGCGCCGGTGCAGCGTCTCGATCACGAGATTGTCCTCGGCCTCGCGCGGCGCATCGTTGGTCTGGATCGCGATGATGCAGTCGGCGGGGATCTCGTCGATGACCGAGTCGGGCAGGCCGCTGCGCAGGTGGTGCCAGGTGTCGAACATCACCCCTCCGTTCTCGCGACCCGCGAGCCGCACGACTTCGGTCGCCTTGTACAGGTCGTCGATCGCGGTCCACGGCAGGAACTCGAGGTGAACCAGCAGGCCGTGCTCGCGCGCGCGGTCGCAGACACCCGCGAACGATTCCGCGACGAGGTCGGTCGCGACGACGCCCGGAACGCCGATCGCGGCGTTGATCGAACGTGCGCCGATCGCGTTCGCGATCGCGAAGAACTCCGCCTCGTCGGCCGCGCCGCGCTCGGCTTGCGGCCTGCCCGGGATCCAGTGCATCAACGGGTCGAGTTCGGCGACGGCGAGGCCGTGATCGGAGAGCAGGCTGCGCATGTCGGCGTCCGACAAGCCGTCTTCGCGGCCACTCCGGTAGTCGACCGCAAACAACGAGATCCCGCCGTAGCCCGCCGCCGATGCGGCGGCCACGCGCTCGCGAAACGACGCGGCCGCGATCGTTCCACGGCACAACACCAGAACGTCCGAATCCACCGATGAGCCTCCGACGCATCACCCGCGCGGCCGCGAGGGTAGGGGAAGTTTTCACACACGGCAGACGCCCGCCGCGGCACTGGCTTCCTATCCTGTGCGGCGGGGTGTAGACTACACGCCCTTGCGAAGCAATCGACGACTCGACGGACAGGCGGCCATCTCGACCGTGATGCAACGATGAAGTGGAACCCCCACCAGGCCGGCTTCGACGAGGTCTTCGACGGCACGGGTGCGCCGCGGCCGCACTACCAGCGCATCGTCCCCACGCTCGATTCGATTGGCGAGAATGAAATCAAGCGCCGCGAACGGCTCCAACACCTGTCCCTGCTCAATCAAGGCATTACCTTCGCGGTCTACGGCGATGACGAGGGCACCGAGCGCGTGCTGCCGTTCGACCTGGTTCCGCGCATCATCCCGAACGATGAGTGGCTTCGCATCGAAGAAGGACTGATCCAGCGCGTCACCGCACTCAATCTCTTCTTGTCCGACGTCTACACCGACCAGAAATGCTTGAAGGACGGCATCCTGCCGTACGAGTTGATCCTCGGGCGCCCGGAATACTGTCGCGAGCTGCGTGGCATCCTGCCGCAGAAGAACATCTTTACGCATGTCGTCGGGACCGACCTGATTCGCGACGAGACCGGGCGCTATCTGGTGCTGGAGGACAACTGCCGGGTTCCCTCCGGCGTCTCGTACGTACTCGAGAACCGCAGCCTGCTCCAGCGCTCCTTCCCCGAACTCTTCGCGCAGTATCCGGTGCAGCCGATCGAGGGCTATCCGAGCATGCTGCTCGAGACACTTCGAAACGCCGCTCCGCGCTGGGGCTCGAAGCCGCGCTGCGTGTTGCTGTCGCCCGGGATGTTCAATTCGGCGTACTTCGAGCACTCCTTCCTCGCCCGTGAAATGGGCATTCCGCTGGTCGAGGGCCGCGACCTGATGGTCCAGAACAACCACGTCTACATGCGCACCACCGAGGGAAACCAGCCGGTCGACGTGATCTACCGTCGTATCGACGACGAATTCCTCGACCCGCTCGCGTTTCGTCGCGACAGCCAGCTCGGTGTTCCGGGACTGATCAACTCCTACCGTGAAGGAAACGTCTCGATCATCAACGCACCGGGTGCCGGCATCGCGGACAACAAAGCCGTGTACGCCTACGTGCCGGACCTGATCCGCTACTACCTCGGCGAAGATGCCCTGATCGAGCAGGTTCAGACCTACCTCGGTTTCCGACCCGACGACTTCAAATTCATGGTCGAGAATCTCGACAAGCTCGTCGTAAAGACCACCGGTGACGCGGGCGGTTACGGCATGCTGGTCGGCCCGTTCGCGAGCAGCGAGGAACGCGGCGAATATCGCAAGAAGATGGAAAGCGACCCGGGCAATTACATCGGGCAGCCGCTGGTCGAACTCTCGTGTCACCCGACCTACATCGACCGGGAGCTGCGACCACGGCGAGTCGATCTGCGGCCGTTCATTCTCTATGGCGACCGCATTCGGGTGCTGCCCGGCGGCCTCACGCGTGTGGCACTCGTCGAAGGTTCCTACGTCGTAAACTCGTCTCAGGGCGGTGGCAGCAAGGACACCTGGGTGCTCGGAAGTCGCGCCACATGATGCTCTCACGCGTCGGTGGCTCGCTGTATTGGATGGGGCGCTACCTCGAGCGAGGCGAGAACGTCACACGCCTGCTCGCGGTGACGAGCGACTTCGCAATCGAGTTCGGCGGTCTCGACGAGGCCCTGGCACAGGCGGAGTGGGACGACCTGGTGCGCTCGCTGCCCGGCTCGAAGATTCCAGCGATCGACTTTTCACCCGAGCAGGGACTGGCCGTCCCCTACGTGAACGCAATGCTGCTCGACGATCAGAATCCGCTGTCGGTGCGCCATTCGCTCGGTCGGGCGCGAGAGAACGCGCGCTCGATCCGCGAGGCGCTCACCCAGGAAGTCTTCGCGAACCTGAACGAGACCTTCCGCGGGCTCGAGACCCTCAGCCGCGAGGGCATCGAAGACCCGGCAGTCAGCGCAGAGATCGTCGCAAAGACCCACCGCGCAATCCTCACCACACTCGGCGCGATCGAGCACACCTTGAGCCGCGACCAGGGCTGGACCTTCATGAAGTTCGGCGAAGCCCTCGAGCGCACCTTGCGTACGCTGATGGTGCTGAAGGCGAAGCTGCCGCTGTTGCGCGTCGAAGCCGGCAGCGTCGACCTGCCGGTCTTCTACGCCCGCTGGCGCTGCCTGCTGCGCTCGGTCGGGTCGCTCGAAAACTTCCGCCGGGTGCACGGCGCCGGCCTCGATCCCGACGAGGTGGTGCGCTTCCTGCTCTTCGACCCACACACGCCGCGCTCGATCCACTGCGGGCTCACACGCGTAAAGGCCTACCTCGAGCAGCTTCCGGGCGGTGACCGCTCGAAAGCCGCGCGCATCGCGGGGCGACTGGTCGCGATGATGACCTATGAAGACGACCGGATTCTCGCGAAACCCGACCTGGTGGATTTCTGCGACGAGACCTCACTCGAACTCGGCGCGATTCACGAAGCCGTCGAGCGACAATACTTCTCGGTGTAATGATGCTGCTCGAAATCGAACATCAATTGACCTTCCAATACGACACGTTCGTGAACGAGTCGTACACCGAGCTCCGAGTCGAGCCGCGGCGCACACCGCACCAGACTCTGCAGTCTTTCTACCTCGCGGTCGGGCCACCGACCGCCATCTGGCGCTACATCGACTGGAACGGGAACTTCGTACATCACTTCGGGATCCCGAACTACCACGACCGCATCGAGGTGGCCACACGTTCCCTGGTAGAGACCCACCCGTCCGGGCAGGCGCTCGCGGACGCGACCGACACACTTCCGATCGCGGATGCCACGGGCCCGCTGCTCGACTTCACGACCTTCGGCGGGCCGGTGATTCGCTCGTTCGAACTCGAGATGCTCCACCGCGAAGCGAAAGTCCCCACCGAGGCGCCGCTCGGCGAACAGATCAAGAGCTTGTCCGCGTTCGTGTTGCAGCGCTTCGACTACGTCCCGGAGGTCAGCGATTACCGATCGACCACCGACCACCTGCTCGCGGCCGGAGCCGGCGTCTGCCAGGATTTCGCACACGTGCTGATCGGCCTGCTGCGATTGCGAGGAATTCCGAGCCGCTACGTGAGCGGCTACCTACACGTCGAATCCGGCGGGAACGAACCGTCGCAGAGCCACGCCTGGGTCGAAGCCTGGTCGCCGACCGCGGGCTGGCTTGCGGTCGATCCGACCCACGACCAGATCCTGGACGAGCGCTACGTCGTCGTCGCCCACGGCCGTGACTACGACGACGTCCCACCGAACCGCGGCATCTACCGCGGCAAGGCGGGCGAGACCCTGCACGCGAGCGTCCGCACCCGGCAATCGGAGGAACGCCAGACATTCGGCCTCCAGGACGAGATCGGCGAACTCGACGTTCCGGTCTTCCCCGAGGTACCGCACTCACCGCAGACTCCCAGCGCCTCACTCACCGATGACGATCCGCAGTCGCAACAGCAACAGCAGCAGTAGCATTCCGTTGAACAGCGCTGCTGAACCGGGTGGCTCTCGAAGCGAACGGAGGTCCGGTCTGCACCTCGTCGGCCTGTGTTCGTTCGCGTTCGCGCAGCCGATCTTCGACCTGCTCGGGCGCCACGGCGAGTTCTTCGTGTCGCGAAACGCGAGCTTCGCCGAGATCACCGGGCTCACGCTCGGGCTGATCGCGCTCCCACCGCTACTCGCGGTCGCGCTGCTGTGGGGCGCGCGCTGGATCTCACCGCGGTTCGAGCGCACGCTCGATCGCGCGCTCGTCGCGGCGCTGGTCGCGGTGATCATGCTGCCGCCGCTGCTACGCACCGCAGCCCTGCCGGAAGCCGCGAGCGTCGTAATGGCAATCGTGGTCGGTGCCGCCGTCGCAGCGATGTACGCGCGCTTCGCGGGCATTGGCGTCGCATTTCGAGCGCTCGCGATCGCACCACTGATCTTCGCAACACTGTTCCTCGCAAGGGGTGATATCCGCAAGCTCGTCTTCCCGTCAGGAGAGGCCGAGACCAGCGAAGTGGCGGTCTCGGGCAACGTCCCGATCGTACTGGTGGTGTTCGACGAACTTCCGCTCGCTTCGTTGCTCGCAGCCGATGGTTCGATCGACCCCCTCCGCTACCCCGCATTCGCGAAGTTTGCGGCGGCCTCGACCTGGTACCCCGGCGTCTCAGCGGTCTCGTCGCGTACCAACCTCGCGATCCCCGCGATCCTGACCGGGCGCTATCCACCGCTCCAGCGCAGACTCCCGATCCGCGCCGATCACCCCGACAACTTGTTCTCGCTACTCGGCGATGCATACCAGCTCAACGTGAGCGAGACCCAGACGCTGTTGCAACCCGGTAGCGACCAGACGGCTCAGCGCCGAAGCGACACGCTCGGCCTCGTCACGGACGTCGCGGTCCTCTATGCCCACATGCTATCGCCCAGTGCCCTGCGCGAATCGCTGCCCGCCATCTCGGACGCTTGGGGTGGCTTCGGCGACGAGATGGCTGTCGCCGGCGAAACGAGTGCCCGGGCGGAGCTCAAACGCCGACGCGTCCACAAGAGCATCCGGGCTGCCACCAGCGTTGCGGCCTTCGAACGCTTCATCCATCCGATCGGTCCGTTGCGACATGACAATCCGCGCGTGCTGCACTTTCTCCACATTGCGCTTCCGCACGGCGATTGGCAGCTCCTCGCGGACGGGCGCAGCTACCTGCCAACCCAGCGCTACGGCTTCGTCGATGGCCGCTGGCTGGACACGCCGTGGTGGTCGACCGACGCTCATCGCCGCCACCTGCTCCAACTCGCCTACACCGACCGCTTGCTCGGCCGACTACTCGAGCGTCTCCACACCACGGGTGTCTACGACCCCGCACTCGTGATCCTCACTTCCGACCACGGCGCGAGCTTCTGGCCCGGTGACTCGTTTCGCAAACCGGCGAAGCTCGAGCACCCCGAAGACCTTCTGAGCGTTCCCCTTTTCATCAAGCTGCCGCATCAACGAGACGCCGCAGTCGAAGACCGCTTTGCGGAGAGCGTCGACCTGCTGCCCACGATCGCAGACGCAGTGGGCGCGACGATCCCGTGGACGACCGACGGCTGCTCTCTGCTTCAGACGGGTTGCCCCCCGCGAGCGACCCGCCGGCTCTACATCGAGACGCTGTACCGAGTGCCGCAGCTGATGCACTTCGAGCGCGACGTCGTGCGACGCGACGCCACCCTGCGCCGCAAGCTCGAGCTCTTCGGATCCGACAACCGCACCTCCGGACTCATCCACGCGGGCTTCGGCCGGAGGTCGTGAACCGGCCGGTGGACTCGTTCCCGCGGCAGCCTGGCGTCGCGGGCGCGGTACATCTCAGCGCAGCCATGCGACGAGTACTGGCCGGCAGAGTCCCTGGGAAGGTTCCCGCGCGAATCGTCGGACAGCTGGAACTTGCCGAGCCCGGCCCGGGTGTCGCACAGGTGGCGGTCGCGATCGACGGCATCATCCGCTCCGTCGTGCCGGCTCCGCACGACGGCGTGAATGGACCCCGCGTCGCGGCACTGCTGCCGCCTGATTCGATCCCCGCATCGATCGACGCGCTGGCACTCTACCTGATGGTCGAAGCGCCCGGCGATGTCGCGCTGCACCCGCTCACACTCCGCTAGGCGGGAGCTGAATCCGTCGCAGGCTACGCGATCGAGAAGCCACCATCGACCGGCAGCGTCTGGCCGGTTACGAACGAAGCCGCGGAACTCGTGAGGAAGAGCACCACTGGCGCAACGTCTTCGGGCGTTCCCCAGCGACCGAGCGGAGTGCGGTCGAGATGCGGCTTCTCGACCGCCTCGATCCCCTTCATCGCAGCGGTCATGTTCGACTCGATGATACCGGGCGCGACCGCGTTCACCCGGATGCCTTCGCCCGCCCACGCGACAGCGAGGTTCTTGGTCATCTGCACCACTGCGGCCTTGGCCGCGCCGTAGCCGGGAACCATCGGTACCGCAAAGTAGGATGACATCGACGCGAGGTTGATCACGCTCGCGCCACCTTCCAGTGAGCTCGCCGCGAGCGCCGGCTTGCATGCACTCGCCATCCGGAACGCGCCGAATAGATTGATCGCGACCGCTTCTTCGAAGACCTCGGGGATGTATTCGTTTCGGCCGCCCGGGAACGTCGCACCCGCGTTGTTCACGAGCACGTCCAGGTCCGTCATCGCGGCGGCAACGCGCTCGATGCCTTCGCGGTCGGTCATCTGCAACGGATGGTACTCGTACCCTGACAGGTCGCGGTCGTACTCGTCCGCGGATGCACGCGTACCCGTGATCGTGACCAGGGCACCCGCTGTGCGGAATGCCGCCGCGATCCCGGCACCGATTCCGCTCGACCCCCCGGTCACGAGCACCCGGATTCCCGCATAGTCGTACTCGATCTTCGCGCTGCTCACCCACACCCCCCGGATCCTTCTCGACCGCTCACGCCATCTCGATCATTACTTTGCCACCCGCCCTCGGGTCCTGCGCCACCGCGAGCGCCTCTCCGAATCGACTCAGCGGAAAACGGTGGCTGATCATCGGCGAGAGGTCACGGCGCCCGAGCAGATCGATTGCGTCGTGGTAATCGTCCGGATATTCCATCGCACCCCGGATCGTCAACTGCTTCATCATGACGAGCAGGAAGTTCACTGGGACCGCATCTCCATGCAACGCGACCACCGAGAGCCGCGCGCGCGCCTTCGCATGCTGGAGGATCTGCGGGATCACGGGCGCGGCGCCCGACGCTTCGATGTAGACATCGCTACCCGCCATCGGCGCTCCCATGAGCAACTCTTCCCCGTGCTGCGCTCGGATCTGCTTCCAAGGGTCGCCTTCGGTCGCGTCGATCGCATGACGCGCCCCGAGCACGGAAGCGATCTCGAGCCTTCGCGGTGACAAGTCGACCGCAATCACATCATCGATGCCGCGGTCGACGAGCGTCGCGATTGCCGCGAGTCCGATCGGGCCCGCGCCGAACACGACGGCCTTCTCGCCCGCTGCGGCCTCGGACTGGTTGACCGCATTCATCCCGACGCCGAGCGGCTCGGTGAGCGCCGCGACATCGTCGCCGAGCCCGTCCGGAACCGTGAACAAGCTCGCGCCGGCCGCGACGTCACGCACGAGCAGTAGCGGCGTGAAGCCCCCTTCGCGGCCGCCGTTCCCGATCATGTTTCCGGCAGCGGTCGGGTTCAACACCACGCGATCACCCGGTGAGAAATTCGCCACGTCCCTGCCCACCGTGTCGATGACGCCCGAAAGTTCGTGCCCGAGCGGCATCGGCTCGGGCATCGGACCGGCGAGGCCACCGAGGCGCACGTAGCGCAGATCGCTGCCGCAAATCCCGCACGCAGCGACGCGAACCACCGCGTCCCGAGGTCCCGGCGTCGGCTCGGCGACTTCGTCGAGGCGGATGTCGTCCGGCCCGTGCACCCTCAGCTGTTGCATCGCGCGCTCCTCGCTACTCAGCCTGGATCGGGAATCGATCGAAATAGAAGGCGAAACGCGCCTGCAGCGCTGCGCGGTCGACTCCGAAATCGGCCTTCAGATCGTAGACGATGCGGCCGTGCTTGCCGCGTGGGTTCGCTTCCATGAACGCCTCGAGCGACGCCCGCGCTGCCGGCGTCATCTCGAAGTCCGCGAGTTGGTAGATGCGTTCGACTGCCCCGACGTCGTCTGCCATGAATTCATGGAAAGGAAGGTCGAGGCTCTGCTCCGCAGGAATGCGATCCCGGTCGCGTACGCATCGGCGCAGCAAGGCCTCGATCCGATCGATCCAGTAGGCCGCAACCTGCGGCGGGTCGACACGCCGTCGGCGCACCCGATCGCCGTAGCAGAGCATCGTGATCGTCGAAGCGATGACCGACACCGGGTCGCGGTGGGTCATCACAATGGTCGCGTCCGGGAAGGTCTGGTAGAGCGGGACCAGCTGCTCGAGATGCTGCGGCGACTTCAGCACCCAGCGTTCGGGACCCCGGAGCCACTGCAACGCCTGAAGCACGCGTTTCATGTAGCCGTAGTGTGGAGTCTGATCGTGCTCGAGATAGTAATCGCGCCAACGCGGCACGGTCGCGATCCATTCGGGCACGTAGGAGGAGAAATCGAGCGCTTGAACCTCGATTTCCTCGTGTACGTGCTCCGGCGCCATGTCGTGCATGTTCTTCATCAACGGCATCATCTGGCTCTGCATCGCATGGCTCGCGCGGCAGCGAACGAGGCGTGGGTCGACGTCGTCCGCAGCTGCCTGCTCCGCCGGGTCGGGAATCGGCTCGACGCTCTCCCAATACGGCAATGATCGCAGACGCTCGTCGGCGGCGATCAGATTGAGCAGATGGGTGGTGCCCGAGCGCGGCAGGCCCGCGATGATGATCGGCCGCACGATTTCGACATCCTCGATCTCCGGATGGCGGCGCATCAGGTCTTCGAAACGCAGCCGGTTGGCCGCGTAACGCACGCAATCGTTGTAGAACGACAGCCGTCCTACCGGCCCGAGATCGCGATCCTCTTCGGCGCTCTGGAGCCATACGCGAAGCCGTTCGCGAAAATCGACCGGGCCGAAATCATCGAGCCCGGTCTTCTTGCAGGCGGCGTCGAGCACGGCGTCTTCGTCGAACGCGATCTCGCTCTTGCCCACGTGCGCGATCGCGGCGACCTGCATCGGCGTGAGGACCGGGTCGGCGAGGTCGGCGATGCGAATGTCGTCGGGGCGATCGGCGCTCATGCTACCTCCGGCTCAGGAACCACCGCCCTCTCGCAATGCCGTGATCTTCCTGCGGATCCACGACGACAGCCAGAAATTCTCGCTCTCGGCGTCGAGGCGACTGTGCGCCGCCGCACTCACCTTGCGCGCGCCGGCGTGCGCAGGATCGGGCGTCAACACGACTTCCGCCAGGTGGATTGCCTGGAGCAGGTCGCCTGCTGCGAGCCGCGCCTCGGCCTGCTTCGCAATGGCATCCGGCCCGCCCGCGAGCTCGACGAGATCTGCGTGAACGCTCGACGCAGGGACGTGATAGAGCTCGGTCACCGAGCGGTGGTGAAACCAGCCCGCGTAGTTCTCCCAGATCGCACGAACACTCCACGAAACCCTGCCATAACCCTCCCCGACCTCGAGCTCGGATGGCAGCTGGATATCGCGCATCAGATCTTCGACGGTCCGGCCGTCGTTCATGCCGCGAACAACGGCATCGTGGACGTACTCGACCGCGCCGCGCAATCGCAGCAGCTCCTCGCGGATCAGATCCCAGCCTTCGACGGGCGCGTGATGGCCCACGAGCAGCAGCTCTGGTTCGAGCGCGAGCACGCGGTCGAGCGAATCGATGAAGCGCAAGGCCTCGCGATAGCGGTCACCGCGAATCGTCACGAGGTTCGGAAAGTGCCCGAACAACGCGCTGAAGAGATTGCCGGTGAAGCAGATCCGGTGTTGGGGCAACCAAATCACCAACGAATCGGTGGTTTCGCCGCCGGGTACGGCGATCAGTTCAAATCGAATCCCGCCGAGTTCGAATTCGTATCGATCGTCGAACGTGATCGTCGGCTCGGGGCGCGACTGCGGTGACACCGGGCCGCCGATGTTCTCCTGTACGTACGCGATCGCCTTCGCGATCGTCTCCTGGAACGCGAACGCGCTGCGCGACGCGCGGAACGGCTGGATCCGGGCGTCATCTTCCTGTTGCGCGCGAAGGCTGGCCTGCGCGATGATTTCGGTTCCCGGCTCCCGCATCAGGTCGACGCCGCCGACGTGGTCGACATGACCTTGTGTCAGAATGATGTAGCGCAGAGGACCATCATCGATCGCGTCGTAATTCTGCTTGTGGATCGGTGCCTCGAATCCCATCCCGGTGTTCACGATCACGCGGCCTTCCGGAGTCACGATCAGGAAACTGTTCGACAACCCCTCTGAGAGGTAGATAAAATCGTTGAGCTTCGTAACCGAGAGCGAAGCCGGCTGGATGTCGAAACCGCCCGGGCGAGATCGATAGAGAGGAGTCGGCATCGGTCGGTGAATTCCTTCAGTCGTCCCAGGGAAAATCCACGAGCGGATATTCGCCGCATGGAACTGCTCTGTATTCCGCTTCGCCGAACCATTCGTTGCTGATCGCGAGTTCGCGATAGAACTCGCATCGCTCGCGCTGATCCCGGAACAGCGGATCCGCCTGGGCGCGCTCGACAACCGACTCGAGCGTCACCGAGTCCGACGACATCCGCAGACCGCCATCGATCTCGGTATCGAAGATCATGAAGCGCGGCGCGGCCGCCGAGCTCGGCTCCCAGGCGTGCCAGGGCAGCAGGTCACCACCCCGACCACGGCCCGGATCGCCCGAATAAGCGAACTCCGCCCAGTAGGACATCATTCGATTCGAGAGCGTTCGGGCTGCGGGCATCCGGTCTTTGTCGAAGATGATATCCTCGGCACCCATGAGGGTCATGGTTCCGAACACGAACGGAATCTCCAGGCCGTGCGCAGCACCCAGCAGACTCGAGAAATCGAGCCACAGAACGGTCGGTTCTTCGTCCCAATCGAAGCGATAGGCGTAGACCGTCGGGCCCTGACTGTCGCGCAGTGCGGCCGCGGGTTCGTCGACACCGCTGGCCTTCCACGCAAGCGACTGATATTGCGCCATCACGTCGTACCGCCGCTCGTCCTTGAACCACAGCGGAATTCCGACGAAACGCGCCACCGCGTCGGAAACGCCAATCAGGAAGAGTTTCGACTCGTCGCGGTTGCTTCCGACGATCACCGGGACCGCGTTGTAGGCGCCGGGCCGGCGGAAGAGTTCGAGCAATGGAGCCTTCGAGAATACATGCCCATCGCGAACCATCTGGGGCATCTGGTACATACCGCCCATTCTGTCCGTTTCGTAGCAGCGGAGCAGCTCACTCGGTGATTTTCCACGCAGGTATTCGGCGACGCCGTCGGGCGACATTTCCGCGAGCAGAACCAATGCCTGGTCGCGATCGTCCGCAAGCCCGTCGGCCTGCAGCAGGCTCAGCAGCACTTCACCCGAACTGAAGTCGTGGCCGGGCTCCTCGGAGTCGTCGCGAAAATTGCGCGCGCTCGCGACGGCACTCGTCCGAACGCCGCCGCTCTGCGAGATCGCGCGATGGAACAACCCCTTGGCACGCGGCGACGCCAACAGCGTCAAGACGTTTCGCCCGCCCGCGGATTCACCGAATATCGTGACGCGGCTCGGGTCACCACCGAACGTCGCGATGTTGTCACGAACCCATTCGAGGGCTCGAATCAGGTCGAGGGTGCCGAAATTCCCGGACGCGTCGTCAGCGCTGACTCCCTTCCCAGCAAGCGCAGCGTGCGAAAACCACCCCATCATGCCGAGTCGGTAGTTCGTCGTCACCACGATCACGCGCTGCTGCTGCACCAGCACGCTTCCGTCGTAGACGGCGGCGCTGCCGACCGTATTCCCGCCACCATGGATCCAGACCATCACCGGCAGGGCCTGGGCCGCGGACGGAACCTCACCGAGTGCAAACGCAGGTGCGAACACGTTGAGCCTCAGGCAATCCTCACTCCCGGCCGCCTCGCCCTCAGCCAGTTCGGCCGCTTTGGGATCGACCCCGAGGAGCCCATTCGCCTGAATGCAAGGCGGGCCGAAGTCGAGCGCGAGGTGGTCACCCTCCCAGGGTTCCGGCGGGTGTGGCGCACGCCAGCGGTCGACCCCGACCGGCGGCGCCGCAAACGGAATGCCGCGCCACACGTGCGCACCATTCTCCGCGATGCCGCCCACGAGTTCGCCCTGCGCGAGCTGCCGTCGGGTCCCGGGGTTCGGCTCGGACGGCAGGCCCGAATCGCTGCGACCGCAGCCGACCACACAGCACGCGACCACAGCCAGAAACCCGAGGCACCCGCCGGAGAATCGCCAAGTCGACCGACGCAGGAATCGAAACCGCTCGCAATGCATGGAATCCGATTGTACGTCAAACAACGGCGTGAGCCCGCGTTCGGCGGCGACGGCGCACACTGAGCTCGAAGTCAGCCCTCAAGCAGCCGGAGCGAACTCGGCTAGCGCCGCGAGTGCCTCGTCGACGTGGCGGTCGACATCGAGTTCGCTCTTGATCACACGCCGGACGATCCCCTGCTTGTCGATCACGAAGGTGACCCGCTTGCTCGGCAGCCAGCCGCCAACGCGCGCCACACCGAACGCGGCCGCAATCTTCGCATCGGCGTCGCTGATCAGAGGAAACGGCAGCCCGTGCTTGTCCGCGAACTGCGCGTGGGTCTCGGCCTTGTCCGTGCTCACGCCGACAACTTCGGCGTCGAGGGAAGCAATCTCCGCGAACCGGTCGCGGAAACGCTTCGCCTCCCGGGTTCAGCCGGGTGTGAAGTCCTTCGGGAAGAAGTAGACGATCAAATTGTGTCGATCGCGGTAGTCATCGGACCGAAGCACCGATCCGTCTGCGAGCTTGCCGCTGAACGAAGGTGCTGCTTCGCCTTTCGAGATCACGTGGGGCCCTCCTCTCCCGATCGCACCCATTTCGATGCCAGCATAGGCTGCGCGAAGTGAGGAGCGCACGCAACCCGGCCCGCGCCGTCACACGATCGCCGTGGCCAGTTCTCCGAACGATTTCACGATGCCCTCGGCAAACGAGTCGAGTGCCGGCACGAGGTGGGGGTCGGCCGCGATGCCGATCAGCAGATCTCCGCCGTACGAGAACAGCACGACGTTGAGCCCGAGGCCATCCTGCACCCCGAAATAGGGATGAAACGCATGGACTTTCGCGCCGAAGCAGTAGAACGGCTCGCTCGGCCCGCGGACATTGGACACCAGCAGATTCGAATTCCCCATCAGACCGCGGAACTGCAACCACGAACTGGCGCGCAGCAAGGTCGCCGGAAGCAGCGAAGTGACGCGCGCCCACATGTTCGCGCCCTCGGCGATGTTCTGCTCCTTCTGCCTGCTCGAGGTCTCGATGATCCGGTCGACACGGCGGCGCAGGTCCGGCTCGGCGACCGGCAGCTCGACCATCATCGACGAGACGTCACAGCCGGGACGGGTATCGCCGGGCTTGCGGTTGTCGACCGGGCAGATCGTGGTGATTCGACTTCGTTGACGGTCGCGCCCAACGCGCGCTTCGTTTCGAGCACCACGTCGAGCGGGAGGCTCGCAATGGCGAACGCGCGACGCGAGCTGACCGGTGCGTTGAAGGGCAACGAGTCGATCTCACTGGTAAAGGTCTCGACCGCGCGAGCGAACTTGACCGCGTGGTCGATCGGCTTGCGAATGTCCGTCACCGCATCGACGACTTTCCCGACCCGGCGTACGGCATCGCCCGCACGGTCGTAGAGCGCGTCGAACAGCAGGCCCGGCGGTGAATCCTCCGCGGCGGGCTTCCAGGCGGGAGCTTCGATCTCCCGCCCCTCGGCCGACAGATCGAACAGCAGCATTCCGACTTCGACACCAGTCGTGCCGTCGATCATCGCGTGGTGGACCCTGCTGATCACTGCGAGGGTGTCGCCATCGGCGAGCCCATCGACGAAGTAGATTTCCCAGAGCGGTTTGTCGCGGTCGAGTATGCCCGACTGCAGGCGACCCATGAGGTCGAGCACCTGTCGGCGCGAGCCGGGCCGCGGAACCGCGGTCAGATGCACGTGCTTCTCGATGGCGAAGTTCTGGTCGTCGACCCAGACCGGCCGGCCCTGATCGAACGGAACGTGGGCGATCTTCTTGCGGAACAGCTGGAAGAGGTGAAGTCGCTGCGAGATCGCTTCGCGAATGCGAGTGATGTCGACCGCGCCGGAATTGTCGCGCAGCGGGCCGGCTTCCATGAAGCCGAGGCAGCCGACGTGAAGCGGAATCCGCTGGTCTTCGCCGTAGATGAAGGAGGCATCCTGCGCGCTGAGTCGGGTGGGGGGCATCGATGTGTCCTGTCGGAATCGGGCGGGGACTCGCGCGGCGGGCAACCACCACCCTGTGGGCGGGAGGTCACTACGGTCGGTCGCGCCCCGCCCTTCGGCTCGGGAGACCGGTGCAACCGGCGACATCGCCGGGAGTCGGTTCTCGAATTTGTCTCGAACTCCGGTCGGATCGCGCTTCGCGGGCGCCTGGCGGGACCACCACTGACCGGAAGTCAGAAAAATACGACGTTTCGAGATGAATCGCAACCCCCTGAGATTGCGAAGGAATCCGGAATTCGAACAATTTCGATGCTCAGCTGGCGGGTTCATTGCCGTGTTGCTGGAATATTGGTGCCGGATGCTGTTACGCTGCCATTCGACGGGCCTCCTTGCGGGCCGGCGCCCCGGCGCCCCGGCCCCGTCCCAGTCGCCGCGCGATGGACCCGGTCATCGCGGTCGTCTCGGTGGCGTCATGGGGGAGGGTGTTTGCCGAGTCCGCCATAGTGGCGGTTCTCGCTGCTGCTGGTTGCTTGAACTCCATGGGTCAGGGAAAACCGTGAATCGGAAGCGAGAACTCTGGTGAGCGAAACGACGCGCCCGAAGCGAACGACGAAACGCGCACCGCGGCGAAAGAAGGCGCCTGCGGCGAATGCGGCGGCAGAGACGGCCGCGGTCGAGGCGCCGCGACCAATCAAGGCCGCGAGCGACGACCCGGTCGCGCAGGCCGCCGCACGCCTGGGCATCGAGCAGCTGCACCCCGAACAAGAAGAGGCGATCGCGAACGTACTCAACGGCCGTGATGTGCTGATGATCCTGCCCACGGGCTTCGGCAAGTCGGCCTGCTACCAGATCCCGTCGATGGTGATGAAGAAGCCGGTG
>JAFDEI010000253.1 GCA_019310425.1 Deltaproteobacteria bacterium | reverse complement strand
CGGTCGCCGAGTTCGGACCCTCCCAGTGCAGCGTGAACACCTCCGGATGCGCGACCGAGCCGTCGTCGTTGTCGTGAGCCACGCCCATCCTCCTCCAGCGTGTCCCCACACCCCTCTCATAGGAGGATCCGGTGTGGAGCCGAGAGCCTCAACAGCTCCCATGGGGGTGGGGGGACCCGCCCGCACCCGAGAGCGCGGGATCAAAGCCCGCGCTCCGTGGGTTTGGACGTTTCAGCTCGGTTCTGGATTCAGCTGGAACGGGATTTATTGCCTTCGTCGGAGGTACACCGCGCTCGCTGCAACGAGTCCCCCGACGAGGATCCCGTAGGCGATCCGCGGCATCGCCGGGATGGTGCCGGGCAGCAGCCCGGGGCCCCATTCGAAGAAGCTGACGTCGGGTTCGGTATCCGCGTAGGCCTTGGTGAGATAGGTCGCGTAGGCGGTTTCGCCGAGCAGGTAGCGGCGGAAGGTGGCTGCCGCGTAGAGGTTCTGGAGGCGCGTGGCTTCTGCGATCGGGAAAGCCGGCGGCACGCAGGTGTCGAAGTAGATCGGAACCAGCGCGGCCGCACCGACGAGGTACCAGAATTCCGGAGCCAGTCCGGCGTTGATCAGCGCGTCCGCGATGTCGCAGACATTGGCGAAGTGGGTGTGGTTGGCTCTGCGGACTTGGATCAGGATCAGCTCGCTGCTCGATATCTCGGAGTAGGCGCGGACCGACGACAGGCGCAGGCCGTCCTTGGTGCCGACGACCAACGTGGTGGGAATCGTGATGCTCTGGAGCTCGGCGTCCGAGAGCTGATTCGTCGACGGCGCGACCGGCACGATGGCCTTCACGCGGGAATCGGCGGCTCCGCCGTCGTAGCCCGAGGCCATGAAGAGGGAGGTCATGCCCCCGTAGGAATGGCCCGCCACGCCGACATTGGTCGCGTCGACGTGGCCGAGGAACAGGCTCAACGCGTCCAGGTTCGCGACCGCCATTTCGTCGATCACGAATGCGACGTCGGGGAAGCGGTCCGCTTCCGGGTCCAGCGATGACATATCGTCCTGGGTGTTGCCGGTGTGGTTCGGGGAGACGACCACGAAGCCGTGGCTCGCGAGATGCTCCATCAGGCTGATCGACTGGATGTTGAAGCCGCCGAAGCCGTGTGAGAATACGATCAGCGGATAGTTGCCAGCCGCCGGCAGCGCGACATCGTCCTTCGCAACCGTCGAGGTGAGCCCGGCCGCGCCGGCAACCAGCTCGATGAAGGTGAAGGTGCCGCCCGTCCAGGCCGTGGCGTCCGCGGGGTACCAGATATGGAGCGGAAGCTCGCGGCCCGAGCGCGCCGCGTCGAAGATCGAGTACGCGGTGTGGCCGACCTGGTTGGGGCCGATCACGTCGGGGAGGTCGATTGCAGACGCCGTCGGGGCACAGAGGCCCGCAGCCAGCAATGCAACACAGGCCCAGTGAAGTACTAAGCGAATCCCCGACATAGCGCCCTCCCGATTCGTCCAGATTGGATGGACGTCTGCGGTGGCATTCTATATCGGCACACCCGGAATTAGTAGAAAAACTCCCGGATCGACCGTCGGGGGTCCTGCGTCAGCCTCGGAGTCTGCGCCGTGCAGCGACCCCGAGCAGGCCTGCGAGTGCGATCAGCCCCAAGGGGCCGAGTGCGGGGACGTTCTCGGGCAGTCCGGGCTCCGACCCCACGATGAAGCTGCGGCTCTCTTCGACGCCGCTGAAGCGGGTGTAATTGATCGCCTGGTCGCGCACGAGGCCCGGGCAGGCGGGGTTGGGGGACACGAAGGCGCGGGTTTCCAGCGCTCCCGACGCACTCTCGTCGGTGAGTCGGACCGTCGAGACGCCGGGCCCGCCGTTGATGTTGCTGAACTCGAGTCCGACCGGCACAGCCGATGCGATCGCATAACTCGGGTCGCCGATCACCGAGGTTGCGATCTCGAGCGGTACATCGCAGCGGTAGTTCTTGGGGGCCACCTCGGGGAGGCCGGCGATCTCGCAGAGGCTGCCGACGCAGTAGATCGTCCCACTGACGTGGTAGTCGTCGATCGGCGTGTCGAGGTAGAGGACATCGCCGGTCAGTGTGCCCTCGGCTCCGCCGCTCGAGATCTGGAGGTCGGTCGAGACCAACGTCCCGATGATGTCGACCGAGAAGATCGTCTCCATCTCGTACTCGAGCAGCCGGACGGGACCGTCGCTGATGCCGTTGCGGTTGCCGTCGTCCTTGAAGTCGATGACCAGACGGCCGGGGCCGACCGGAGCCGTGATGTCGCCGAAGCCGCCCAGGGTGTTTCGGATCATCGCCGCGTTGTCGTCGAGCAGGTAGCTGACGCGCCAGCTGCCCGGGATCGGGTCACTGCCGTTAAAGGGGTCGCAGCTGTCGCCGAGGCCGTCGTCGTCGGTATCGAGCTGGTCGGAGTTGTCGCTCCCGGGGCAGTTGTCGCAGGCATCTCCGTGCTCGTCACCATCGGAGTTGAGCTGGCTTGGATTCGCGACGCCCGGACAGTTGTCGACGTCGTTCGAGTGGCCGTCATCGTCAGGGTCGGTCGGAAGCAGCACGGCGTCGATGAAGACGCCGTCGTTAGCGAGGTCGCGCGCGCCGTGGCCCGGGTAGTTGGTGATCGTGATTCGCGCGAGCGAGTCCTGGAGCCCCATCCGCAGTCCGGATTCGCTCAGGTCGAGGGTGTTGGGGTCGAACCATTGGGCCACGGTCTGGACCGGGAAAGCGACCTCGAGGCTGAGCAGGCCCGGCCCGTAACCCGCGAGAACCCCGGAGGTGCTCTGGTCGAACGGCTGGTCGATGCCCTTGCGGTTCGGCAGGCCGGCGAGGTCGAGCGAGCCGTCTGCGAGCGACAAGGGTAGCCCGTTGAAGCTCGCCGCCGTCGCTGCGGCGCCGAGGTCGACCGAGCCCGTGGTCGCGTCGCTGACATTGGTCGAGCCGCGGCGGATCGCGGAGACGTCGAGTTCCCAGTATTCAGCCACGGCCGCGTCGAGCATGACGTCGACGCGGAAGTCCAGCATCGGTGACATTCCGGCCGGGTCACCCGTCGAGGCCTCGACCCCGGACACGGCCGCGAAACGCGTGCTGAAGCCGCTGTCCGATACGGATTCGACGCTCGCCTGGGTGAGGTACTGGTTGAAGCCGTTCGGCTCGTAGTCCCAGAAGATGAGGCCTTCGAGGTCGGTATAGCTCGTGCCCCAGCGCGCGGGCGGGCCCCAGCTGCCCACAGTCCGGTTGAGAATGCCGACGCCGGCGATGCGCGCGCCCGTCGGCGCCGGGGGCGGCGAGCAGACGTCGTCCTGGGCGGGGTTCGGGTCGTTCGGGCAGTTGTCGACATCGGCCGGAACGCCGTCGCCATCGACGTCGAGCAGCTCGCCGTGCAGGAACAGGCCGTCGTCTGCGAGCACGCGCGACCGAGTCGCGTAGAGCCCGTTGTACGGGTAGTTGGTGATCAGCATCCGCGGGTGCGTGTCCGCCATGCCGAATCGGAAGCCGGTCTGGTTCTGGCAGAAGCACAGCGGCTTCGGGCCCAAGACCTCGAGACTGACGTTGAAGGCGTACACGATGCTGAAGGTCGCCGGGCCGGTTCCGCTCACGACGCCGGTCTTCGCACTCTCGAGGTTCTCGATGTCGACACCGGTCGTGGTGGTGAGCGAGAGGTCGAGATCGAGGTCGCCGCTGTCGAGCGTGACGGGCAGGTAGTCGAGCTCGAGCACCGCATTCGCGGCGCCGAGCTGCGCTTCGCCGGTCGCGGGGTCGCTCACGTCGAACGCGCCGTTCCGGTAGGCATCGAGGCTGAGCGACCAGTCTTCGTCCGCAGCCGCGGCAATGGTGACGTCGACCCGGAAGCTGAAGCGCGGCATCAGCACGCCGACGGCGTTGAACGACGACTCCGAGCCCGCCACGGCCGCGAAGCGTGTGTCGAATTCGAGGCTGCCGTGGTTGCCCGTGATCTGGGAGCGATATTGGTGCTGGCCGTTCGGGTTGAGGGTCGGGAAGATCCAGCCGTTGGTGTCGGTGTAGTCGGTGATCAGCGCTCCGACGTCGGGCTCTGGAGCGGCCCCGTCGCCCCAGGCGCCGGTCGTGAGATTCGCGAGGGTGAGAGATACGATCTCGGCGGCGCCGGCTGGGGAGGCGAATAACAGCAGCGCAACCAGCAGCAGTCCGCGAAATTCAGTGCGCTTCGCGTTGTCGTCGGACTCCTCGGGTCGCTCCGCGACCTTCGCCATCGGCTGCATTTTTCCACTCCCAGCGCAATATTCCGGCTGTTTCCAGTCGTATTCAGATCAGCAGCTGATTGCTGTAGCAAGCAGAATTATATCACTGCGACATGTCGTATTGCACCCAATTTTGTGTCGACCTCACGCCGGTCGAGTTTCCACCGGATCGGTCTGCAGTGCGTCGGGCACCGCTGGTCTCAGCCGAGCTGTTTCGAGATTTTCTGGAGACGTTCACCGACGCGCGCCGCGGAGCCGCAGCGGTCGTCGGGATCCTTGGCCAGCATGTGGAGCACGAGTTCCGCCATTGCGTCGGGCAGGTCTTCGCAATGTTCGCGCGGATCGACAGGTGGGGTGTGGCGGTGGTGGTGGGTCACGTCCCCGTCCGAGAACGGCACCTTCCCGGTCAGTAGCTCGTACAACGTCACGCCGAATGCGTAGATGTCGGCGCGGTGGTCGACGATGCCACCGACTGCTTGTTCCGGAGCCATGTAGTACGGGGTGCCGCCGATCACGGTCGACGCGCGGCGGACTTCCTCGACCATCTTCGCGAGGCCCATCTTCGCGAGGCCGAAGTCCATGATCTTCACGCGCTTTCGCTTGGTGAAGAAGAGGTTGCCGGTCTTGATGTCGCGATGGACGATGCGTTGTTCGTTCGCGTACTGCAGCCCGTTCGCGATCTGGATGCCGAGTCGCGCCACGTCGCGAGGGGCGAGTCGTCCGCGCCTGTGGAGGATCGACTGGAGCGGTGAGCCCTCGAGTAGCTCCATCGTGATGTAGAAGGTGTCGCCTTCCTGGTCCGCGTCGAATAGCGTCACGATGTTCGGATGATTGAGCGCGGCCGCCGCGCGTGCCTCGCGCAGGAATAGCTTGATCGCCTTCGGGTGATTGCGCAGGTTGTCGGGCAGCCTCTTCAGCGCGACGATGCGGCCGAGCCGCTGGTCGCGAGCCTTGAAGACCACCCCCATGCCGCCGCGGCCGATCTCCTCGAGGATTTCGTAGCGGAAGCCGCTTCCGAACGCGCTGCCGGTCGCAGTCGCGGGAGCGGTCCCGCTGCTACTGCTGCTGCTGCTCAGTCGTTTGCGCAGGCATTCGATCCGCGTTGCGAGGTTCGGGTAGGTGGCATCGCGGTTGCGCACGATCTCGAGCATGTCGAGCGCGCGTTCGTACTCTCCGGTTTCTTCGAGTTGCCCCGCGAGGCCGTCGCAGGTTGCAAGCGGAACGGTCTCGGGGCCCACGTTTCGGACGATCTCGTCGATCTTCGCCGCGGCAAGATCGAGGTGGCCTTCGCGCAGATAGGCGTCGACCAACAGGTTCGCGGCGTTTGCGTAGTCGGGGTCGTCGATCGGGACGAGCTGCAGGCTGCGGATTGCGCGACCCCAGTCGTCGTTCTCGATCGAAACCTCCGCAGCCTCGAACGCGGCGCCCATGCGCTCGAGCGAGCCGATCCAGTTGTCGATGTCACCGCCTTCGCGATAGCACTCGACGGCGCTGTCATAGCGGGCTGCGCGCTCATAGGCTGCGCCTGCCTTCGAGAAGTCGCCCGCGGAACGGTACATCGCGGCGGCCTGTGCGGTTTCTCCTGCGGCCTCGAACAAGGTCGCCGCATGGCTGTAGTTTTCGAGTGTGCGCTCGAGCTCGGCGGCTTCCAGCGGTTGGCCGGCG
>JAFDEI010000003.1 GCA_019310425.1 Deltaproteobacteria bacterium | reverse complement strand
GCCGGAGGGCGGTCACGAAGATCTCGCCGACGACACGAAGCAGAGTGATGCTCTCGGCGGTCCAGGCCTTTTCAGCCTCGGTCGTCTCGAAGCAGAGAATGCCGACCGGTGCATGTTCAGAATGTAGCGGGATGCCGAGGAACGACTTTACGCCTCGATCCTCGAGGCTTTGGCGTTCCAAGTCGGCGTCGCCAGGCAAGTCCGCGAGGCTCGGAACGTGGACCACGTGGCCCTGTTGCATCTGGCCCATCGTCCACGGGAAGCCCCGAGAATCCATGCGGAGCAGCTCCGATTTGTGCGGCGGGATCTGGTCGCTGTGCCATTCGAAGGCATCGTGCATCTCGCCCGTCTTCCAGTCGAACGAGATCAACCAGCTGCGGTCGGATTCCGCGAGGCCCGCGAGGTCGGCCAAGCTTTCACGGATCGTTTCATCGATCTCGTCGGTCCCGACCGAAAGGAAGCGGCGTGACAGCACTGCGATGCGGGTTTCGAGGTCGAGTTGCCGCTCCAGCGTCTGCTGAACGCGTTGCCGCTCCGTCACGTCGCGAAGCACCGCGACTACCCGCTTTTCACCGGAGGTATCGTCGAAGACGGTCGCCGTTCCCTCGAGCACGACCCAATGACCGTCCTTGTGAAGGACTCGGTAGAGCAGGGCGCCATGCGGCTCTGTATCGAGGCGACCGTGGCCGTATTCTTCCTTTATCGAATCCAGGTCGGATGGATGGATCAGCTGGGCCAGGTTCAACCCCAGGATCTCATCTCGGCTGAAACCGAGTAGATCGCTGAAGCTCGGGCTCGCGTAGAGAAACGAACCATTGCGGTCGAATTCACAGATCGAGTCCTTGGCGTTTTCGGTGAGCGCCCGGAAGCGTTCCTCGCTCTGACGTAGATCAACCTCCGCACGCTTCCTGCGTAGCGCGCTCGTGAACATACCGGCGATGATCAGGTACAGATTGACTTCGTGGTCCGTCCAGTCCCGTTGGGCCCGGACCGCATGGAAACCGAGCACTCCTATCAGCGACTCACCGGATCGGATCGGCACCGCGAGGAACGACTGTATGCCGTTCTTGATCAGTCCTTTTCGGACGAGGGAAGCTTCTTCGGGCAGGTCGTCGACGTCGATGATCTTGACGACGTCGCCGTTCGCGAGCTGCTCCGCGACCCAGGCTCGGTGCTCGCGGTCGGGACCCCCGGCCGAGTTATCGCGCGGGCTGATGCCTTCAGCGCACCATTCGAAATTCTGCATGTCCGCACTGCGATCGCCTATGGCCGAAACCAGCCAGCAGCGGTCGGCGCCCGCGAGTTCTCCAGTGGCAGCGAGTACGTGGCGGATTCCGTCGTCGATTTCGTTGGCTCCGCGATCGAGAAGTTCGCGTGAGAGGGTTGCGAGGCGCCGCTCGAGCTCGAGCTGTTGCTCGAGCTCCGACCGCTGTCGCTGACTGTCGGTTACGTCGCGGACCACGACCACGTAGCGCCGTTCGCCCGACGGCGTCGAGAACGGTCGTACGGTGGACTCGATCCAGTGCCAGGCTCCATTTCGATGCCGAACCCGCGACTGGATCGTCGCCGTTCCGTGGTTCGCGATGAGGTTTTCGATCCGCTCGGGACGAATGAATTCGCGGTCTTCGGGGTGGATCAGCTTGATCATCTGCATCGCGTTCAGCTCTTCGCGGGTGTAGCCCGAGAGTTCGCCGAAGCGCGGGCTCGCGTACACGATGGTCCCGTCGAGGCCGAGCTCGCAGATCGCGTCGCTGGCGTACTCCGCCAGGGTCTGGAAACGGGCCTCCGTCTGCCGGCGTTTGACCTCGGCCCGCTGCCGTCGCAGCGCCGATGCGAGAACGTCGGCGAGCAGTCCGACCCGGGCGATTTCCTGCTCGGACCAGCACTTTTCGGCCGCGATCGCGTAGAAGTCGATCACCCCTACGGTACGGTCGCTGTGTCTGATCGGTATGGCGAAATAGGAGTGCACCCCCCTGCGGGTCAGGGATTCGCGTTCCTCGATCGCCTCGTCGGGCATCTCCGAGACGCGAGTGACGATGATTTTCTCGCCTCGCATCAATCTCGTTCCTGACCAGTGGTACCGCGCACGTTCTTCGTCCGAGTAGCTGGGTTCGTGGGGCTGAACACCCTCTGCGTTCCATTGAAAGAACTTCCCGGCCGAATTCGATTCCGGGTCCAGGCTGTATAGCTTTACGCGATCGGCACCCGTGATCTCTGCCGCGGATTGAAGCCCCTGCTCGATAACTCTGTCGAAATCGTTGATGCCGATGGTCAGGAAGCGGCGCGACAGCTCCTCGACCCGACGTTCCGCTTCCAGCTGCTTCTCGAGTTCGCTCGCTGCTTCGATGCGGTCGGTAACGTCCCGATTGATGAGGATCGCGCGGATCTCGCCGGTCGAGGTGCGGTAAGGGCAGCCGGTGAGTTCGACCCAGCGCCACGAACCGTTCTTGTGTTGATATCGAAAGCGCAGGTGCGGGATGCCTTCATCGACCCGGGCGCTCGAGTGCGCAGCGTTGACGTGCGCGAGGTCATCGGGATGGACATGCTTCAGTGCGTCCTGTCCGAGAACCTCTTCGGGCGTATAGCCGAAGGTCTTCGTAAAGCCCGGGCTCACATAGACCAGCGAACGGTCCTGTGCGATCTCGCTGATCGGGTCGGTCGAGTACTCCGTGAGCGCCCGGAACCGCTCCTCGGCTTCGCTCGGACCGCTGGGTTCCGGGTTGGGCAGTACTTGCTCGTCGTTCTGGTCCACCACCGCTATTTCGACGTTCCGCGGTTCGAGAATTACCCCCGCCGGGCGATTTTCCTCACAATGCAATGGGAATGCTGCGGGTGGTAGCGATAATGCGGTCCCGGCGGATGATTCCTACAGTGCTTCAATGTGCAGGTCCCTTTTCGAGCCAATCGTGCAGGTCAGTGGCTGCGCCACGACGGAAGCCGCGGTACCAGTCGAAGCGCTCGAGCGCCTGACGCAGCGCACGGTCGCCGCTCGGCACCGGGTTCTTGCGGAAGAAGGCCGCGACGTCTTTGCGGTGCGCAGCGGTGAGGAGACTCGGCGTGGCTTCGATCAGCCGACCCGCGAAGAGTGAGGGCATCCGTTTTTGGAGCTTCGGCCAACGGCGTTTGATGAACGACCAGGTGCGTTCGCGAGCCGCGGGGTTCGCCATCAGCCGGCCCAGGAGGAAGATGATGTCTTGCGTGGGCACTCGATCGGTGAGCGACATGGTGAGAGTTTCGTCAATCTGATCCGGGTCGCGGAAGTCGGCCGTGGCGAGCAGGAAACGCCGCTTCTCCTGCGGTGTGTCGGAAGCGCGCGCTGCCGAGAGGTAGCGCCGGTAGCGGCTCTTCCCCCCGTGACGCGCCGCAATGGCGACGACTCCATCGGTGAGATTGGCGTCCAGCGAGCGGCGGTTCGTCAGGTAGGCGTCACAGCGCTCGGTCGCCTTGCGCACGAGCGTATCGGATGCGGCTGCGCCGCCCACGATCGCCAGCAGTACGGCGCGTCGAACGCGCACGTCGTCGGGCTCGTTTCGGGCCGGGGTCCAGCCCAATTGCGCAAATGCGGGCCCGTAGGTGTCCTGCAGCCATCTACGGAATGGCTCGTCTTCGGCGGAGGCAGCATCGGGGATCAACGTGTGGGCGATGAACGCGAGCGGCTGCCGCAACGCGGCGAGTACGTCAGGGTCGCATTCGTCTGCGAGGTCTGCAGCGAGATCGAGGAGTGCGCCGATCGGCGCACGACCCGCGCACACCAGTGCCCACTGGTGATCGACGAGGCCCATACGCTCCACTGCGGCAAGCGACGGCAGTGCATTCCCGAGTGCCTCGAGTTCGCGCAGCCCGTGCGCGGGGCGGAAGAAGCCGCCTTCGTTCGCGTTGCCGTAGACGAAGCGCGGCCGGCGTTTGCCGAGTGAGATACGGTCGCGCTTGCGCGTGAGCAAGTGGCGGACGAGTTGACCACCACCCGAGCGGCTGCGGCCGACGCGGCCGACCCACGGTACGGCCCACTTCCCGGTCGAGGGCTGCTTCGGAGGCTGCTGGTAGAAACGATCCTGCCGCAATTGGAGATAGAACCCGTCGTCGCGTTCGACGACGGTGTGCTCGATGACCGGATATCCTTCCTGCTCGATCCACGAACGAGCGATTGACTCGACGTCCACGCCGGAGGCCTGTGACAGGGCCCGCCAGAGGTCTGCGGCCACGGTGTTGCTCTCACGGTGCCTGCGAATGTACGCACGCACACCCCTGCGAAACTTTGCCGGGCCCAGGTAGCGTTCGAGCATGCGGACGACCGACGCACCCTTTTCGTAGGTGATCAGGTCGAAGTTCTCGTTGGCTTCCTCGGCCGTGTTCACCGTGCAGTAGATCGGGTGGGTGTGTCGCAGAGCATCCTGCTTCATCGCGGCGGCCCTTCCGTGCTGGAAGTCGTGCCACATCTTCCACTCGGGCTTCCACTCGTCGACGATTCGGAACGCCATCCAGGTCGCAAACGCCTCGTTCAACCACAGGTCGTCCCACCATGCCATCGTCACGAGGTCGCCGTACCACATGTGAGCGAGCTCGTGGCAAATTACCTCGGCCGCGCGCTTCTTCTCGCCGAGCGTTGCGCGGTCCGGATCGACGAGCAGCAGTGTCTCTCGGAAGAAGACCGCGCCCGCGTTTTCCATTGCGCCGAACTCGAAGTCAGGAACCGCAACCATGTCGAGTTTCGCGTATGGGTACCAGAGGTCGAAATAGCGCTCGAGCCGGATCAAGCACGCGCGGGTGGCCTCGAGTCCGAACCGGGTGAGATGCCCCTTGCCGGGAGTGTGCCAGAGCCGGATCGCGGTCGGCCCGGCGCGGACGACGCGCGACGATTCCAGTTCGCCCACGGCTAGTGCGATCAAGTAGGTGGAAAGCGGCGGTGTCGCGGCGAAGTGAACAGTCTTGCGGTGGTCGGCCGCGATTTCGGTTCGCGCGACTGGTGCGTTCGAGATCACGGTGTTTGCTCGGGCAGTCGTGACCGAGATTTCGAACCGTGCCTTCATCGTCGGCTCGTCGAAGCACGGGAAGAACTTGCGTGCATCGGTTGCTTCGAGCTGGGTGAAGGCGTATTCGCGCTTGCCGACCGAGACGCCGTAGAGGCCGCAGAGGTCGCTTCGCAACTTTCCTGAGAACGCGAGGGTCAGCGTCGCCGCGCCGGCGGGGATCTTCTCATCGAACCGCAATGCGATCATCTCCAGCTTTGGTTCCGCCACGATCTTTGCGCGCAGCCTGCGACCGCTGCCGTCGTCCATCCGGAGGCGTGCGCGGCTCACGCGGAGTTCGGCCGCGTGCAGGCGCAGCGTCGATCGCGCCGCGTCGAGTTGGAGGCGGATCTCGACTTCGCCGCGGAAGCCGCGTCCCGAGGCGGGGTCGATGTCGACATGGAGGCGGACGCGGTCGGGGCGGACACCCGGGTCGAGTCGGTGCTTCGGACGCGTCGCGTTCTTCCGTGCGGCCACGGGGCCTCCCTGCCTGTTGGTGCTTATTGGCCCTATTGAGGTTATTCCGTCCCGCGGCGCGTACGCTCCACGGTCGCCGAATGTGTATGCTCGAACCCCGGGCTCGAATCCTCAGACTGGAAGGTACACGAAGATGGCGGCCGAACGGAGAGCGGCGCAGATGTGGAGCACGTTCCGGGGCGTCGCCCGGCTCGTGCGGGATGTTCCGAAGCTCCTGCCCAACGGAAGATCCAGTCCTGCACGGCTTGTGGAGCATTGGGCCAGGAAATTGCCCGATGGCCTGGCGTTGGCCTGCCTCGACGAGAGAATCAGCTGGAGCGATCTGAATGCGAGCGCAAACCGTTACGCGTCCTGGTTTGCGAAGCGCGGTGTCGGGCGCGAAGACGTAGTTGCGCTGATGATGGACAACCGGCCGGACTTCGTGTTCATCGTGCTCGCGCTCAGCAAACTTGGAGCGTCGAGCGCGCTGATCAACACCAAGCTGACTGCTCAGGCGCTCACGCACGGCATCAATGTCAGCGGTGCGAAGCTGGTGCTCGTCGGAAGCGAACACCAGGGTGCGGTACTCGATGTAATTCCCGAACTCGATGCCGTCGCGGCGCCAGAAGATCTCTGCGTCCAGGTCGAAGCGGGAGATGCCCCTCGTGGTGGCGCGTTCGCGATCAATGACGAGATCTCTGCAGCGAGTAGCGAGCAGTGGGGCGATTCACGGCTTCCCCGCACCAGCGATGTCTATTGCTACATCTATACTTCGGGCACCACGGGGCTCCCCAAGGCGGCGATCATTCGCAATCAGCGCATGCTGGGTGCGGGCATCGCCTTTGGGCGATTGATGCATCGCTGTGGGCCCGGTGATGTCATCTACGTTCCGCTGCCGCTCTACCACTCGAGCGCGATGTTCCTCGGCCTGGGTGCCGCACTCGGTACCGGCGCTGCGGTTGCGCTCCGTCGGAAGTTCTCGGCTTCCGGATTCTGGAACGATGTGCGCAAGTTCGAGGCCACGTCGTTCCTCTATATCGGCGAGCTTTGTCGCTACCTGCTGAATGCAGAGCCACGGGAAGGCGATCGCGATCATCGACTGCGTGTTGGCGTCGGGAACGGTATGGCACCTGATATCTGGGAGCCGTTTCAGGAGCGTTTCGGAATCCCGGTGATTCGCGAGTTCTACGGCTCGACCGAAGGCAATGCGGCGCTGATGAACCTGAGCGGCCGACCGCGGATGGTCGGCCGGATGATACCGGGACAGGCGCTGGTTCGTTGTGACGAGGAGACGGGCGAACTGCTGCAGGACGAGAATGGCTTCTGCGAGAAAGTCCGGCCCGGTGGTACCGGTCTGTTGCTTGGCCGTCTCTCGCCGGTGGTCACATTCGACGGCTACGTCGACCGAGATGCAACTGACAATAAGATCGTTACGGACGTCTTCGAGTCGGGCGATCGTTTCTTCAACAGCGGTGATCTGTTGCAGCTGCACGAAGGCAAGTGGTTGTCCTTCGCGGATCGCGTCGGAGATACTTTTCGCTGGAAGGGGGAAAATGTCTCGACCGCCGAGGTGTCGAGCATCCTCGGCGAGGCCGACGGTGTGCTCGAAGCCAATGTGTATGGCGTCAAGATTCCCCACGCCGAAGGGCGTGCGGGAATGGCGGCGCTCCAGGTCGCCGACGATTTCAGCCTCAAAAGCTTCGGGCGCTTCGTCAGCGAGCGACTGCCGGGGTACCAGCACCCGCTGTTCGTGCGCTTGCTACAGGCCGAGATGCGTGTGACGGGGACCTTCAAGCATCAGAAGGTCGACTATCGCAGCGAGGGGTTCGACCCCAACAAGATCCCCGATCGCTTGTACCTGTTCGACGGCGAGTCCTATGCTCCGCTGGACGAGCAGCTATACCACCAGATCGAAGCGGGTGAGCGCTCTCTCGGCTGACCCGAAGAAGGCCGTGCCGGAATCACCAGCTACTGCACGAATTCAACGGACCGGTTCGAGTCCGTCGGCGCGAACTGGCCCAGCCTCGGCCGTGGCTCATTCCGGTGGATCGACCACGTAGAACAAGCAGTCGTCGAGCGCGTTGCGGCGGTTCGTCGTCATCATGATCGGCGTGATGGCGCGTCGCGTTTCGAGGACCTCTTTGCGCAAGGTGAACAGCTCTCGGGAGACGTCGCGACCATCCGGCCCGACGGCTTCGATCGGCCAGCCGGCGTCCGCAGCGAGCCAGCCGATCGGAACACCGGGCTCGAGCCGCTCGAAGTTGTGGCGGTCGATATCACGCGCGACTGTGAACTCCGCATCTGCGACCGGACCCTCGCCGAAAGCGAGATCGACGCCGTCGCGAACTGTTACGCGCTGGGGATTGGTGAGTATCTCCATCGACGGCGGATCTGCGGCGAGGTGTTCGGAGCGGTGGTCGTGCAGGTAGCGTTCGAGGCCCGCGAGTGCGGTCGCGTCCGCAATCGGGTCGCGCGAGCGACCGCACTCGATCGTCACACTCGGGAAGTCGGCCTGGGTGGCTTCGACGAGAGTGCCGAGGCGGAGCGGGCTGTGAACGACGCGATCGGCGAAGTACGCCACGAGGTTTCGCTCTTCGGGGCCGATCCGAGGGCTGACGCCGTAAGGTGGGTTGTGGCCGGTGTTGTTGTGGAGGTCGATCAACGACTCCGGAAGGGCCTGGTTGAACAACCGCAGCACCTCGCCCGCAAACTCACCCACGCGGCCCGTGTGGGGCGGGAACCAGCAGCGGTTCAAATCGATGCGACCCGGCAGGAAGCGATACGCGAAACCTGGCGGAAGCCGCGCGGTGCGAACCGCGCCGATGAACAACAGGGTGTTGACGGCCGGGATGCGTCCGGTCGCGAGCCAGCTCCGAATCGCACGCAGGCCTGAAGGCTCGTTGCCGTGCAGCAGCGTCGAAACGATTCGGGTGCGGCTGGTGTCCTGGCCCTTGACCGAGATCAGGGTCGGCACCGCGAGCAATTCCAGGAATTCCTCGGCGGTTGGCGGGATGCGCGCCTTCGGCAATGCGAGTTCGCGTTCGAGTACGCGGAGCGGAATCGCCTGGTCGGCTTCGTCAACCATCGATTGGCCAGGTGTGCACGGGGTTGCCGGCTTCGGAGTGTACGAGATAGCGCTCGAGCATCATCGCGAGCGCGTTCCGTCGTTCGTGTTGCGCTTCGAGGTTCGCGAGCACGCGTCGCTGCCAGGTGGCACCGGTCTGGCGCGCCGCGACCCGATCCTCGATCACTGCGAGAAACGCGTCGGCTTCGCCCGACGCGACACCGGCCTCGAGCAGGCCCTCGCGTGCGATCGGCAGCAGCCGTGGAATCAGCGTCCCGGCGGTCTCTCTGCGCACCTGGCCCGAACTATCGGGCCAGCAGATTTCCGCATCGAGACCGGTCTGTGCGCCCCGGTAGAAGTTCTGTTTGGCCTGCTCGAACGGGAACCGGGCCAGGGTCGTGTCGATCCGAGGCGCCAGCCCGAGTGAAAGGCCGACGAGGAATGCGGTGTTGGCGAGCATGTCGACCGTGGTCGGGCCCGCGGGCAATGCACGCATTTCGATGCGCAGGTGGCCACCGTCGGCGGAATCATAGATCGGGCGGTTCCAGCTCCACACCGTCCCCTGGTGCATCCGAACCTCCTCGAGTTCGGGAATTCGGCCTGCCATCACGGTCGCGAGCGGATCTTCGTCGGAGAGTATGGGCAGCAGCACTTCGTGCAGCGCGACCGCCTGGGCGAAGAGTTCCCAGGCACCGTCCGCCAGCCAGTCGGATCCGAACGATACGCGCGCCGTGCGTCGCGCCCGGCGCCCGCGCGCGTCGCGGTCGTCGACCGCCTGCTTGAACAGGGCCACGCGTGTTTCGTCCCAGAGCCGGCGTCCGAGAAACGTCGGTGAGTTTCCCGCGGCTGCGAGCACCGGCCCCGTGGCGAGTTGGGTCGCATTGAAGATCGCCGAAAAGTCCTTCGGGGCGACGCGCAGGTGGATCTGGAGCGAGGTCGCGGCGCCCTCGTAGGTGACGTCGTCGCACTCGATCTCGAGCGTATCCTTGCCGGTGATGTGGACACCGAATGGCTCATGGCGGATGCGCCGCAGTGCAGCCGAAAGCGCGCGGTAGCGTGGGTTGTCGGTCATCGCGGACGATTGCAGGTCGTCCGCGCGCAGGGTGGGCAAGATACCGATTACTGCGATTCGTCCGTCGTGTTCCGCTGCCGCGCGGCGAACCTCGAACAGCGAGTTGTCGATCTCCTGGTGCAGAAATGTGAGCGGGCGGCCCGCGAGCGAAGTCGGATTCATGTTGCATTCGAGGTTGAAGCGGTCGAGTTCGACGGTGATGCGTGGGTCGATGGTTTCGCCGACGATCTTGTGGTTCAGCGGTAATGGCCGCGCATCCGCGTCGACCAGCGCAAATTCGAGCTCAGCGCCGATCGACGCCGGCCCGCAGCCGAAATCGGGGCGCCCGAGCAGCTCTCGCAGTGCGATCAGGCAGTGCTGCAACCGCAGGCTGAAGCGCTGATAGTCCTCGTCGAGGAACTCCTCCCTGTCGATTTCGCTACCCATTCTTCTCCGGGGCCGTCGCGCGACTCTGGTTACTCGGGTACTGCTTCGGGGTTGGGAACCAGCTGTTGGGCTTCTTCGAGCCGCGAGATGAAGTCTGCGACCGCTTCGCGCTCCCGCTGCGAGTAGGTCCAAGCGACCCCAACCATTCTTGGGTCGGCGTTTTCGCGGTGTCGCCCGGAGATGTCGTCGATCTGCCGCGCGACGTAGGCGAAGTGCTGGCTCGCGATCATCGGCATGAGTCGCTCAGCATTGCCTTGCCCGCGGTCTCCGTGGCAATCGGCACAGTCACGCGCGTAGAGCTCCGCACCCATCGCGTAGTCGATCCCCGGTCCCTTGCCGTTGTCCAGGGGCAGTGGCAGCGATTCGATGTAGCTCGCGAGGTCCGCGAGAACCTGGGAGTCCGTCAGTGTCGCCGCGAACGGACACATGATCGGGTTCGTTCGCCGCCCATCGCGGGTGTCGGCAATCTGCCGGTAGGTCACGCTTGCATGCTGGCCCGCCAGCTGCGGAAAAATGCCGTCGGGGCGACCGGCCCCATTCTCGAGGTGACAGACCGCGCAGACGTCGTATGCGACTTTCCCATCGGCGACGTTGCCGACCGGCATCGGCGCGGGCGGCGAAGGCACCGCGGCCGGTTGCGTCTCGGGCGTTCCGGCTGGTTGCATCTCAGTCTGCTGTGTCTCGGGCATTCGGGCTGGTTCGGGCGCTTCGCTCTCGGCTCGTGCGCCGGTCCACGCGCCGACGGCGAGCGCCGTGGCGAGCAGGAGGTGGATGCGGTCATTTCTACTCACTGTATCGACTCCCGTGATTCGGCGGTCGGGGGCAGAGGCGGACCTGCCCTGTCGCCCGGTCCGCCCCGGACTGCTCGGCTCGAGGAAATGCGTCGGAGCGTGGAAGGGGCGGCCATCATAGCGAGACGTTGCCCCGTCTGTGGCCGATGCGCGAGCCCAACAGACGCGGCGAGTCTCCGATCGGCGTTGTATGCTCGCCACCTCTCGTCACAGTCCCCCTGCGACGCCATCCTCCGCCGATTCGATCGACCCGCTTCCAGAATTTCGGAAGCTGCAGATTCAAGGGGGAATCGTCATGGCTGCCGCGCAACGCGAACGCTGGTCCAGTCGTTCGGGCTTTATTCTGGCTGCCATCGGTTCGGCGGTCGGGCTGGGCAACATGTGGCGCTTTTCCTACCTCGCCTCCGACAACGGCGGCGCAGCGTTCGTCGTGCTGTACCTCGCCGTCACTGCGATGGTCGGCCTTCCGGTCCTGCTGGCCGAGGTCGTGGTGGGGCGCGGCTCGCAGAAGAGCCCGATTCGCGCGCTCCAGCACTACGGTGGCAGTGCCTGGAAGCCGCTCGGCCTGGTGTTCGTCGCCGCGGGCTTCCTGATCCTCTCCTATTACGGGGTGATTGCGGGCTGGACGATTCGCTACGCCGTCATTGCGCTGGTGACCGGCTTCGGGCCCGAGGTCGAGGGCGCCTTCGGCGGAATCGCCCAGGGTTGGGACGCGTTCGGCTTTCACCTGCTGTTCATGCTCGGCACGATCGCGATCGTGGCCGGCGGCGTGAAGGGTGGGATCGAGCGCTCCGCCATCGTGTTGATGCCATTGCTGTTCGTGTTGCTCTGCGGCCTCGCGCTCTACGCCGCCACCCTCGAAGGCGGTGCGCCCGGCTATCGCCACTACCTGCAGCCGGACTGGAGCGAGGTGATGTCGCTCGAGATCTTCAGCAAGGCGGCCGGGCAGGCATTCTTCAGCCTGAGTCTGGGAATGGGGGCGATGTTGACCTTCGGCAGCTACCTCGGCCGCGACAACCACCTGCCGAACGAGACGCTCATGATCGTGGGCGCCGATGTCGGTGTCGCGTTCATTGCCGGCCTCGTGGTGTTTCCAGTGATCTTCGCGTTCGGGCTCGCGGACAAGGTCGGCGAGAGCACGGTCGGCGCACTCTTCATCACACTGCCCCAGGCCTTCGCGAGCATGGGGGCCATCGGCCGGGTCGTAGGGGTACTCTTCTTCGCCTCGCTCATCGTCGGCGCGCTGACTTCAGCGGTCTCATTGCTCGAAGTCGTGGTCTCGTCGACCATCGATGGCCTCGGCTGGACGCGCAGGCGCGCCGCATGGGTGATGGGGGCGATTATCGCGGCGCTTGGTATCCCGTCCGCGTGGAGCACCAACTTCCTCGGCGTGGTGGACACCATCGCGAACAACCTCTTCCTGCTCGGCGGCGGACTCGCGCTCTCGGTCTTCGTGGGCTGGGTGATGGACGACCCGGTTGCCGAGGCATCCGTGGGCACGAGCGGAATCCGCTGGTTCGGGCTGTGGCGTACGCTGCTTCGCTTCGTCGCGCCCGCACTGCTCGCGATTGCATTGCTCGAGGCGATTCCGTCGACATGGCAGGCCATCGTAGACCTGTTCTGAGATGACGGCCCTGGTCGCGTGAACCGGGAATCCGCCCGACTGAAGGCGGGGGCCCGCACTACGCTCGGCTTCGCCTGGCTGAGCTGAGGCCGATTCTTCGAGCCGGCCTCCGCGCCCTTGAACGTGAAAGCGGCCGGGCCCTGTAAGGGACCCCGGCCGCTGCTGGTTCGGACTCTGGAGGATGGGAGATCGAACTAGTAACCGTTGCGGGCGAGGCAGGCGCTGTAGGCGCGGCGGGCTGCGTCCTTCTTCTTGCTCTCGTCGTGCAGTGTGTAGCCGGAGCCGACCACGGCACCTGCCGCGGCGCCGATGCCCGCACCCTTGCCGGCGTTGCCGCCGATCGCGCCACCCGCTGCGCCGAGGCCGGCGCCGAGGGCGCCACCGATCAGGCCGTTCTTCACCACGCGGCCGCCATCGGTATGGGTCTGATAGCGATAGTGCTCACAGTTCTCGATGCTGCGGTGCGGGGCCGGAGCGGCTGCCGGGGCGGTGGCCGCGGCCACGACCGGGGCGGGCTCCGGCTCCGGCACGGTCTCGGTCAGCTCGGAGATCACCACGGGCGTGCCCTCGGGCTGGTTCTCGGTGTTGTAGACCTTGGCGACCACGCCGCCGCTCACCAGGGCGGCGAAGAGGGACGCGATCATCGCGATGGTTGCCATCTTCCACGGATTCGACTGCGTCATGGTGTTTCTCCTCATGGCTTGGTTTTCGTTTCCTTCGTTTGACGACTGGAAGCATCGCTACCTACGCCCGGGATCCCTATGAACTGCTTCACGGGTTCGGAGAAATTTCTTCGAGGTTCCGTAAGTATCTAATGTGGAAGATGAATCAGGGAGGCGTGAAGGCGATGAGAGCATCGCCGAGGGTGGTGCCTGCGGCGGTCGTCGCCTCCCGAACTCTCTAATCGATCATGCCCGCGCGGCGGCTCGCTGCCAGCGCTTCGATCGCGTCGACGCCGCGGATCGCGTCACGGATCTCGCTCGCGAATTCGTGCCGCCGTTGCGGGAGGTCCGGCTGCGCCGGGTCGAGTAGCCGGCGGTTCTTCGCGAGTTCGAGTGCGGTGCGCAGAATCACCTGTGAAATCGACGCGGCACTGCGGATTCGTTGCTGGAGGTGGTACTGCCGGCCGAGTCCGCAGCAGGCCGAGACGAAGCGGGCCTCGTCGAATTGCTCGTCGGGATTATGTCGCTCGAGCTGGTCGCCGACGAGGCGGTACGCGTCCAGGAACGGCCGTAGCACGCGGTGTGCGCTGAAGGGCCGGAACTTGCGCAGCAGCTCGAGGATTGCGTCGGGGCCGCCCGCGAGCAACGACTGCCACTCCGCGTGCTGGATCTGGAGTTCGCGGCGCAGGTCGGCGCGAAAGGCCTCCTTCTCCACGAAGAAGAACTCGAACTTGAGCAGGTCGCGCAGGCCCATCGCTGCGCTCCAGAACGCGTCGGAAGGGCTTTCCGCGCCCGCGGCTTCGGCGGCTCGCAGCAGCGCGAGTTCGGCGATCGCCGACGTGACGAAGAAGTGGATCACGCTGTTGCGGTAGTAGGCGGCGTCGAGCTGCCGGTCTGCCTTGATCTGATAGACGTCCTCGGGGCCGTCGCTGTAGCGGGTGACGACGCCGTTCTCGACCAGGTCGGCGAGCGTGCGACGCGCGCTCTCCGGGTCGTAGAGGTCGAACTCGCCGGTGGTGGGCAGATTCCGGCGTCGGGTGTAGAACAGCAGGTTCGCGAGCTGGTCGCCGACCTCGTCCTCGCTGAGCGCGCGATCTCCGCCGCCGAGTAGCGCCATCGTGACCAGCGAGGTCGGTGTGATCGGGGTGACGCGATTGATCCGGACCGCGACCTCGAATGCGAGCTTTTGAACTTCGAGATGTCGCTCGTCGAGACCGGGCGGGGGCTCCGTGCCGCTGGTCTCGATCGTTTTCGACAGGAAGATCGGTTCACCGAAGCGAATGTGGACGTGGCCGTAGCGCCGGCGCAGCGTGCGGATGGTGCCGATCAGCCAGCCGAAGCCCTCCTTCTGCTTCTTCGCGCCGCTCTGCTCTGCCGCGTACGACCCGACGTCGGAGATCTGGTCGTACGCGAGCGAGGTGGGGATCAGTACCACCTCGTCGCTCTTGCCGCGGCGGTAGGCATCGACGACTGCATTCAGCATGCCGTAGCGCGGCGGCAGCAGCTTTCCGGAGCGTGATCTGCCGCCTTCGATGTACCACTCGAGCGAGAAGCGTTTCTCGATCAAGTAGTCGATGTAGCGTTGCAAGACGAACTTGTAGATCGCATCGTCGCGGAAGCTTCGGCGGATGAAGAAGGTTCCGCTCCGGCGAACCAGCGGGCCGATGGGAAAGAAGTTCATGTTGATGCCGCCCGCAGTGTGATTCGGGGGGTGGCCGTTTTCGTGCAGCGCGTATTGCAGCACCAGGTGGTCGAGGTTCGATTTGTGCGACGGCAGAAAGACCACCGGATGTCGCTGTGCGAGCAATTCCACCTCGCGCAGCTGTTCGGGGTGGTAGCGGAGCGCCTTGCTGTAGCCCTGGGTGTAGAGCAGCCGAATCAGATGGGCGACGAGGTCGATCACGAACGGGCTGTGGGTGGCGGCGATCTCGCGCAGGTCGCGCGCGGCTTGGTTCACCACCGCCGCTTCGTTGCGCCCCAGTTCGCGTGCGAGCTCCGCCAGGCCGCCTCGGAACGCGGGGTGCCCGAGGATGTTCTCGTGAACGAGCCGCGGCACCTTGTAGCGCGCGCCGCGCAAGCGCCGTTCGGCGCGCTCGAGCGCCAAGCATGCTTGACGCTCGACGAACTCCGCGAGCCCGGTCGTTTCTGCAGCATTGCCGCCCCCAGCGGTCTGCCAACGCCGTCGCAGCTCGCTCACGGGAGCGGCTTCACCCGCGACGATGCGACAGCGGTCGCGGTCCCGGCGCAGGATCAGCCGCGCGCGCAGCGGGTCCGGGTCGCGGGGGTCGCTGAAAGAGAGCAGGTCGGAAAACCGCACCACACGTTTTCCGTTGCGCTGCTTCGGAAGCCAGGCCACCCGCAGCGGTATCAGGAGCGGGTCCGAGCCCGCCGCAAGATGGGCTTCGAGGGCCGAGAGCGACGGCGAATGCTTGCGTCGTCGCGTGGACGGGATCGAGATCGAAATCGGTGATTCCAGCGCAAGACCGTGAGGGCGTTTGCGCTCGATCCAGGCTTTGAGCAGCGACCGCTCGAGCGCGCTCGCCGCATCGAGCAGGAAGACGGGACTGTGTCCGTCAAGCGCGGGCCAGTCGGGCTCGCGCTGCAACGATTCCACCATGGCGACGTTCCCTGCCATCGGGAAGCAGTCTACCACTGCGTCGCGATCCGATGGCTCGGGAGGCGCCAGGTGTCTCCCGCATCTCGTCGGCTCACTCCCGGGCCGTCGGTAGGGCGCGTCGGGCGCTTTCCTAGACCGAATGGCTGCGACCGTGGCGTCGGCGGTGGCGCCAAGGGTATCGTCCGGGCCCGCTGCGAACTCCGTGCTTCGTGACGCGTACTGGTCGCTGAGTTCGGGCGAATCGACGAGGAAGGCATGGCCGAGCGAACACGATTTTCGTCCGAAGCCTGGGTACCGCTGTTCGCGGGCCTGTTGTGGCTGTGGAATGCCCCGTGGCACGGAGTGGTGGGCTTCTTGTTTTCGGTCGCGCCGGGCTGCCTGCTGCTCGGATCGGGCGTTTCGATGCTGCTGATGCCCGGTGATCGCCGGATCACCCAGTTCGCGGCGCTCGGGGGCTTCGTCGGTGCGGTCGTCGCGATCCCGGCCCTGTTCGCGGTCGGTTTCTTCCCCGGGCTACTGTTGATCTTCGCAAGTCTCGCCGCTGCGGTGGCGGCCGGCGCGCATTCGCTTCGGATCGAACTACCCGTCGAAGGCGTCCCCGAGGCGGAGTCCTCGCACGCATTGTCGCTCCAGGTTGCGTGTGACGAGGCGTTGCTGTCGATGATGTTGCTCACGAACCCGCTGCCCCGGTCGGGCGACCACGCGAGGATCGATTCGGAGCTGTCCGCTGCGCGCGCGCTGTATGCCGCGCGCGGATGGCTCGAGAACCCGGCGGCCTACCATCAGGACCCTCCCGCGCTCGCGAATCCCGAAATTCGAGTAGCCAGCGCGCGTCGGGTCGAATTCGAACACCTGAGCTTCGACAGCGAATTCGAGCCGCACGCGGATGAGCCCGGGCGCGACCGCTGGCTTGCGTACGGCGCGAACCGCCGCGCCCACGCCTGGGTGCTGCGTCATGACGACGGCCCGCGGCCCTGGCTCGTCTGCATTCACGGCTACCGAATGGGCTTCCCGCTGGTCGATCTGGCTGCATTTGCGCCGGAGTACTTCCACGAGCGGCTCGGGCTCAACATGATCGTGCCCACGTTGCCGTTGCACGGTGCGCGTCGCGTCGGCAAGCGCAGCGGCGACGGCTTCATCGGCGGTGAGCTGCTCGACACCGTGCATGCCGAGGCCCAGGCGATGTGGGACCTCCGTCGCCTGCTCGGCTGGGTGCGTATGCAGGGCGCCCCGGGCATCGGCGTGCTCGGGCTCTCGCTCGGCGGCTACAACGCCGCGTTACTCGCCTCACTCGAGCAGGATCTGCAGTGCGTGATCCTCGGTGTTCCGCTCTGCGACTTCGCGCGTGCCATGTTTCGCCACGGCCCGCCGCTCTATCTCCGCGATGCGGAACGCGAGGGTATCGACCAGGCGCGCAGCCGCGAGGTGCTGAGCGTGGTTTCTCCGCTCGCCCTCGAGAGGAAGGTCGCGCTGGAACGCTGTGCGATCTTCGCGGGCGTCGGTGACCGGCTGGTTCCGGCCGATCAACCGCGGGATCTGTGGCGGCATTGGGGTGAGCCGCGCATCGAGTGGTACCAGGGCGGGCACGTCACCTTCCGGGCGCACGCAGGCGTTCGTCGGCTCGTGGTCGACAGCCTACGCGGAGCGGGTCTCGCCGTCTGAATCGGCTCCGCGCTGCGGGTTCTCGATGCCGAGCCGCAACATCGCCGCGGCCGCGATCGCGACGACGTAGAAGCCCGCGAAGATCTGGAACGCGATCCGGTAGCTGCCGGTGGAGTCGAAGATCCAGCCCGCGAGCGGCACGCCGAGCATGTGGATCGGGATCTGGACGGGTCGCAACAACCCCATCGCCTTGCCGAACGAAAGCCGCCCGAACGCGGTCGCCGTCACCGCCCCGTGAATCGGAACGACGCCGCCCATCGAGAATCCGAAAACCATCGCTGCGGCCAGAACCGATTCGAATCCACCGCCGCGCATCAGCAGCAACAGGCCGAGTAGCTGGCCGCCGAACGAGATACAGACCGTGATGCGTGCGTCGAATCGGTCGATCATGTGACCGAATACGGGTTTCCCGAGCGCGCCTGCTCCCGCAGCCGCGGATACGATCCACGCCGCCTGTCGGTTCGCGATGCCGAGGTCGCTCGCATAGGGCACCAGGTGGATCAACACCGCGGACAGTGACGAGAAGGCGAGCCCGAACGGAATCGCGATGGCCCAGAAGTTTCGATCGCGGAGTAGTTCGCGGGTTCGCCAGTGAACGTCGCGTGGAACTTCGCGCAGCGGGGGGTGGGGCTCGCGCATCCCGCCGTCGGGCAGGAGCCCCTTGTCTTCGGGCCGATTGACGACGAACGCGGCGACCAGCGGCACGGTGATCGCGATCGTGAGTACCGCGTAGACCTGGAAGCCTCCGCGCCACCCCAGCTCGTAGACCAGCCAGGTCGCGAACGGCGGCATGATGAGGCCCGAAAACGACACGCCGATGGTTGCGATGCCGAGCGCCTTGCCGCGCTTTTTTTCGAACCAGTTTGCGACCAGCTTTGCGGATGCGAGGCCGCCCATCATCGACATGCCGAACGCGAGCAGCGTGCCCATGACGGCGTAGAACTGCCACATCGCGGTCGTGAGGGACAGCGCGAAGAAGCCCGTGCCGACGAGCAGCGCACCCGCGATCATGATGAGTTTGATCGAGAGCCGGTCCAGTGCGCGACCGATGAATGGCGAGAAGAGGGCGCCGATGCCGTTCGCGATCGAGATCCCGAGCGAGGCCGCGAAGCGGGAGCCGGCCAGGTCGGCGCTGATCCCCTTCAGGAAGATCCCGTACGAATAGAAGAAGAAGCCGACCGCGATGAAGTCGACCACGAACGCGACGGCCACCATGCGCCAGCCGAAGAACAGCCTGCGCTTCTCGCTCACCGGTCGGGTCCGTTCGGTCTGGGGCATCGGGCACCTGCTTCAGCGGGGACGTTCCCGCATTCGGAGCTGGTCGAGCACCCGTTGGTGAGCGGCGCGGCCCAACGGGTAGCGAAGCGCCACCACGACTGCGAGCGCGAGGAAGAACGCAGGCACGAGCGAGGTCAACACGCGGATCGTTTGTACCGCGACATCGCTCTGCCCGCCGGAGCCAGCCGCGCCCGAGTAGCCCGCGAGATCGAGCACGAATCCGATCAGCAACACGGCAGACGCGCCACCGAGTTTGCGCAAAAAGGTGAAGAATCCCACATAGACACCCTCGCGGCGTTCGCCGGACGCGAGCTCGTCCTCGTCGATGACGTCTCCGAGCATCGACCAGGGCATCAGGTCGGCCACTGCGTAGCCGATCGCGGCCATCGACGCGATCGCGAACATCATCCAGCGCGGCCAGTCGGGCTGACCCGCGAAGATGAAGAACTGGGCTCCGATCCACCATGACGCTCCGACGACGAAGATGGTTCGCTTGTCGTGGCGCCTCGCTACGCGGAGCCAAATCGGCAGCGACAGCACTACGATCGACAGGAACAGGAACATGGTGGGTTCGAAGTCGCCTTCGCGACCGAGGAAGTCGACGAAGTAGAACAGGAACATCGCGCCGATCAGGTCGACTGCGATTCGTGCGAGGATGAAGAAGGCCGCGAGCGTGCGGTAGTTCGTATGGGCCGCGATCAGACGCAGGCCGTCGCGAAACGCGAGCGGCTCGGAGCGGCTGGATTCCGGTCGTTCGAAACTGACCTTGAAGACCGCGACCCACGGCAGTATCAGCCAGACTCCGACCACCGCCCCCGCGGATGCCCAGCCCGCCGATCCACCGCCGAACGCCTCGGCGAGTGGTTTCATCGCGACTGCGGCGAAGGTCCCGATCACCGACGCCGCCGACCGGTAGGTATTGAATGACGTGCGCTCGTCGTAGCTGTTCGCCATCTCGGGCAGAAGTGCCATGTAGGGAATCGAGAGCACCGTCATCGCGAGGCTGGTCAGGATGTACGCCCCCGCGTAGTAGCTGAATCTCCCGGCCTGGCTCGCCAGCGGAATGTCTTGCCACATCAGTGCGAAGAACACGCCGAACGGCACCGCGCCGAGCAGGAAATAGCCGCGCCGACGGCCGACCTTCCAACGGGTGAGGTCGGAGATCCGCCCCATCGCGGGGTCGCTGAACGCGTCGACCACTCGAGCGATCCAGACGACCGCCCCCGCCAGCACGGGCCGGAGTTCTGCGACATCGGTGAGGAACTTGAAGAACAGCAGCGATGCCGCCGACAGCACCAGATTTACGGTGTGGTCTCCGAGCGAGTAGACGAACTTCGTCGAGGACGGGAGCGTCTCCGGGGCGTCTCTGTGCGGTTCGTGCGTCACGGTGTGCCCCATCTGCTCGCGGGCCGCGCTGCCGGACCCGATGCGGCGTCGAGTTTGCCGATGTTCGGTCACAAATGCGATTGCTACTATTGCGCCCGCACACCGGTCGCGGAGGAGCCACCGCCATGGATCTAGCAGAAACCCTCTCCAGGATGCTCGCGGGCCTGAATGCCGTGAGTGCGACGCTGCTCGTGACCGCGCTGGTGGCGATCAAGCGGGGCCTGCGCGAGCGCCACAAGCGGCTGATGGTCGTCAATCTGGGGGTGTCGGCGCTGTTCCTGGTCATCTACGTGAGCCAGTGGGTGCTGGTGGGGCATCACCGCTTCCCCGGCGACGACTGGGTGCGGACACTCTTCCTGTGGATCCTCACCAGCCACACGATTCTCGCGGTGACGTTGGTGCCGCTTGCGCTCCGGACGTTCTTCCTGGGCTTCAAGGAGCGATTCGTCGAACATCGCAAGATCGCGCGCTGGACCTTTCCGGTCTGGCTCTACATCTCGGTCACGGGCGTGGTGATCTACTGGATGAACAACCACCTGCGCCCGCTGGGTTAGCTCGTGATTTCGCGTTACCCGCTAGCAGTGTGTTGGCCGCAGCTGGCCAACGCCACGTCTCGCTACGGATTGAGGATGCAGAAATGAGTCGGCTGTCCGGCGAACCCCGTCGGGGGTGAGTTGATCTCGGCCTGGACGAGCGCGCGGTGGTCATCCACCCAGGTTCGCAGCTGGTTGAGTTCGGTGGTCAGGCTGCCGGTGATCGGCGTGATCAACGCCTCCATGCGGTTGATCTCCGCGTGGATCGCCGCTTCGTTCCAGACGTTGTCCAACTGGTTCTGAAGCTCCGCGAGATACTGAAGTTTCGTGACGCTGTTCTCGTACAGACGGCGAGCCAGCGCCGATCGCGGCACGATCGCCTCTGCATGTGTCGGGTCGCCGCTGCGCCAGGGAAGCGCATTACCCGGACCGAACGTGTCGTCGATGCCCCACGGAATGAACCGGATCAGGTCTTCGTCGTTTGCCGGGTCGACGTAGAACCAGAAATTGTTCTGGTCGTCCACGTAGCCGTCCCAGTGGCCAATCAGTCCCTCGGCGGCCCAGAACCTCAGGAAGTCGTCGACATCGACCAGCCCCTGGATCGCAGTGAGCCGTTGTGCGTCGGTCAACGCGGGGTCTTCCAAGGCGGTCGTGAGTGCGTCGATCTCGCTGGTGTCGTCAGCCGCGGTCTGGGTCTTGGCCTCGATGGTGCCGCGGAACGAACCGGGCCAGAAGTCCGACAAGGTGCCCTCGTAGAGCCGGCCCTGATCGGAATCGCTGCCGAAGTTCCTGCGCAAGAACGGATCCTTGATGCTGTCGATATGGCTGTAGAGCCCGTCCACGACGGTCGTCTCGGTGGGGCCGTCGATCGCGACGACGGTCACGTGCGCGAAGTTGCAGCGCGGCGCGGGAACCCCCGCCTGGCGCATCAGGTCGTAGCCGAGGCACTGGGTGACGTGGGTCGTGTCCTGCTTGTTGTTGTTCAACGTCATCCGGTCCATGCTGTTGAGCTGCTGGCCGCTGCTTTTCTCCTGGCCGACGATTTCGTCGAACTTGATCTTGAGCGACGGTTTGGTGGTAGACAGCGATCCGAGAAAACCCTTCTTGCGCACGCCCACGTTCATCAGCGTCTTGCCGTCGACGGTGACTTCGGTGTCGTAGAAGTTGTACGGCGGGCCGAGGTCGCGGAACGGCGCAGTGCCGCACAGCGGCGATGTGATCAGGCCGAACACGTTGAGTTCTTCGACCCGCATCGCGTCCCAGTCGGCCTGCGACATCCGAAGGTTCACTTCGATCAGACGGTTGGGGTCGAACATGAAGTCCGATTGGTCGCTGTGCAGCGCCGCGGCCTGGCAGGTGGGCGCAAGGCCCGGATCCGACGACGGGTTCCCGATGGTTCGGTCGAGCACGACCAGATCGGTGAGGCTGCACTGCCCGTCGGAATGCACGCTGCAACGTTCGGGCCGCGTCAACTCGGTACGGAGCCCGATCTGGAGTTCGCGCAGCTCCAGAATGTCCGCCGCCGTCACGTCGTCGTTGCCGGTCGGGTCGCCGCATTGGCAGACGTCACCCATGCCGTCCGCACCGCCGGGCCCGCCGGAATCGGCTTGTGCGGCGTTCTGGATTCCGGCGCAATTGTCGTCGCAACCCGCGGTCGCGCCGCCCACGCACGGCGTGTCGCCCGCAATCCCCGAGCGGTCGCCGTCATCGGGAATCTGGTCGCCGTCGCGGTCCGGGAACGATTCGAGGTTGCGCAGGGCGTCGAAGCCCTGTGTGGCGAAGCCGCTGTTCCACCGGTTCGGGGAGCCGAAGGTGCTGAGCACGCCGTCCTCGTAGTCGTTGAGCGTGGGGATGCAGGGATCGACGAGCGCGCTCGGTGCCTCTTCGAGCCGGAAGATCTCGCCGGCGTTCAGATTGTCCTGCGGCGGGAAGCAGCCTGCGATCGGGTCTTCGGGCACGTGTTCGCCGATCGGCCCGTAGACGACGTTTGCGCTGTCGTCGAGAATCGACATCTTCCAGTCGACTTCATTGACTGGGAAGTTGCTCGCAGTGATGTAGCTGCCCGGTCCGCCGTTCTGCGCCTGGACGTTCATCCACCAGTCACCGGAGCCGGGATCGAACGAAAGATCGGTCGGCTCGTCTTCGGCGACCGTGATGATCGTGCCCGCGCGCAGGTCCGCCCAGACGATGTGGTTCGCGAACGTCAGCTGGTCACCACCGCAAACGCCGCCGTTGCAGATGTCGAGTGTCCAGCCGCGGATGTCGAGGTGGTCGGCGACCACGACCAGTTCGATCCAATCGCCGCCGTTACCCTCGATGCGTCCGAAATACGTATCAGCGGCCGCAGGCACCTCTCCCTCGGGCGGGTTGATCGAATTGCCGTCGCCATCGGTCGTTGCGTTGCCGAAGTTGAGGTAGTTGCTCCCGCTGACCGCATTGAATTCGTTGACGATCAGCGGCGCGGCGCCCACCGGTGTGGCGAGCACGACCGCCGTCAGCAGGGCAAACACGGACCCGCGTGTCATGGCACTCATGAGCGCGCCCTCCGGTGACCCAGGCAACCGAGCAACGCAGCTCCACACGCGAGCTGCAGCAGGACTCCCGGCTCCGGCACCGCGACGATTTCGCCACTCGACAGGATCTCGCTCGACAGATCCGCCCCGATGACTTCGCCGCTGGTGAGTTCGAGGGACCCGCCCGCCACAGCGTTCACCGATAGCTCGCCGATGCGCTTCGGTCCCGGCGTCGGCGCCGCGGTGTCCAGTCCGTTGATGATCAACTCGACCGTATTACTGTCGTACAGCAGGTCGGCGCCGACGTCTGGCGTGAATGCCGTGAGTGTCAAACCCACCAATCCGGTCAGCGTCAGCGTGTAACCACAGACCTCGCTTCCGGTTCCAGAGCTGCAGGCCGTGCCGCCCGCAGACGCCGACGCGCCCCCATCGATGTAGAGATACACGGGCTGCACGCCGCCCTCGGGTAGCGACGGCGGTCCGGCCGCGGGTTGACCGTCATCGTTGGGGCTGTGATAGACCTGCGTGGCGATCGCAGGCGTCGCACATAACAGCGCCGCAACGACGGCGACGGAAAGCAGCCTCGAGCGGGGACGTAACAGGACATACCAGCGCAGACGGTGCATGATCGACGGTTCCTCGGAAAGTGAAGCCGCTATCCTACCACTTCCGCAATCCGAAAAAGTAAGGAATTAAAGGGGGTTACCGCTCGCTGAGTGCTCCCGCGGTGACGTTGCTGCCGCTTGCGTTCTCAGCTCTCCGCGGCCGCCATCTTGGCCAGGCGGCCGAGGACGTCGTGATCGCCGACGACGACCACCCGATCTCCCTCGCGCAGCACCTCGTCCGCGGCCGGCCGGATCTTCAAGCTATCGCTTCCGCGCTTGATCGCGATCACCGCAAGGGGCATCCCCAGGGGTTGGAGGTCCTCGAGCGCCTTGCCGATCAGGCGGCTGCCCGTGGAGAGGACGACCTCTTCGAGGTCGACCGCGGCGCCGTCGCCGGGTGCGCTGAGTTCGAGAAACTCGACCACGCCCGGTCGCACGATTGCGTTCGCGATGCGCTGCCCGCCCAGGCGATGCGGCGCGATGATCTGGCTCGCCCCCGACATCCGCAGCCGGCGGATGCCCGCGTCGGTCTCGGCCCGGGCGTGGATCGCGATGTCGGGGTTTGCATCGCGCGCGGAGAGCGCGATGAAGACGTTGTCGGAGTCACTCGGAATCGCGGCCACGATCGCCGCCGCACGATCGATCGCGGCCCGGGCCAGGACTGCATCGTCGAGCGCCGAGCCTAGAAGGAAGCCTGGCGGAGGTGCTCGGAGACTGATTTCCCGAAGCGACCGAATCCGCAGACGATCACGTGGTTGCGCAGCGAGGCGATGGTCCGTTCCATGCTTCTCTTCTCCAGGATTTCTCGTAATCGACCTTCGATGACGAAGGCGGTCAGTGCGCCGATGGCGTAGAACGCAGTGCCGATCCCCAGCACGATCAGGCCGATGGTGTAGAGGCGGCCGACATCCGAAAGTGGGACTGGTTCGGCGTAGCCGACCGTCGACAGCGTGATGACCGTCATGTAGAGGGCGTCGAGCGGCGACATGCCCTCGATCAGCACGTACCCCAACGTGCCCAGCAATGTCAGCGCGATCAGCACGACCAGCGCCAGTGTTAGCTGTTTCGAGGGGTTGCGCGAGAGTGTCCTCACAGGGTCGACGATCTTCGACAAGGGCATTCCGTTTCTCGCTCCGCGGCCAGCTTCGCCGCCGCTCGCCGCCCATCGGACGACGCTGCTCGAACGGCTGTCGAACACGTCGACGCTGGAACCCTGCACACACTCGGCCGACATTGCAACCCGTCGGGCGCCGTGGAGTGCTGGATCCTCTCCACACGCCTGCGCGTTGGCCGCTCAGCGGCCAGAGCCCCCGCTCGGCTCGTGATCCGCATCCGCGCCTCGCGCGCCTCGCGATTTGCATTCGTGCGAATCCGGTTCATGCTATCGGGAAGGATCGCTTCTGGCCTCGCCGCCAGAAGGCCGGAGCCTGCTGAGCCGAACCCTTCCGCCGCAAAGCACGGCGGCGGGGACGCTGAATGGACATCCCCGCCGAGGTGGAATGATCGCTGTGCAGTCGCTCTCCAGCAACCGGATCTTCCTGGCAGGGCTGTTGGTCGCGCTGACGCTCGCTGCCTACGGGCCGACGCTCGACGCGGGCTTCATCTGGGACGACGACGACTACGTGACCGAGAACCCGACGCTGCGGACGTCGGACGGTTTGCGGCGGATCTGGCTCGACTACGGCGCGACGCCTCAGTACTACCCGATGGTCCACACCAGCTACTGGCTCGAGTACCAGCTGTGGGGGCTCGAGCCGGCCGGCTTCCACGCCGTCAATGTGCTGCTGCACAGCTTCGGTGCGATGCTGTTGTGGGCCGTGCTGGCTGCGCTCGGCCTGCCGGGCGCCTGGTTTGCCGCAGCGATCTTCGCCGTCCACCCGGTGCACGTCGAATCGGTGGCGTGGATCACCGAGCGCAAGAATGTGCTCTCGGGCGTGTTCTACATGGCCTCCGTGTACGCTTATCTACAGTCCGCGGGGCTCGGGCGCAGAGGCGTGGATGAACACGGGGCTACGCGCCTCTACGCATTCTCGCTGGTCTGCTTCGCAGCCGCCCTCTTGAGCAAGACCGTCACGGGCTCGCTGCCCGCGGTGATCCTGTTGCTGGTGTGGTGGCGGCGAGGTCGCGTCGGCTGGTCCGACGTACAGCCGCTGATCCCGTATTTCTTGTTGGCCGCCGGTTTCGGCCTGCTGACCGCGCGGCTCGAGACGCAGCACGTCGGCGCGGTCGGGTGGGAGTGGGATCTTTCGTTCGTGGACCGGATCCTGATCGCGGGTCGAGCCCTGTGGTTCTACGCTGGCAAGCTCGTCTGGCCGACGCAGCTCTCCTTCAATTACCCGCGCTTCGAGATCGACTCCAGCGACCTCGTCGCCTGGCTCTATCCGGCCGCCGCGGTGGCCGTCGTGATCGCGGCATGGGCCCTGCGCGCGCGGTTCGGGCGGGGTCCGCTGGTCGCGGTGCTGGTCTTCGCGGGCTCGCTGTTTCCCGCGCTGGGGTTCTTCGATGTCTATCCGATGCGATATTCCTTCGTCGCCGACCACTTCCAGTACCTCGCCAGCGTCGGGCTCATCGCCTTGTTCGCCGCCCTCGCCGCGAACGCCGCCTCCCGGAGGCTCTGGCCGCAAGGCGGCCAACGCGCCGGCGGGCGCACTGGGCCGGAGCTCATCTGTGCGGGCCTCGTGCTCGCGTTGCTGACGGGTATGTCGTGGCGCCAGGCCCACGTCTACCGCGACGTCGAAACCCTCTGGCGTGACACCCTGGCGAAGAATCGGGATTCCTGGCTTGCCCTCAGCCACCTCGGGACGATTGCTGAGGATAGGGGGCAGCTCGATGAGGCGGTCGAGTACTACCGAGCGTCACTCCGGGTCGAGCCCCGACAGCACGAGGCGCACAACAACCTCGGCAATGCGCTGCGCCTCCGCGGCGAGTTCGACGAAGCCGCCGTCGCGATCGAGCGATCGCTCGCGGTTCAGCCCAGCTATGGGCTCGCCCACAACAGCCTCGGGCTGGTCCGTCACGACCAGGGCGAGTTTGCCGAGGCTGTTCGGAGCTTCGAGCACGCGCTCGAGATCGATCCCGATTTCGCCGCGGCGCAGACCAATCTCGGCATCACACTGGTTGCGGTGGGCGACCTCGATGCTGCGATTGCACGTCACCGCACTGCGCTCGAAATCGCACCAGATCTCGTCGCGGCCCGCACGAACCTGGCCTCGGCCCTGATCGAGCGCGGTGATCTCGACGAGGCCATCGAGCAGTTGTCGCGCGTGGTCGAACTCGATTCGGATTCACAGCTCGCGAAGCGGAACTTGCGCGTGGCGAAGCAGCTGCGAGCGCGCCGGTTGGAAGCGGGGTCGTCGCCCGACCGATCGGATGACCCATGAGGGGGCGGCTTGCGGGCCATCCCGCGAACCGACACCCTGTCTGCATGTGCATCGTCACATGAAACGCGAAGCGTTCCATGCCACGATGCGAAAGCTCCAGCCGCAGAGCGGACGAGGCGCATGAGTTCGAGAATGCACGGATGACCGAAGCAGCGAGTGGCACCTCCCAAATTACCGAAGACCGTCAGCCCGGAGAACGCGAGTCGTTCTCTGTCGTGATTCCGGCGTACAACGAGGAGGCTGGCATCCTCGATGCGCTGACCGCGTTGCAGGCCGCCCTCGCGTCCGAGAGCTGTGAGATCATCGTCGTCGACGACGGTTCCACGGACCGCACCGCTGAGCTGCTGCGGTCCGTGGCGGGAATTCGCACGATCGCCCACACGAACAACCGCGGCTACGGGGCGGCGCTCAAGACCGGCATCCGTCACGCGCGCCATCCGCTGATCGTGATTGTGGTTCCTGAAGCACTTCGCGGAGTGGCTCGCGCACCGCAAGATCCCGGACATCAACAGTGGCCTGCGCGTATTCCGCAGTGATGCGGTGGCTCGATTCATTCGCATCCTGCCTGACACCTTCAGCTTCACGACCACGATCACGCTCGCGATGCTGACGAACGGCTACACCGTCCACTACGAGCCGGTCGACTATTACAAGCGGGTCGGAAAGAGCAAGATTCGCCCGGTACGCGATACCCTCGGCATTGCGCAGCTGATCCTTCGCACCGGAATGTACTTTGCTCCGTTGCGGGTGTTCTTCCCCGTCGCGCTGCTGTTCGGCGGCGGCTTCCTCGTCTCGCTCGCGTTCGACGTCTGCGTGCGCCGCGACCTGACCGAGGCGACGCTGGTGCTGCTGGTCGCTTCGACCCAGCTCGGCATGTTTGCGCTGTTGGCGGACATGATCGACAAGCGGAGTCGATGAATCCTCCTTCGGAACGAACGGGTGCGCCGCTTCGATTCGTGCTGCTGGGCGCGATCAGTTTCACGACGAACCTCTGCATCACCGCGGGCTTGCACGAGCTGGCCGGCGTCTCGCCGGACGTGTCGTTCGCGGTCGGTCTCGCCACGGTATTCGCGCTCAACTTCGCTGTCATGCGTTGGTGGGTCTTTCCGGACAGCGGCCTCGCGATGACGAGGCAACTGGCCGGCTTCGCGATGACGTCGGCCGTATTCCGAGGTTCGGAGTTCCTCGTCTTCCTGCTGCTGCGTCATGTCGGCGGCACCTACTACCTGTTTGCGGCAGGCGGGACGCTCTGTTTCTCGATGATCGTGAAGTACTTCGTCTATGGATCGTGGTTGTTTGCGAGTGCGCGCCGATGAGTTCGGAGCCGCTGCGCCCGTTATCGCGCCTGGCCAGGCGGCTGTCGACCCGATCCGGTCGCGCGGTCGTACTCGTGGGGTTGATTGCGTTCGGGTTTGCGGCCGCGGTGACGTCCGTGCGGGTGCCGGTTCCGCGCTTCCACGACGAATTCAGCTACCTGCTCGCCGCCGACACCTTCGGCGAGGGGCGGCTTGCGAATCCCACGCATCCGATGTGGCAGCATTTCGAGAGCTTCCACGTACTCCAACAACCCAGCTACGCGTCGAAGTACCCGCCCGCTCAGGGGCTGTTCCTCGCGCTCGGAAGACTCGTCGGTGGGCATCCGATCGTGGGCGTCTGGAGCACCACGGCGCTTGCGGCCGCCGCGATCTGCTGGATGCTGCAGGGCTGGGCGCCCGGCCGCTTCGCATTGCTCGGAGGGCTACTCGTCGCATGCCACCACGGATTGCAGTTCGACTGGCAGAACTACTGGAACGGCTCGGTTGCGCTGCTGGGCGGTGCGTTGATCTATGGCGCGCTCCCTCGTCTCTGGCGTCGTCCGCGGCCCGCCACGGCTCTCGTGCTCGTCGCCGGGGTCGCGTTGCTCGCCAATAGCCGCCCGTTCTCCGGGCTCGTCGCGTGTGTCCCGGTCGCGGTTGCGCTACTCGCGCGAGCTTTCTCCGCGAAGGGCCCGTCGCTTTCGGAATACCTGCGTGGCTTCGCGGTTCCGGTGATGCTTTCACTCGCCGTTGTTGCGGGCGCGATGGCGTATTACAACGCGCGCGTGACCGGTGACCCGCTGACACTCCCCTACCAGATTCACAGCGCGCAGTATTCCCACACGCCGATCTTCCTGTGGCAACAGCCGCGCCCGCCGCCCGATTACCGGCATGACGTGATGCGGGACTTCTATCTGGGCTGGCAGGCGGAGGGATACTGGGCGCAGCAGTCGCTGCTCGAGTCTTTCGCGCGCAAGCGCGGCAATCTCTATTTCTTTGTGACCCCGTTGCTGATGGTGCCGCTCGTTGCGCTGCCGTGGATCCTGCGCTCCCGGCGCAACCGCTTCGCGGCCGCGGTCGTACTGCTGGGGTTCGTCGCATCGCTTACGGTATCGGGCACCCACCCGCACTACCTCGCGCCGTTCGCACCCGTGCTCTTTCTGCTGGTCGTGCAGGGGCTGCGGCAGATGAACCGATGCCACTGGCGGGGTCGTCGACTCGGTCCTGCGTTGGTGCTGGGGTTCGCGGGGCTACAGCTCTTGATCTTCGCGGTGGCATTCATTCTCTACGCACGGCAGGAGCCGCCCGTGTGGGCGACTGTGCGGGCGCGCATGCAGGCCGAGCTCGAGAGCACGCCCGGCCGTCACCTGGTGATCGCGCACTACGCCGACGGCCATTCACCCCACGAGGAGTGGGTCGCGAATGCGGCCGATATCGACGGTGCACAGGTGATCTGGGCGCGCAGCATGCTGCCCGACCAGAATGATGCATTGGTGAGTTTCTTCGCCGGGCGCCGGGTGTGGGACCTCCATCCCGATCGCGATCCCCCCGCGCTCATCCCGCGAACTGAAACGCTGCGCAAGGGCACCTGACGACCTGCCGGAAACACGACGAGGGTCAGGTTCGAGTAGCCCCGCGGGTGCCCAGGTGTTTTTCGGGAGGCTTGGTTTCAGCTAGCGTCTACCCGGTGTGAGGTTCGGCGGTGGGGACGAGGGGTCCGAGTGCCGTTCTGGCACCGGAGTCGGGTTGCTGCGGCTGAAGATGCGACCCTCGCGTCGCGCCGCACGATCGGCGCCGCGGTCGAGTGGGGGGGATGTGGACCAGATGATGGGGCTCGATCGACACGCCGCAGGTGTGCCGCTGGCGATCGGCGAATCAGAATCGGAAGGACCGGAGCGCCCAGCGTCGTTTCCGACGCTCGAGGCGTGCGAAATCGTTCGTGACCTGATGGTGCCGAAGCCCTTCGTCTACTGGGCCGACTTCCTGTTCCACATCGTGCTGGGATGGGGCGCGTTCGCATTCGCGCTCTACTTTGCAGCGTTTTCGCTGCCCCAGATCGCGCTGGGTGTGGTGTCCGCACTCGCTCTGTATCGCGCGGTGATCTTCATCCACGAACTCGCACACCGCCGCGAGAGCGCCTTCGAGCCGTTTCGGTGGGGCTGGAATCTGCTCTGCGGCTTTCCGCTGATGGTGCCTTCATTCACCTACCACGGCGTCCACAACGACCACCACTCCCGGAAGATCTACGGACTCGAGGCCGACGGGGAGTATCTCGACTTCGCGCTGATCGGACGCGCCTCGATCATTGGTTACCCGTTTCTGAGTCTATTGCTGCCTCTGGTGCTGGCTGTCCGCTTCCTCGTGCTCGCGCCGCTGTCGCTGCTCCATCCGGCGATCCGACGCCTGGTCTGGGAACGGCTGTCGTCGCTCGCGATCGACTTGCGCTACCGCCGACGCCCGGCTTCCGAGCGCGACCGACGGACCTGGGATCGCTACCAGGTGATGACTTTCCTCTATGGGGCGGCTGCGATCACCCTCGTCGTGGCGGGCGTGCTGCCGGTTGCGTTCTTCGGGCTGTGGTACGCGGTCGCGGTATTGGTCTTCTGGCTGAATTCGCTGCGCACACTCGCGGCCCACCGCTACCGCAACCCCGACGATCACGTCATGGCGATCGAGGAACAGTTCCTGGATTCGGTCGACGTCCCCGGGCACCGTTTCTGGACCGCGCTCTGGGCACCGGTCGGGCTGCGCTACCACGCCACCCATCATCTTTTTCCGAGCCTGCCATACCATGCGCTCGGAGAGGCGTACCGCCGTTTGACGAGCCAGCTCGACGACAGCGATGTCTACTGTGCAGCGACGCGGAAGAGCCTATGGGACGCGATTTCGAGTCTCTTGCGAGATGCTGCGCCGAAATCGGTACGGTCCGAGACCGCCACCGGGTATTCCTGAGGGGGCCCGAAAGAGGAAGTTCTGGCCACAAGACGGCCAGAATACAGAGCTAGCGAGAGCCGAGGCGCGCGAAGATCGCTTCGGGCGTCTCGCGTGATTCGTCCCCTGCTTCGCGTGCACCCACCTGTTTGGCCAGCGCACCGCAGAGGCTGTTGGAGTTCTCGACTCCACGAGCGGTGAGTTCCTGCGGCAGGACTTTCTCGACCACCACCGCGAACTCTTGCGGGGTCGCGCTGTGAGGGTCGAGCCCCGCCTGCTTGATGGCGATCCGAACGGTTCCGCGAGCTTCCAGGCGGTCGAGCGAGGAAGCGCGTTCCAATTCACTGCATAGAAAGTCGAATGTCGATTCGTCTGCCACGGTCCAGTCCCTCGTCGGATCTCGCCCCAAATGGCCGTGACCCTGCTTCGGTTCACCCTGATCTGCACTTTAGAGTGGAGAGTTTGCGCTATGCCCGCTCCGCGGCTGTAGCGCAACCTCGCCTCACGCCCTGCTTCGCAGGCGCGATGGCGTGTCGCTGATCATGACCTCACCACAGGCGGTGGCCATTGAATTAAACCGGTTGGGCCGTCAATCTGGGGGTTCGCCCATTTCCGACCCGAGAGCGACGAGGAACGACGATGCCCCTGGAAGAGATCGAAGCGCAGCTGGCAGGCCCGGGTGGGCCGTTCGAGATCTCGTCGAAGAAGAGGTCCTCGGTGTGAAGATGAAGGTCTGCAAGAACCGCCCAGCATCGCTGCGGCAGATCCTCGCGGACTCGGCCGCGCGCGGTGACGCCGAATACATCGTCTGCGACGGCCAGCGGATCTCGTTCGGGCAGCACGCGGAGTGGGTGGCGTCGGTCGCGAAGGCGTTCGCCGAGAAGTACGGCATCGGACACGGCGACCGCGTTGCCATCCTCGCCGCGAACTGCCCCGAGTGGATCATCAGCTTCTGGGCGGCTGTCAGCCTCGGGGCGGTCGTGGTCGGTTTGAATGGCTGGTGGAAGCGCGACGAGATCCTCTACGGGATCGAGAGCACCGAACCCAAGCTGCTCATCGGCGACGCCAAGCGACTCGCGCGCATCGCGGGCGACGACGTCGGGATCCCGATCGTCACGATCGAGGACGAATTCGAGGAGCTCACCCACTACTCTGCTGGAGGGGATCTGCCCGATGTGCCGATCGCCGAGGATGACGCGGCGGTCATTCTGTTTACGAGCGGTACCACGGGGCGGCCGAAGGGTGCGGTCAACAGCCACCGCGGCATCGTGACATTCATCCAACTGCTGTTCTTTCACGGGCTGCGGTTGATGCTGCTCGCAGTCGAGAAGGGCACCAAGCCAGATTCCAACGCGCTACCGAATAGCAACCTCTACAACGCGCCGCTGTTCCATCTCTCCGGCTTGTACGCGGGAGCCGTCGGGATGCTGGCCGCCGGTGTGAAGACGGTGTGGATGAAGGGTCGCTTCGACCCGAGCGATGTGATGCGCCTGATCGAGGCTGAGAAGGTCACCTCGTGGTCGCCACTCGGCAACATGGGGCACCAGCTGGTCGAGCATCCGGATCTCGGGCGCTACGATCTCGCTAGCGTCCGTACGCTCGGCTCGGGCGGTGCGCCCGTCAGCGAAAGCATCCAGCGGCGCTTGATGGACGCGTTCCCGAACGCGAAGGGAAGCTTCGCGATCGGCTACGGCCTCTCCGAATCGACTGGTACCGCGACCCTCAACTTTGGTGAGTTCCTCACCGAGCATCCGGATTCCGTGGGCTGGCCGCTTCCGACCGTCGAAATCGAGATCCGCGATGAGCAGGGCAGGGCCCTGCCCGAGGGCGAAGAGGGTGAGATCCATATCCGCGGCCCGCTCGTTATGCTCGAGTATTGGCGCAACCCCGAAGCCACGGCTGATACGATCGTTGCGGACCGTTGGCTGCGGACCGGCGACATCGGGCGCGTCGAGGGCCGCCATCTGTTCATCAACTCGCGCGCGCGCGACATGATTCTGCGCAACGCCGAGAACATCTATCCGACCGAGATCGAGCAGCGCCTCGAGGCGCACCCGAAGGTCGCCGAAGCTGCGGTGATCGGCATTCCGCACGACGAGTGGGGACAGGAGGTCAAGGCGTTCGTGCTGCCGCGGAGCGGTGCCGAGATCGACTCCGATGAGCTCGCCAAGTTCTGCGGCGAGGCTTTCGCGAACTTCAAGGTTCCGACGCAGTGGGAGATTCGGAGTGATCCGCTGCCGCGCAACGCGACCGGAAAAGTGCTGAAGAACGTGCTCAGCGGCGAGGCGAAGAGCGACTTCATCGACGAATGACGCCGGCCTCGGCGTCGATTCGTCGATGAATCTTCAGTCATCCTTCGGCATCAGGCTCTGGATCCGGTCGGCGGCGTCGTAGTACTCGTCGACGAGCTTCGAGACCAGATTCTTGGCCGGTTGCATTTGATTCATGCGGCCGACGACCTGGCCGACCGGATTGAACGCGATGTTCTGGCCCGCTTCGGCGTAGCGGTTCGTGCGCATGATCATGTCGATCGTAATCAAGCCCTGAAGCGGCATCGGGAGCGGGTCCGGCGTGTCGGGCTGCTCCCAGGCTTCGGTCCATTCATTGCGCAGCATGCGGGCCGGCTTGCCCGTGACGGAGCGCGAGCGCACGGTGTCGCGGCTGCCTGCGGCAAGCAGCTGTTCCTTCAGCACCAGCGGATTGGAGGATTCGCTGACCGTGAGCCAGATCGAGCCCGTCCATGCGCCCTGCGCGCCCATCGCGATCGCCGCCGCGATCTGGCGACCGCTGCCGATGCCGCCCGCGGCGAGCACCGGTGTGGGGGCGACCGCCTCGATCACCTCCGGCCACAGCACCATGCTGCCGATCTCGCCGGTGTGGCCACCGCCCTCGTAGCCTTGTGCGATGATGATGTCGACACCGGCCTGCTTGTGGGCCAGTGCCTGCTTTGCACTGCCGCACAGGGCTGCCACCTTGCGCCCGGAATCGTGGATCATCTCGATCACTTCGGGCGGGGGCGTACCGAGTGCGTTTGCGATCAGCTTCACATTCGGGTGGGAGAGTGCGACCTTGAGTTGCGGCATTGCCGTTGCCATCGTCCAGCCGAGCAGGCCTTTCCCCTGATCTTCCAAAGGAAGCTCGGGCACGCCCGCGTCCGCGAGCAGCTTGGATGCGAATGCGCGGTGTTCGTCCGGGACCGAGGCCTGGAGCTGCTCTTCGAGCTTGTCGGGGTCGAGCTCGCCCATGCCCTCGTACTTGTTGGGGATGACGGTGTCGACCGCGTACGGCTTGTCGCCGATGTGTTCATCGATCCAATCGCACTCCTTCGCGAGTTCCTCGGGCGAGAAGCCGACCGCGCCCAGTACGCCGAGCCCCCCGGCCTTGCTGACGGCGACGACGACGTCGCGGCAGTGGGTGAAGGCGAAGATCGGAACGTCGATTCCGAAGACGTCACAGATGTCAGTGTGCATGATCAGGCTCCCGGTCGCGCGTTGTCGTACGATCCAGTAGTCGGACCGCTCCTCGATGGTCGAGGCGCGCGAGTATAGGCGATTGCCCGGCGGCGCACCCTGGCCTCGTTCTCACCGGTTCGTGAACCGATCGGCCGTGCGGAATCCTCGGGGTGGCGCGCTGGACGCCGAAGAATGAATCGGTATAAAGAGCGCATGCTCGACGGACTGATGCGCATTGCTCCGCCGGGAGCACCCGTTCGCCGCTGGCACGTGAGTCCGCTCATCGATTCGCTTGCGTATCACTGGAGTTGGCTGCTCGCGTTGATTCCGATGCTGATGATGGGGAGCGAGCGGGAGGACTACCTGGTCCTGTTCTTGTTGGTGCTGACGCTGAACTTCGCGCATCGACATCTGACGCTGCCGATCGTCTACTGCGATCGGCAGGTCCTTCGGACCAACCCGCTTCGATTCACCATCGCCCCGATCGCGATGGTGGCGTTGTTTGCGATCGAGCCCGTGCTCTGGAAGAGCGACCATCGCTTCGCGTTCGTCGTGATCGCGACCTTTTCGGGTGCCTGGGGGCTATGGCACACCATTCAGCAAAAGTACGGGATCTTGCGCCTCTACGTGGTGAAGTCCGAGGTCGCGGCGGACAAGCGTACGCCGCCTTGGGTCGACCGGATGCTGGTGCACGGGTGGTTCCCGGTCTGGATTGTCTACCTCGGGACGAGCCACCGCGACCTCGTCGAGCAGGGATTCTCGCGGGCGGAGTTCTTCATCAATCCAATCATGGACGCGCTGGTCGGGATTCGCGTCTGGGCGCTGCCGCTCGCTGGCGCGCTCGCCGCCTTCAGCGTTGCGGCCTTCCTGTGGTACGAGTGGCGGAACGACCGCTTCTCGAACCGTGCGCGGCTATTCATGGGCATCGGCACGGCCGCGCTTTCGGTGAGCTTCCTGCTCCTGGATCCCGCGAAGGTCTTCCTGTCCTACACCTTCAGTCACGCGCTCGAGTATTTCGTCTTCGTCTGGGCATATCAGCGAAAGCGCTTCGCCGACCCGACTTCGGGTCCGTCGTTGATGAAGCGGATGCTGCGGCAGCCGGCGCTCTGCTATTGGGGGTTCTTGCTCGGCATCAGTGCCGTCTATCTGGGGGTTCGTTACTGGGGGGTCTACTTCTTCCCGGAGGAAGACACGATCCGCCTCGCGGGAATTTCGGGTTCGCGCTGGATCTACTACTGGGGGATTTCCCAGTCGATGGTCCACTTCTATTACGACGGCTTCATGTGGAAGATGCGTTCGCCCGTGACTCGCGCGAACCTCTGACGCCTGATGTGAGGCCCCTGCGCGAGAAGCTGCGTGGTCAGTGGTATCCTCGGGCGCAATGCGCGAACTGATCAGATGCCGGGGCGCGCTGCCCGTTCGCGAACCTCGTGCCGATTCCCGCCGCCGGTCGGTCGAGGGCTCGGCGTGGTTTTCGGGCCTCACGGTCTGCTTCGCGCTCGCCGCCGTGCTCGCCTGCGGCTCGGAGCCCGAGCCGCCCAGCGCGACACTCGACCCGAGTCGGCCTTTCGGAGCGGTCGTCTTCCTGCTCGATACCGTTCGCGCCGACCGTGTTTCGAGCTACGGCTACGAGCGTCTCACGACCCCTGCGATCGATGCGCTCGCAGAGCGCGGCGTGTTGTTCGAACAGGTATCGAGCTTCTCGAGCTGGACGCTTCCGAGCGCGGTCGCGCTCCTGTCCGGCGACTACCCAGCGCTCGTCCTCGATGACGATATGGAGATGCAACGCTCGCTCGCCGAATCGCTGTCTGAGGCGGGCTACCGCACCGCGGCCTTCACCGAGGGCGCGTTCGTATCGCGCCGTTGGGGGATGGACCGAGGCTTCCGCCACTACCACGAGACGGACCGCCCCACGCTGGTCGAGAAGGGGGGCAGCGACGTCGAGGGAACCTTCGCGGCCGCCTCGCAGTGGCTGCGCGACAACGCCGCCTCGCCGTTCTTCATGTTGATTCATACCTACGAGGCCCACATCCCGTACCGCAACCGCGACTTCGTCGGCGACCGGGTACTCGAACGCATTGGCCCGTCGTTCGAGCTCGCCCTCAAGCGCGAGATCGAGAACGGCGAGGCCAGCTATATCCGCGACCTGTACGACAGCGACATCCGTTCGGCGGATCGCTACGTGGGTGAGTTCGTCGAGTTGCTCGCCGAACTCGGCCTCGCCGAGCGCACGTTGGTGGTGGTCACGAGCGATCACGGCGAGGACATGGGCGACCGCTTCCGGGGCCATATAGGCGGCCACGGCCACTCGCTGCACGACGACCTGCTGCTGGTCCCGCTCGTGATCCACGATCCGACGCGGCGGTTCGCGAAGCGTCGAGTCGACGTGCAGGTGCGGACTCTCGATGTACTACCTACGGTGGCCGACCTGCTCGGTGTCGCGCTCGACGGCGATATCGCAGGCAGGAGCTTGCTGCCCGTGATGATGGGCGACGAGGCGGAGCATCGCGTGGCGATGGCGGGCGAGATCCGCCGCGGCACGGCGCGGATTGCTCTGCGCGACGGTCGCTACAAGTACATCGCCGCCATCGAGAAAGGTCCGCCCGCGAACGAGATGCCGGGCCCGCCCGTGCCACGCGTGCAACTCTACGACTTGGAAGCGGACCCGGGCGAGACGACGAACCTCGCACGCAAACGCCCTCAGCTTGCGCGGCAGCTCGCGCGGCAGCTCGCGAATTGGTTCAACGGGCTAGACGGCCCGCCCGTCGAGGTGAAGACCGGGGAACTCGACGAGAAGCTGCGCAAGCGGCTGAAGGCACTCGGCTACACCGACTAGCGTGCTGGGCGCTTCGCGTGTCTCCAGCAGCGACTTCGCCCTGCGCTTGACCGCCAGCCGGCGCCCTGACCGGTATCGCCGACTGCGTTCAGGCGGCGCACCGAGTCAACGCCGTCGTTCTCCGCTTCGTAGAAGACGGCGCTGAAGGATTCGCCCTCCCCCCGCAGCCCCTCGGAGCGATCCGAACCGTCTCCTCCGGGGGCGAACTTCCTACGTGTCGGCGGGCGGATCTCACGCGCTGTGGACTATCCTCGTCCGGACCATGTGTCCATGAGGACAGAGTGCGTTGAGGGGCGTAGATCGGTTGCCCCCGGAGTTGTCAACTGCCCCGGCGTCGTTCTGATTGCTCGAGAGGAGAGGTTTCGTGCAGCACGTCGAGGTCGAGCACCGATACCCGCAGAGCCCCCAGGAAGCATGGGATGTCTATACCGATCACGCGGGATGGAAGCAGTGGGCGTCGACACCCGGCTCACGTCTGGTGAAGGAGGGGGTGAGCGAGCGCAATGGAGCGGGTGCGGTGCGGGGGTTCATCGGTGGGTTGCGGGAGGAAATCCTGGACTTCGAACCGCCCAGGCGAATGACCTATCGCGTCATTGCAGGCTCCTTCCCGATTCGGAATCACCATGGTGAGGTCGAACTCGAGCCGGTAGGGGAGGGCACCCGTCTCATCTGGCGTTGCCGCTTCGAATCGAAGATCCCCGGCCTTGGCCCCCTGCTCGAGAGATTCGTGAGCTGGACCTTCAGCCGATCGCTTGCCGGAATGGAAAGGTATATGGCCGCTGGCTGATCCGGTCGCGGCGCGGCATCTGGGATCGAACTCTCTATGCGGTGGGATACTCGAAGCCCACCCACTTCTCGCTGCGTTCCCACAGGTCGCGGGCCAGGGCCTGGTCGCGGGCGAGTTCGCTCGTCGGCCTGGTCGCGCAGGTGTCGTAGTAGAGGCCGCTCTCGCCGGCGATCTCCGGGGAGGTCGCGCAGTAGATCGATGTCTTCGCTCCATCTTCGACGGAGAGCATGAAGCGCTTGGCGATCCAGGTGATGGGCCTGGGGAAGCGACGCCAGACTTCGGTCGCCACGATTCCCGGATGCAGGGCGTAGGTGTTCACGCCGGTGCCATCGAGGCGCCTCGCGAGTTCATTGCTGAACAGCACGTTCGCGAGCTTCGAGGTGTAGTACTCGTTCGATCCGCTCTGGGACTTCGTCGTCCTGGAGACGGCCCCGAAGTCGATTCCCTTGGCACTGCCGTGGCCCACGCTGGAGACGATGACGATTCGCGCCGGTGCGGATTTCACCAACCGCTGCTGCAGCAGGCCGGTGAAGAGGAATGGGCCGAGGTGGTTGGTTCCGAAGGCGAGTTCGAAGCCCGATTCAGTGATCCCGCGCTGAACGCCAATGCCGGCATTGTTCACGAGCAGGTGAAGCGGGAGGTTGCGCTCGAGAAACTCCGCGGCGCATCGGCGCACCGAATCGAAATCTCCCAGCTCCATCGCGAGGCACTCGATCTTCTGATTGCCCGTCTGCTCACGAAACTCTTCGACGATCGGCTGACCCTTGGCCTGGGTGCGGCAGGTGATGAAGAGGTGCATTCCCATGGCCGCCAGCGCGCGTGCCGTCTCCCTTCCGATCCCGGAGTTGGCTCCGGTCACGATGGCGACTCGATCAGTCGGTTCAACGTCTGCGGTGTGTTCCATATGCATTGCTCCCCGCCTTGCCCTACTCGTGCCGGCCTGTATTCGGATCGCATAGTCTAGGAGCTTCGGCGTTCATCGCACGTCCCCCCTCCGGCCTGATTCGCCGCCTACCGGAATTCCGTGCCATCAAAGGCGGGAACTTTTCAGCTTGACTCCGATCACCGTCGACCCGCATCATGGCTCCATCGTCCGATCACCTGGAGGAATCGCCATGCCCGGTCCGCTCGAGGGAGTGCGAATCGTCGATTGCTCGGCCTACATCACCGGGCCCTTCGCAACCATGATCCTGGCCGACCAGGGGGCCGACGTGATCAAGGTCGAGCCGACCGGGACCGGGGATGTGATGCGCTATCTGGGGACGGCCCGAGGCGGCATCTCGACCGTCTTTGCCGGTTGCAATCGCAGCAAGCGCTCGCTGGCGCTCGATCTGCGCGAGGCGGCCGGCCGGGAGATCCTCTACAAGCTGGTGGAGTGGGCCGACGTATTCGTTCAGAACTTCCGGCCCGGGGTGGTGGAGCGAATCGAGATCGACGAGGCCCGATTGCGCCGGGTGCGCCCGGACCTCATCTATGTCTCGGTCAGCGCATTCGGTCCGGATGGCCCCTGGTCGAACAAGCCTGCCTTCGACCACGTCGTGCAGGCCTTGTCCGGGGTCGCCTCGGTACAGGCGGACATCCAGACCGAGGAGCCACGCTTCGTCCAGAACGCGATGGTGGACAAGCTCACGGCCCTGACGGCTTCCCAGGCCATCACCGCTGCTCTCCTCCACAGGGAGCGCAGCGGCGAGGGGCAGCACGTTCAGCTCTCGATGCTCGATGCTGCGCTGCACTTCCTGTGGCCCGACGGAATGGGTCGAGACACACTTCTCGGTGAGGGCGTCGAGCTGCGTCCGCCCATCGCGAACGGCTACCGGATGATCGAACTCGCGGATGGCCATGCCGCGGTCGCGGCCATCACCCAGGAGCAGATCCACGGGATCATGCGCGCCGTCGGCCGCCCCGAGTTCATCGAGGATGAGCGCTTCTCGACGGTGAACGCGCTCCTCGCCAATCTGGATGAGTTCACGGCCGAGACTCGAGCCGCATCCCTGACGATGACCGTCGAAGAATTCGTCGCCGCCTTCGAACGTGAGGATGTTCCCTGCTCACCGGTGCTGACGACCAACCAGGTCGCGGACCATCCTCAGGTCAAGAACAACGGGATCGTGGAAGAGGTGGAGCACCCGGTGATGGGACGCATGCGTCGCCCTCGCCCGCCGGCTCGCTTCTCCGAGTCGCCTTCCGAGGTTTCCCGCCACGCTCCTACTCTCGGAGAGCACCGCGACGAGCTACTGAGACAGCTCGGTCTGAGTGAAGCCGAGCAGGCGGAACTGGTCGCGAAGGGGATCGTGGGGTAGGGGCGCTCGCCTGGGATCGAGTCGAGGGCTAGCGGATGGAGATTGGAACCGACGAATAGCCGGCCACGTTCGACATGTGAACTCTCTCGCACGCTTCCTCGTTCACTTCGAACTTGGGGAAGCGTTCGAAGAACTCTTCGAGTGCGACGCGCGTCTCGAGGCGGGCGAGGAACGAACCCAGACACTTGTGAGCCCCGTGGCCCAGGGCAACCTGAATCGGGATCTCGCGCTCGATGTCGAAGCGGTCCGGATCGGGATACTCGCGCTCGTCTCGGCACGCCGCTCCGGTGAGCAGGAGCACGCGAGAGCCCTCGGGAATCTTCACGCCGTGGAGTTCGATGTCCCGCGTGGCGGAGCGGCCTTGAATCTGGGAGGGTGGCCAGAAGCGCAGGGATTCCTCGACGGCGAGGAAGATCCAGCCCGGATCCTCCAGGATGCGCTCGAGGACCTCCGGGTGGCGCCAGATCAGCACCAGGGCATTACTGATCAGCTTGGTCGTGGTTTCAGCACCCGCGGCGGCCAACAGGCTGGCAAAGCCCAGAATCTCGGCGTCCGTCAGCCGGTCGCGGACTCCGTCTTCCCGCAACACCTCCTCGCTCATGAGTTCACTGATCAGATCGTCCTTTGGACTTCGGCGCCGCTCGGCGATGAATTCCCGGAAATAGAGATTCATTTCGGCCATTGCCTCGATGGCCGACACCGGAATGTCGGGCGTACCCGCCTCGCGAGTCAGCGATGCGTCCACGAGGTTTCGAATCGGAAGCCGGTCTTCCGTGGGTACTCCTATCAGCTGGCTGATGAAGTCCATGGGATAAACGGAGGAGAAGTCGTTGACGAAGTCGAAGGAATCCCGATCGGCCAGCTGGTCCAGAATACTCCCGGCCAGCTCTCGCAGTGTCGGCTCCATGTCGGCGACTTTGCTCGGTGTAAACCGGCTGCTGAGGAGCTTTCGCAGTCGCGTTTGTTTCGGGGGATCCATCATGATCATCATGGGCGTCGCCTTCAGGGCCGCGGGATTCATGTCCTGAATCATCACGCCTCGGGCGGAGCTATAGGTCCGGTGATCGACGTGTGCCGCGACCACGTCTTCGAAGCGGGACAGCGCGTAGAAACCCCATTCTTCGTTGTGGTACACGGGCGCCTCGTCGCGCAGATACCGATAGATCTCATAAGGGTCGTTGAAGAATTCGTCGGAGAAGGGGTTGAACTCCAATGGGATTTCCTTCCTGGGTGAAGTCGTCGTTGCCAGCTACACACCCTTTGCGCACTCGCACGAGAGATCAATATTCTGCTTGCATGAAAGGGAAATTGCAACCGCCGGAAACATCCGGTAATGGGTCAGTTTGTAGAGAAGTGAGTCATTTTACTACAATGACGGTGGCCTCTACTCGGCGACGGGGGCCGCCCCGAGCTCGATCCACGACATCCGATCATCTCTGACGGAGGCAAGGACATGACAGTCGAATCCATCGTTACCACTCTGACGACGCACTGGAAGTTTGATTATGAGACCCACGTGGGGGCGTTGCGAGACCTCTACGAGACCGCCAAGAAACAGCAGTGGAACGCCGCAACCGATATTCCGTGGGAACTCGAAATCAACAAGGAAGGGGTCGGAGACGTCCTGGACCCCACCGCGGAACGTTTCAAGCGTTACGACTTCGTGAAGGCGTTGCCCCCGGAGAAGCGCATCGAGTTCGCGGCCAAGCGCTCGGCCTGGTCGCTCTCGCAGTTTCTGCACGGGGAGCAGGGTGCGCTGCTCTGCTGCGGTCAGCTGGTGGAGGCTGTTCCGGACATCGACGGCAAGCTCTACGCCGCAACCCAGGTGGTGGATGAGGCCCGCCACGTGGAGGTCTTCCACCGCTACATCAAGCTGCTGGATCAGGTCTACCCCATCGAGCCAGTACTGCAGGGCGTGCTGAACGCGATCCTCGAGGCGGACCTCTGGCAGATGAAATGTGTCGGCATGCAGGTGATTACCGAGAGCCTGGCCATGGGTAGCTTCAAGGCCATGCAGGCGGGTACCAAGGATGATCTGCTGAGAAACATCGTGGAGCTCACCGCTCAAGACGAGGCACGTCACGTCTCCTACGGACTGATCTACATGAAGGAAGAGCTGCCGCGCATGTCCGACCCGGACCGCGAGCGCATCGAGGACTTCGCCGTGGGGGCCGTTCGCGCACTGGCCACTGGCGGAGGAGGAAGCAGTGCGGGGGGCATGTCGAGTCGGCAGAAGATCTACGAGGAGATGGGCATCGACTACGACGCCGCCATCGCCGAAATCCGGGAGAAGGATTCCGACCCGGCGTTCCAGGAATCCGCGCCCAGCACGCTGAGAGACCACGTGGTGCCCCAGCTGGATCGGGTGGGTCTCATCACCGACCGCGTGGCGCCGCAGTATCGCGAGCTGGGCTTCCAGGTCGGATCCGCGGTTTCCTGAACGGGGCTGGTGGTCTTTCCCTCGCATCGCGAGGGTCAGGGCCGTTGATCGCGTTGGACCTGCGGTTCATGCGGCAACGCCGGTCATGATTGTGCCGATCGTCGGATGACGGTGCGCGAGGCCAGGTCGTCGAAGAAGTGATAACCGGAGCCGCCGGCCGACAGCACATCGAGGAGTGCGTCAGTCTCCTTGACGAGAACTCCCCCGACCACATCGACGTTTCTTTCGAAAAGAGGCTCGGGCACGAAACCCGAGGAGGGGCCGAGCACGATGACCGTCGCCTCGGGATTTGTGGCATCGAGGATTTCTTCCAGCGTTCCGGTGGCCAGGGTTGCGCCGGTAATGATGACGGTATCGGCCTGATGAAGCACGGGGGCGGCCGCTTTCGCCGGGACGTAGTGGGCGAGCTCATCGCCCTTGAGGGTACGGGGATCCTTTTCGATGACTGAGTAGTCGACCCTGGCCTGTTTGAGTTTGCGAATGGCGGGGACCATCGCACCGACGACCGCGGCTCTGGTTCCCGGTTCGAGGTGAACGTCGTCCAAGGCATCCCGAGGTTCTTCGATGAGGTAGCCGCCCCGTCCCTCGTCCAGGAAGACGGTGGCGCTGAGGGCGTTCAATGTGGCGATCTGGGTGGCGACCTGAATCGGCTTGCCCTGCCCCCTGCTCTCGAGTATCGCCCTCACCGCGCTTCCGTTCACCTTCGTGGGATCGAAGCCCTTGCCCGCTGAGGTGGGGCAGCACACCGCTTCGGGAAGTTCCTTGACCGGTGTGAAACAGATGCCCCCCCGACCGTTGGACAGCTTGACCCCGGTAAAGAAGAGGCCGACGACCAGGCGTTCGATGGTCAAGTCCTCGAACGAGCTGCCGAGCTTCGCTTCGAGAAGTGCAGCCGCTTCCTTGATGATGGTCACGTTCGAATCCCCGCTCCGATCTTGCGGAAGCCCCCCCCCAGTCCTGCCATCGGCGGGCTCGGAAAGGGGGCCTCTTCGACCGGTTTGCGGAAGTTAGCCAAGTGACGCCGAGACGTCGTTGTTACTTGATTCGGACGAGCTGACCGCCGACCAGTAGCACGAGGCCCGCGATCAAGGCGCGAGCGGCGGCCGATGCGGACGGCACTGGGGAAGCAGGCGCGGTGGCGAGGAACACACCGGTGCCGCTGGTGCTCGTCATACCCGCGAATGCGACCTGCCCCACGTCGTTGCCGGCTGCGTGCCCGAAACCCGTGAATGTATCGGACACGGTACCGGGCACGGGGTCGCCGTGGCGGGCGACGACGCGCACACTGCCGTTCGACTCCATCACGAAGACCCCCGCGTCGAAGTCACCCCCGCTGAGCGTCGCGCTGAACGTAATGCGACCACCGTCCGAGAAGTGCGGTAGGCCGGTCATGCTCGCAATGGTGGCACCGCCGGTCTCGGGCATGGGCTCGTCGGTGCGGAGCATCGAGTGGAGCCCTCCGAAATCGTCCACGTAGAGGCCGCCCTGACCGTTTTCGAGGGGTGCCCAGGTGCCGATGAAGAACACGGCGCCCGAAGCGTTGACCTGCGGCAGCAGAAAGTCGAGGAAGGTCTCGCCGCCGGGCTCGAGATCGCCTTCGAGCGCGAGCGCGACGGGGCCTCCGCCCGAGTCAGTGAACAGTCCGCCCGCTGCGGTAGCGCCCGAAAGGGTGGCGGGGAACGCGACCTTGCCGCTCGAGTTCCCGCCGGGGTAACTGAACGATGAGTAGGTCCCACCCGCCGGGCTCGGATTGCCTTCGAGCGCCACCCCGCTGCTCGTCCCAACGAAGACGCCGCTCGGATTCGAGCCACCCGTAACGGGTGATTGGAAGACTCCGGCGCCGCCCGTTCCGCGTGCGTGGAAGGACAGGGAGCCGGCGCTGAACGCGAGGGTTCCACCCGATCCGGGCGCGGTGTCGCTGTCGCTTACCAACACGCTGTCGCCCGATTCGCCCGCGAGAAGCAGCGCGTTCGCGCCCGAGCTGACAAGGACACCCAGCGAGACGTCCCCCGTATCGTCGATGTGGGGATAGCCGAACGCGAGATAGCTTCCGGTGAGCGGCGCCGGCGCGGCGTCGCCCGTCAAACCCCGTGCGCTGCCTACGCCACCGCTATAGACGAAGACGCCCCAATTCGGAGGAGGGCCCGAGAGAGTCGCGCCGAAGGCGATGTCACCGCCCGCGTTCATGTCGACCGTGAACGAATCGATGGGTGCGTAGGTCGCACCGCCCGCTCCCGGAGCCGTCTCGCCTTCCAGCGCGACCTTCTCGACCGTATAGGGATCGGAACCGAATGCGGGCGACGTCGTCGCCACTGCGAGTCCGATCGTGATGAACGCGATGAGCAGCTGCAGCCTGGTTCTCGACATACCCGCTTCCTCCGGTACACCCGCTTGGGTATACCCAGGAGATCGGCGTTCCATCGCCCGAACCTGAACGACTCGGCGGGATTGTGCCGATACCCGCAGCGGACACGCAGTGCGAGTGCAGCAGACGCGCAGCGAATGCTCGAAGAAACACGGCTTCGGCCGGTGATCACGTCCTTACGGCTGCGGCTTCGACCTCGACGCGTGTGCCCCGGTCGTTCGAGCCGGGTTCACCGAAGAGCATGTTGGGGCGCAAGTGGAAATACCCGCCGGCGAGATGCAGCGGGTTGATGGGGCTGGGTATGACGCTCTGGTGCGAGCGGCCGTCCTTGAATTGATAGGGCTCCCAAGCGTGGTAGACGATCAGCTGTCCGCGGCGAAGTGCCGACGAGACCTTGACCTGCACCTCGAACGAGCCGACATCGTTGAACACGCGCGCGTGATCTCCGTCGTGGAGCCTTCGCGTCGAGGCGTCGGCGCTGCTCATGACCATGAGGGGTTCACCGCGCTGGAGGTGGAGCAGCAGGCTCTCGTCTCGCCAGATCGAGTGGATGGACCAGCGGGTATGGCCTCCGGTCAGCGCAAGCGGGTAGTCGCCTCCGATCGCCGGGTTGTCCTTGTGGACGGGCAGCTCTTCGCCGAGCTCGAGATAAAAGGGGTGATCGATGTAGAACTGCATGCGCCGGGTAAGGGTGGGCCACGGGAGCTTGTCGTTCGTATGCCAGGTGTTGGCGGTGATGGTTTCGTTGGGCGCGATATCGGTCGCATTGCCGATGTTGGTAAAGCTCATCCCGAGTTCGGTATAGCGTTCGAAACCCTTCTGTTTGAGATCTTGCCAGCTGATTCCTCCGAGATTGGTCACGGACGAGAAGATCTCCTCGAGCAGGGCCTCGCCGTCGTCCTCCCCGAAACGACCGTTGAAGCTGAACTCATCCCAGACCCGGTCGAGGTGTCTCTTGTTCCCGCTGCGATCGCTGAATTCCGTGAGTCCTCGGTCGATGGCCCGCTTCTGGATGGTCTTCATCACGAGCGACTGGATGGCCCAATCCGATTTGGATTCGCCCAGGGGATCGACTGCGCGTGTCGTGACGTGGGCGAAGGGGGCGATCGGTGTGGCCCAGGTGATGTCATCCCGTTCGTACCAGGTCGCGGCCGGGAGGACGTAGTCGCTGTGCAGGGCCGTGTTGCTCATGCGCCAGTCCACGGTGACGAGGAGGTCGAGCTTCGGGAGGAATCCTTCGTAGAGCCGGTCGAAGCCGCGAACACGCCGCAGGATGTTTCCGCCGACCTCGAAGAAGATGCGTGGAGGCGTGACCGGAAGCTGCTGCCAGCCCTTCTCCACGGCTTCGTCGAGATAGCTCTGCAAGTTGCGCTGCAGGGAAGGGTCCCACCGCTGCGAACTTCCCAAGCGGTCGGCGAGACCTCCGTGCTCGTGAAAGAATAGGTTCGCGGAAATATATCGGCCGCTCGCATACTCCTCTCGTGTCAGCTCGTAGAGCGTCATCTCATCCGTCAAGCCGGCGAGTTTGGACTTGATGAACGAAGGGGCTGACTCGAGGGCGACCGCCATCAGCCCGAGCTTGGGCGGAAGCCAGCCGGGTGCCATCCCCAGCGCATCCGCGCCCGTGATCGAGAGGAAGGGGAAGCCCGTGATGCCGCTCCCCTTCTTTCCAATCTGTCCCGCCAACGCGAGCACGAGGATCTGCACGCGCTCCATCTCGAGGCCGTGATAGAACTTCGAGAAGTTCGATTGCGTGAGGATGGTGGCGGCCGTGGCCCGGCCGATCTTGCGTGCGAGACTGCGAATCAGGCTCGCCGGCGTGCCGCAGATCTTCGTGGCTCGCTCCGGGGTGTAATCGGCGAGCTGCCGTTTCAGCCCCGCAAAGACCGGCTCCACGGTGATCTCACCGTCCCGGGTTGCTACCTCGAACTCACCCTCGAGCGCGGGTTCGACGCCTTCGAGGGCGAGCGTTGCCTGACTGACCTCTCGAATTTCTCCCACGGCCGAGTCGAAGATGTAGAACACGTCATCGCTGCCCCCTTCTTCGAGATCGCTCTGTCTCAGGAAGAGACGCGTGTCCCTGCGAACGAGGAGGGGGAGGTCGGTCTGCTCGCGGATGAATGCCGGGTCGTGCAAGCCCTCATCAACCATGACCTGGCAGATCGATAGACCCAGGGCCGCATCGCTTCCCACGTTGACCGGCGCCCAGATATCGGCGTGAACCGAGGAGGCGTTGTAGTCGGGTGCGATGGTGACGACCTCGGCACCTTTGTAGCGAGCCTCGTTGATGAAGTGGGCATTGGGGATCTGGGTATAGACCGGGTTGCCACCCCAGATCAGAATGAGATCGGAGTAGAAGAGATCGTCGGCAGAGCTTGCAAAGCAGATCTTGCCCAAGGTCGCCGCCGCGCCGGGATGGTGGTCACCGATTTCGGCATTCGCATTCAGAAAGGGCGTGTCGAGCACATTGCAGGTACGAACGATGCCGAGGCCATTGCTGCCGTTGGTGCCGGCCGTGCCGAGATCCCAGACGATCGAGCCCGGGCCGTGCTCCCGTAGAGTGTCGATGGTGGCGTCCGCGATCTCCTCGAGGGCCTGCTCCCAGGAGATGCGCTGCCACTTTCCCTCGCCGCGCTTGCCGATGCGTTTGAGGGGATGCTGGAGTCGCCCGGCGTCGTACATGCGGTGGCTGAAGCACGACCCCTTCTGGCAGCCACGGGGGTTGTAGTCGGGCACGTCGGGATTGGTCTGGGGATACTCCGCCGCCTGCTCTTCGCGGAAGACGAGGCCCTCCTTCACGAAGATGTTCCAGTTGCAGCCGCGCTGGTACCAGCAGTTTACGTGGTGGGTGCCCTTGGCGATCCGGTCCCAGGTCCACCTCTCGCGGTAGACATCCGCCCAATCTTCGTACTGGAGCGCTTCGGGGAGTTCGGTGGCGTCGGCTCGAGCCTGGTGTGGGGCGAAGGGGGCCAATCGGGTGAGGGCGAGACCGAGCACGCCGGCACTTCCGGTGCGCAAGAAATCCCGTCGGCTGAGTCCCTGTTGGGTCCAGGGCTGCATTCCTTCCGCCCTCCGCCCCGTGTACATCCGGGTTTCGCATCCCGTGTCAGCACTGTTACGCAGGCTTGACAATGGTAGGTAGGCCAGATTACTTACTGTCTGCAAGTTGGTAACAGAATGCAGACACAGCTTCGAGCGAAACGGCCGGCCGCTGAGACCCGAGCAGAGATTCTGGATGCAGCAGAGGCGTGCTTTGCTTCGGTGGGCTTTTCCGCCACGCGTCTCGACGACATCGCCGAACAGGTCGGGGTCAAGCGTGCGGCCATCTTCTACTACTTCAAGGACAAGCGGGAGCTCTGCGCCGCGACGTTGGAGCGTCTGGCCGCGGACTTGATGGTGCGGCTTCAGCACGAGTTCTCGCGGCCCGTCTCACTCCCGGAGCAGCTCGAAGCCGGTCTGACTGCGCTCGTCGATTTTCTCTCCGAGCGCCCCGCCTTTGCGCACCTCGTGCTGCGGCTGGCATCCGAGGCGCCCTTCGAGAGCCATTCGGACGCCGGTGCTCTCGCCAGCCCTTTCCTCGAGATTCTGGGAGATCTGCTCGCGGAGGGAGAGCGTGCCGGTCTGCTGCGACCCGTGATGCGCGACCCGTTGCAACTCGCCAGCACCCTGGCGGGAGCGACGATCTTCCGGGTGGCCGCCATGCCGATCTTCGCACGCTCGGAGGCTGCCGGGCTGCCGACGTCAGAACAGCTCGAAGCCCACCGTCGCGAGGTCCTGTCGATCCTTCGCAGCTTGCTTGGGCTCCCGGCTGGGGAGCGAGCCTAGGGGCTTGGCCAAAGATGGTGTGCAGGATGCCCGCAGGAGAGTCGATCGGATGGAAGGCTCTGGAGCACACATGATGCAGCGCCTGGTAAAGCTCAGGGACTTCGGCGCAAATTACATCGACTACCGCACGGCCTGGATGGCCGCCATCATTCTCAGTTTCGTCGTCTGGATGATCAATCTCTCGCACGGCGCCCTGCCGGCGCTTCCGGCGGCATTGAAACAGGCCACGTACACCTTCTTCGTGGCGGGTTTCATCGTGCGGCTGTGCGAGAACCTGGCGACCAAGGTCACTGTGCGCAGCCTGGCCCTGGCGCTCGCCGTCGTCATCCCTTCCAGCATCGCCATCGGTCTCACCTTTGCGCTCCACAGCCTCAAAGGGACCCCCGAGCCCTTGCACTCCACGATCCCGACCATGCTGATGGCTCCGCCTTCATTCTTCGTCTGGGGCTGGCGGAGTCGAACCGATGGGAACGAGGAACCGAAGCACGGACGGTCTCGCCTGAGGCGCACGCTGGCTTGGGGGGCGATTGCGATCGCACTCGCGGGACTTTCCGCAGCTGTTGCCGTGTGGCTTGCGGTGGGGACCTGCCGCGAGCAGCAGCCGACCCGGGCCGGATCGCTCGAGCCCATCGCCCAGTGCATGCTGCTCCCCCACGAAGGATTTTCACTGTGGTGGTCGACGAGAATCAAGGGCGAGGGCGCTAGCCAGCCTCAGTACGGCGACTTCACCCGCTTTCACCCGAGTACCTACGCGACCGCCATCGACCACGTCGCGATTCCGGATCACCCCTTCATGGCGGTGGGCGGCAACAACATGCACAACGACGCTTACGTGAGCGATGCCTATGCGGCGAGCGGGCCTCTGGGTCTCGACCCCCAGGTAGTGACGCGAACACAGGGTTTTGGGGGCTATGGCACGATTGCCTTCGACCGATGGGGACGGATCGTCGGGGTCTACAGCAATGGGCGAGGTTTCCAGATCGAGCTGATGGACCCCGACACACTGCAGGAGCTGGCATCCTACGACCTCCCGTCCCGTCCCTGGTATTTTCCACTCCAGGGCGTTCTGCCCTGGAAGTACATCGGTGCGGGGATGTACTTCTACCTCGACGAGCGAGACCGTGCCGTCGTACCCACGACCCGGAATACCATCGAGGTGGTTCAAGCCCCCGCTCCCGGCTCCAGCAGGGGGTTCGAGTGGGTGCGCACGTACGATCTCTCGCAGCATGTGGTGCCGATGCACTGGCCCCGCCAGGACAGTGTGGCGTGGGTACTGCCCGATTGGGGCGGGGAGCGCTACTGGTTCGCCACCCTCGAGGGGATGGTGGGTAGTGTCGAGGTCGAATCGGGCGAGATCCAAACCCATCGCCTCGCAGGTGAAAGCATCGAGAACTCCTTCGCGGTCGGCGAGGAGGGCATCTTCATCATCTCCGATCGCGCGCTCTACCGCTTCAACAGGGCCGAAGACGGAAGCATCGTCGCGGCCTGGCGCGCGCCCTACGACCGCGGACCCGGAATCAAGCCGGGGCATATCACGCGGGGTTCCGGATCGTCGGTGACGCTTGCCGGCGGCCTCGATGGTCTCGTCGTCATCACCGACAACGCGGAGCCTCGAATCCACGTGCAGTCCTTCCGGCGTTCGGACGGAGAAAAGGTGTGCAGCGTACCGGTCTTTCCCGAAGGCAAGAGCGGCACCGATCTCAGCGTGTCTGCCTTCGAGCACGCCGATGAAGCCGGTCGCGGCCAGGGCTCGTACTCCATACTCGTCGAGAACAACTGGGGCCCCCATTCATTTCCCCGGCCTCATGCGGTGCCTGGCCTCACCCGGGTCGACGCCAAGAGGCGTGAGGACGGGGGCTTCCTCTGCCGGGAGGTCTGGGCGAGTGACGAGAAGAGCATCGGGGTAGTCAAGCTCTCTCTCGGGAACGGGCTCGCGTATATGTATCTGGCCGACGATTCCGAAACCGCGACGGGTTGGTACTTCACCGCGATCGACTTCCGCAGCGGCGAGACGGTCTACCGCAAACACACCGGCCTGGGTCACGGCTTCAATAACTGGCAGGGCGCGCTCTTTCTGCATCCGGACAGTGGGGCCGCCTACACGACCACCATCTTCGGCCTGGTGATGATGCGAGACGGGGCGTTCGAAACCGGATCCTCTTCGCCGGCCCCATTGGCGAGCGGGAAACGCTGATGCCGGTCGGACGGGTCCAGCACATCGAGGATTGGGATTGCCCCCGGCTGCCCCTGCCCGCACGGCTCTTCAACACCCTCCCGGACCCGCTTGCCGCGCGGCTGCTCCCCCTGGACGAAGCTTCACTGCTGAAGTCCGCGTGCAGGCGCACCGGCCTGCGGGACTTCGGAGATGAGGGGTTTCGCGAACCGATGAGGATGATCCTCGACGACCTCGAGGCCGACGACCATCTCTCACCGCTCGGGCGCCTCACTGCGCGCAGCATCTTCTCGCAGCTTCTGACCGGGCGCCTCGCCGTCGAAGATCGGCTCAAGCGGAAGCCGGCGATCCACTCTCTCGAGGTTCCGGCGCCAATCGTCATCGTGGGGCTTCCGAGGACCGGCACCACGCATCTTCACAATCTGCTGTCGCGGGCCTCCTCGCTGCGTTTTCTGCCGATGTGGGAAAGTGTCAATCCCCTGCCCGTCCCGGGTCGGCGACTGCCTCTGCCCGATCTGCGCCGCCAGAGCAACGCCATGCGCGTGCGGATGATCGACTATCTGATGCCGCTCTTTCGGATGATGCACGAAATCGACGTCGATCTTCCGCACGAAGAGCTCCAGCTCAGTGCGATGAATTTCCGGTCGTTCTTCTTCGAAGGCAGCTTCAGGCTGCCGACCTACCGGCCCTGGTACATTTCGAGCGAGCACTCGGAGGGTTACCGCTACCTGCGACGGGTCCTTCAGGTTCTTCAAGATGCGAGGGGTCACGGCCGCTGGGTGCTCAAATCACCACAACACCTGGACCAGTTCGGTGCGCTCACGTCGGCCTTTCCGGACGCCCGGATCGTGCGCACTCACCGCGACCCCGTGCGCGCCGTACTCTCGCTGGTGACGATGGTCACGTACGCACAGAGGATCTGCTTCCGCAATCTCGATTTTGTGGCGGAGGCTCGCTCGTGGGTCGACCGTCTGGAACAGATGTTGCGTGACTCTCTCGAACAGGCGGATCGTCTGCCGCCTGGGCAGGTACTCGATATTCGCTTCGATGAGTTCGTCAAGGATCCAATGCAGACCGTCGAACGGGTGCTCGCGTTCGCAGCAGTGGACCTCGACGAACCCTCTCGCGAGGCCATCCACGTTCACCTGGCATCCCATACCCGGGACCGGCACGGGCGCGTCGCCTACGAGTTTGAAGACCTCGGTCTGGATCCCGAGGAACTCCACGAACGTTTCCGGTTCTACCGGGAGCGCTTCGACTTATGCGCTGATTCGTGAGGAGAGGAGAGAAGGGTGGACTATGTCATCGCCATGTTCGAGTACAGGCCCTATGTGGTGGCCCTGGTTGTCGCGTTCTGGGTCATCGCCGGAGCTGAGCGGGGCTTTCGGCGCGCGGGTATCTGGTTCGTCACCGGCACCTTGATTGGTTGGCTCGTGGAGTTCTCCAGCACGCGCAACGGATTTCCCTTCGGCGACTACGTCTACCACGAAGCCCTCTTTCCCGAAGAGCTCTGGATCGGCGGTGTCCCCCTCTTCGCATCACTGAGCTTCGCCTGTCTCACTTATCTCGGCTACTCGATCGCCTACACGCTCCTCTCCGGAATGCGATTTGGTGAGCGGGGCCTCGAGCGCATCGAGAATCGCGAGGTCGCCATTTCCGTTCCCGTTCTGCTGCTCGCCACTGCGATCATCACCTGGATGGACCTGGTCCTCGATCCGGTGACCCACCTGGGCGAGTACTGGGGGCTCGGCAGCCTGTACCACTACGATCCCCCCGGCATTCACTTCGATGTCCCCTTGAGCAACTACGGAGGTTGGCTGTTTACGAGCTTCGCGATCGTGGCGGTGAATCAGCAGATCGAGCGTTTCACGATTCGGTCCAGCGAAGAGATGCGCGGTGCCTATCGCTTGCCGTTCCAGCCATTGCTCTGCCTGATGGCCGATTTCGGCCAGTACCTCTTCATGATCGGTGTGCTCTTCTATCTGATGGGTTCCGATCACGTGCCGTCCGATACCCCGCTGGTCGGCATCCTCATCTCGACGCTGCTTATTGCGGCGGGCTATGTGGTGGGGGTCGGGACGCTGCTCAAGCGGGCGTTGCCCTCGCCGTCCTCGGGGCCGGAAGCCGGGGAGGTGATGAGTTGAAGGCCGCAGTACTCTGGGAACACGGTCGGGCGCTCGAGGTCCGCGACGACGTCGAGCTGCTGGATCTGGCTTCCGACGATGTACATATTCAAGTAGTATCGAGTGGTATCTGTCGCTCGGATCTATCGGCCCAGAAAGGGATCACCCCCACCCCCATTCCCTGCATTCTGGGTCACGAAGCGGCTGGTATCGTGCTCGAGGTAGGGACGAATGTCGGCGAACTCACGGCCGGCGACCATGTGATCGTCTCTTTCACTCCTGCCTGCCGCAAGTGCAAGGCCTGCCTGCGCGGTCAATCCAACTTGTGCGAGACGATGGTCTCCATGGCGATCACGCCTCGATTCAAGCTGGGAGATCAGCAGATGACCGGGTTGTCGGGTTGCGGCAGCTTTGCCGAGGAGATGATCGTTCCCGAGAACGCGTTGATCAAGGTGGATGACGAGATCCCACTGGATGTCGTATCCCTCATCGGCTGCGGCGTGATGACGGGCGTCGGTGCCGCGATCAACACGGCGCGCATCACGCCCGGCTCTTCGGTGTGCGTGATTGGTTGTGGGGGCATCGGCGTGGCCGCGATCCAGGGCGCTCGCATCGCGGGCGCCGCCGAGATCGTGGCCGTGGATTCGGTGGCTTCCAAGCTGGAATTGGCCAAACGCTTCGGTGCCACCCACAGCGCGATGATGGACGACCTCGACCAGGCGAAGCTCGAAATCACTGGTGGCGAGGGCTTCGATTACACCCTCGAGTGTGTCGGTCATCCCCAGACGATTCGCGCCGGCTACGATGCGGTCCGACGCGGCGGCACGGCTGTCGTCGTGGGCATGGGTGGTGTCGACCAGGAGATCTCCTTCAATGCCTTCGAGCTATTCTTCTCGGAAAAGAAACTACTGGGCTCCATGTATGGTAGTGCCAACGTGCGCGTGGACTTCCCCCGCCTACTGCGATTGTGGAAGGCGGGCAAGCTGGACCTGGAAGGGATGATCACCCGCCGACTCAAACTCGAAGAGATCAACGAGGGCTTCCGCGCCATGGAGGCGGGCGAGGTCATCCGATCCGTAATCGACTATCTCTAGCCCGGATCTGAAGCGCGGCCCGGAGGGGGAAGGTCCGATGTTGCATCACGATGTAGATGAAACCGCGGCGACCAGCATTGCGGTCAGCGACAAGTCGACCGCGGAACTGATCGTGGAGCTGCCGATCGACGATGCTGCGGCGGTGGAGCGAGCCGCGGCTGCGGCGAGGAATGCGCAGAAGAGCTGGGCAGCCGTGCCTCCCCGCCAGCGCGTCGCATTGATGAAACGCGCTCGCAAGTCGCTGGTGGCGGCTCGTACGGAAATCCTGGAAGCGCTGGAGCGCGAAACGGGTAAGCCGCGCTTCGATGTGGTGGGCGAGCTGATGTCCGTCTGCATGGATATCGGCTACCTCGCCAGGCGCGTACCCTGGTGGCTCAGGACCCGGCGGGTCAACACCCGCCCTCTCTTTGGCAAGCAGGGCCGCATCTTCATGAAGCCACACGGCCTGGTGGGCGTGATCGGCCCCTGGAATGCACCGCTTACCCTGACCCTGGGCGATGCGATTCCGGCACTTCTCGCGGGCAATGCGGTGATCATCAAGCCCTCGGAGATCACACCCCTCGCCGTCAAGCGCGCTGTGGAGGCACTCAATCAGGTACTACCGGAGGGTGTGCTCCAGGTGGTGATCGGGGCAGGGGAGACAGGTGCCGCCCTCGTGGATCAGGTCGACATGATTGCCTTGACGGGTTCGCCGGGCACGGGGCGACGCGTGATGCGGCAGGCAAGCGAGCGGCTTACGCCGGTGCTCCTCGAATTGGGTGGCAAGGACCCGATGATCGTGCTCCGGGATGCCGATATCGAGCGGGCCGCACGGGCCGCTGCTTGGGGATCGTGTTTCATGACGGGGCAGGTGTGCATGTCGGTCGAGCGCGTCTATGTAGAGGAGCCCGTTGCCGAGGCCTTTCGGAGCGCGCTGGTAGAGCAGATGCGTCGACTGCGCGTCGGGCCCAATGGACCGCACGCCGATATCGACCTCGGACCCTTTACGGGTCCTCGCCAGCTCGAGATCATCGAAGCCCAGGTGGAGGACGCGCAGAAGAAGGGAGCCGAAGTGGTCCTGGGCGGGCGGCGTGCGCAGGTCGATGCCGGCGGCGATTTCTACCAGCCCACCCTGGTCGCGGGAGTCGACCATTCGATGCGGATCATGACCGAGGAGACCTTCGGCCCCATGCTCGGCTTGATGGTGGTAGAGGACGCCGAGGAGGCGCTGCGGTTGGCCAACGACAGTGACTTTGGTCTCAATGCCAGTGTCTGGACCCGGGATATCGCGCGGGGCATCGAACTCGCACAGCGCCTCGCGACGGGCAACGCGTGCGTCAATGACTGCGTACTGAGTGCCGGCGTTCCCTCCTTGCCCTTTGGCGGCGTGAAGCAGAGTGGGGTGGGGACTCGCCACGGTGGAGCAGAGGGGTTCCTCCAGTTTTGCGTCAAGCAGTCGATCATGATCGAGCGGCGGAACAGACGGCGTGAAGGCGCCTGGTTCCCCTATCACCCCAAGCGCGCACTGCAATTCGAGAAGCTGATCGCTTGGATGTTCGGGCGCTGAATGGGCTCGGACTCGAGTCCGATGAGGGTGTTGGTTACCGGTGGGACGGGCCACTTGGGGCCCGGGGTCTGTCGAAAGTTCCTTTCGGATGGTTTCAGACTCCGCTTGCTGGTTCACAACAGCCCGGGAGAGAAGCTGGGCCCCGACGTGGAGTTTCTGCAGGGTGACATCACCCGGCCGGAGTCGATCCAGCGCGCGATCCAATGCGTCGACGCCGTGGTCCATATGGCCGCGGTGGTCGAGCCTGTGAGCGAGGAACAGCCGACGCTCGCCGCAAGCGTCAACGTCGACGGCACACGGATCCTGCTGGATGCAATCAAGCATGCCGAGAGGCCGATCCCCTTTGTCTTCATCTCTTCGGTGGCGGTCTTTGGTCCGACCCCGGAGCCAGGGGCCTGCCTGCACGCAGACCGGAGCCCGTGTCGCCCCGCCTCCGTCTACGCGGAGAGCAAGCTGAGAGCCGAGCGGGTGATTGCAGAGTCGGGCATCGACTATGCGATCTTGCGCTTGACCGCGACCCCCTATTCGAAGGTCAGTCGCGATGCCATCAGTCGCCAGATGTTCATGGTCCCGCTCGAGAACCGGATCGAGTTCTGTCATCCCGATGATGCGGCGCTCGCCATCCTCAATTCGGTCAAGCGCTTCCAGACGATCAAGGGCCGGACCTTGATCGTCGGCGGTGGCTCGAGCCAGCAGATGTACTACCGGGAAATGGTAGGCGCGATGCTGAAGGCATTCGGTCTGCCCCTGCCGCCTGCTGAAAGATTCAGCCGAGAGCCCTTCGCTCTCGATTGGTACGACACTCGGGAGTCGCAGGCTCTGCTTGAATTTCAGCAGAAGACCCTGGACGACTACACCCGGGACCTGGGCCGCCAGCTTCCGGCACCCGTGTCCGCACTCATGCGCCACATCATCGGGCCCGTCTTTGGCCGAGCGATCGCGCGCTTGCTCTGAGCGATGCTGGCACGACCCCTGCGAAATCCGGGAGGATTTCGTCTCCGTAGGGCGAGCCCTCGGCCCTGGCCCGACTCGCTGCTTACCGCAATTCTGAGCTGTCAGACGTGGAACTTCGCAGCTTCTATTCCCTATCCTCTCTGCGCTGCAAGAAGAGAACAGTCGGGAGCTGAGGGAGAAGGCCCGGCGTGAGCCACAGATTCTGACACAGGCCTGATTATGGCTCGATCAACTACGGAGATGACCATGGAATATGATGTATGCGCCCTCGACGATATCGCCGATGGCGGGAAGAAGGTCGCCAAGCTCGCCGGTACCAGAGTCTTGTTGCTGCGTGCCGGCGATGAGGTGTTCGCCGTGCGCAATACCTGCCCCCACATGAAGGTGCCGTTGAGTGTCGGCAAATTCGACGGCACTCACATCCAGTGTCGGCTGCACGGTTCGCGCTACGACGTGCGCAGCGGCCAGCGCGACAAGAAGGCGTGGATGGCCAGCGGCATGGGCGAGGCCACCCTGCAGACCTATCCGCTGACTCTGCGCGACGGGAGGGTCTTCGTCGAGCTGTGAAGGCGTAACTCTGGCTTGCCAATGTTCTTCGAGCACGTGGCTGGCTTATGCGTCCTCGCGCCCCGCCCCCCCCTGAACGGAAGCGAAGCTGGATCAGGCGTGTTCCGGATTTCCCCAGCTCCAGTCGAGGATGCTTGCGTTTTCTTCTCGCGGGTAGGTGTGGGACAAGTCTTCGACCTCCTGGTAGTGGAGGTCGGTTCCCGCGTGCCTCAGCATCTCGGCTGCGTGGCGGGCGATCTGGACGGGGAACATCCAGTCCAGTGCGCCGTGTACCAGGTAGATGCGCCTGCCCTTGGCCCGCTCGAGGTTGCCGTTCTCGAGATTCTTCGGGTGCATGACACCCGAGATCGGGGCCAACACCGTGTAGGGCGACTCCTCGCGGAGACCGTTCAGGAGTGTATACGTCGCCCCGTCGGAGAGTCCGGTCAGGAGAATCCGCTCGGGGTCGACCCGCCAATGCTTGCGGACATAGCTCAGCATCGAGGCCAGGGCGGGCGCATCGACATCCGGGCCGTTGAAGGACCACGTCGAGCCCTGCGATGTCGGTGCCAACAGGATCATGCGCCGGCTCCGGGCCTCTCGCTGCCAGGTCCACAGAAAGTCGGCCCCGTGGCCGTACGCTCCGTGAAGCGCGACGATCAGCGGCCGGGCGTCACTCGGGTCGTACGACTCCGGAACATAGAGTGAGAAACCGCCGCGCGAACCCAGCGCGTTGTTCGCCGAAAGGATTCCGACGCGGCCTCCAGCGCCTGCATCTCCGTCGCCAGCGTGGGGGGGGTCGAGCTCGACGCCGATTTCGCGAAACCCGGGCTCGAGGAAGTAACGGTCGAACCCCGGCAGAACGCGGCGCAGTGGGTAGGCTTCCGCCACTGCGCGACAGAGTTCGTGCATCGCCGCCATCACGCGCACGATCATGTTCGGCGCGGGTGTGGGTTCGAGAAAGGACGCGCAGGCCTGTGCCGCATGATCGCCCACGCGGCCTATGTGCTGCGCCATGTCGTCGAGACCGGGCGCGGGCGAGCAGGCACGGAAAGTCGCCAGCGCTTCGTCCAAGCGTGTTGCTACGGGCTGAAGCTCAGTCCGCAGTCCGGCGATTGCCGGCGGGTGCAGTCGCCGCCCGATGCGCTCGAATTCCGAGAGTGCCGCCAGCAGGGCTGTCTCGAGTTCGCCCAGTGCCCGGCCGAACTCGGCGTCTGCTGCGCGACGAGATCCTTCTGCCATCCGGCAAGTCTACCGCCGCAGCCGAGGATCAGGCCAGGAAGCGCTGCAGGGTGTCACCGTAATTCGACGGCGTGGCCGGGGGCTCGGCGGAATGCGGTGGGCCGAGCGCTCTCAGCGCCGTCGGCGAGCCGCCAGCCCGACGAGACCGAGGCCGAGCAACACGCCGGTTCCGGGCTCCGGTACGTAGGTGAGATTGTCGAAACCGGCCGACGGCGTGCTGCCGTCGAGGGTGATCTCCAGGCTCTCGATGCTGAACTTGTCGTAGACACCGCTGATGTTGTTGATGATCGGTGCCGGAGTGATGCTGCTCCCTCCGTCTTCGCCGGCCTGTGCGCCGAGGGTCTGCAGGTCGAAGACCGCGTAGCCGTCGCACGCGAACCCGCAGAACTCGACGTCGTTGGTCCACATCTCGGGCACGCCGTAGCTGAGGGTGTTGCCGAGAACGTCGGTAAGGACGAGCATCAGCTCGGCACCGCCGTTCAAGTCGATCAGCGTGATGTTCTGGACCTCGACCGCGCTGTCGAAGGTGAAGAGCAGGTTGCCCGTGCCGCCCGCGCCACCGAAGTCGGCCTCGTCGTTCGGGGTGTCGAAGACGCCCGGCGTAACCGTCTGTGCGGTCAGTGCGTCGTTCTGGAGGATCAGAATGTTGCCGAGGTTGACGAGCAGGTCTTTGTCAGCGCCCGCGTCATTGGGGCCGGGTTTGGAGGAATCGAAGATCGCCGGGCCCGCGTGGGTGACGCCCTTGTCGGAAGAGCTGATCGTCACGCCCGCAAATTCGTTACCGACGAGCTCGGTGCCGTTGACGGGGCCTTCGAAGTCGATGACGGTCGCGCCGGCGTTCTGGGTGACGAAGCAGGCAAGCGCCACGGCGGCCAGCGAATGGAGCAGCAGGGTGGCTAAGTGGTTATCGAGTTCGTACGTCGCGGCTTGGAACACTGCTATCTCCCCTTCCCGGGGACACCTCGCTCGAAGCGAGCCGGAGTTGCCTATCGCATGGGGCATTATGCACCTCCGAGCCATTGGGTGTCACGCAATAAACTGCTGTTTTTGCAAATTTTTCTCGGATTTTCACGCTCGTGACAGTGGAAAGTCGGCTTCCACAATGCGGGACTATTATTCCGTGATCCGGCAACTTCAGGGCAAGACACCCCAAAAGGCAGGCAGGAATGGCACGTTTCATCACGGGCTTTCCTGTGGGGGAATTACCCCCGGGAGTCGAGCGGATGGGAGCCGCTTTGGGTCGCTGGAGTGTCGCTCTCCAGGGGTCCGCCGCGATCCCGTCAGCAGCAGCTAGCACCGGCGGTGACGTGGCTCGGCCGATTGTCGGAGCCCTTGGTCTCGCGGGGGTGGCGCGTATCGCTCCGCGAGCAATCGAAAGCCCGGCGCTCTGCCGCGGGGATCTCGTGTCGCGGCTCGATGCCGATCGTCTCTCCCGCATAGGGGGCCTGTGTCAGGATTTCGAACGTCTTGGCGCATACGGCGTGGCGCACGCCCCGCTCGAAGCTGTGCCCGTCGTCGTCTTCGACCCGCTTCCACGGGCCTGCGTAGACGACCGCCTGGTTCGCCTCCATGCACGGACCCTGCTTGCCCTTGCGAGCCGTCACAGTCACCGAGCGGAATTCGATGCCGTCCACGACTGCGAAGGGCTCTTGCTCCCACTTGTCGAAGGCGATCCCGTAGAAACCGGCCGTCTCGAGCCGATGCAGGAGATCGAGTTCCTGGAAGGCGCCCGAGATGCAGCCGCTCCACAGCTCGGGGTCCTGCTTGAGGGCCGACGGCACGGCTTCATCGGCGACGATGTCGGAGATGGCGATGCGCCCACCGCGCTTGAGCACCCGGAAGATCTCTTGAATCAGCTGCTGCTTCGCCTCCTCGCGAACGAGATTGAGTACACAGTTCGAAATCACGATATCGATCGAGTCGCTCGCGACCAGCGGCTGGTCACGGCGAAGGCGAGCCTGCTCGGCTTCGAGCGCCGCCAGTGCTCCGCAGTCACCGACGGGGTTCGCGGCCAGCCAGCGGTCGAGTGCGTCGAGTTCGAGCGCCAGGTCTCCGATGTGCCCGCGCTGGAACTCGACGTTCGAATATCCCACGCGCTCCGCCAACTGCGGCGCCGCGGCCCGCGCGAGCGCGAGCATCTCGTCGTTCATGTCGATGCCGACGACACGGCCGCGGGGTCCGACCACCTGGGAGGCGATGAAGGCGACCTTGCCGCTACCGCTGCCGAGGTCGAGGACGGTGTCGCCCTCGGCCACATAGCGGGAGGGGTCGCCGCAGCCGTAGTCGCGCTCGATCACTTCGGCGGGAATGGCATCCAGGTAGCGCGCGTCGTACTCGACCGGACAGCAGAGCGCCGCCTCTCGGGTCCGAGCGGCGGCGGTATAGCGCGTTCGAACCGCCTGGTCCGAAGGGATTCCCTCGCGGCTCGTAGGATTCGACATGGCGATCGCCCTCCTCTGGCCGTGCGGGCCTGGTGTCTGTACGCCGGAGCCGAACGGGTGGTTACGTGGGGCGTGAAGTTCGCGAGCCGGCCGCCCGCCCTCGAGATGGGTCTCGTGGCGGCCTTCCTCTCGTTTCTGCCGATCCTGCTTTCGGGTCTGGGAGTGTCCCCGCCCCACGTGTGGTTCGTGGCGAGCGGAGCACTGGGCGCGTGCCCTCTAGATGGCTCGTTCCTGGCCTTCCCAATACGGGTCGCGCAGTTTGCGCTTGTAGAGCTTGCCGTTCGGGTCGCGGGGCATCTCGTTGGTGTAATCGACCGACTTCGGTGTCTTGAATTTCGCCAGCTTCTCCTTGCAGAAGGCGAGGATCTCCTCGGTGAGGGCGTCGCCCGCGATCACGCCTTCGGCCGGCTCGATCACGGCCTTGATTTCTTCGCCCCAGTCTTCGTTCGGGATACCGAAGACGGCGACATCACCGACCTTCGGGTGCGAGAGCAGCACGTTCTCGATCTCGGCCGGGTAGATGTTCGCGCCGCCCGAGATGATCATGTCGATCTTGCGATCGCATAGGAACAGGTAGCCGGCTTCGTTCAGGTAGCCGACGTCGCCGACCGTGAAGAAGGTCTTGCCGTCGTCGGTCGCGAGGCGGTTCTTCTTCGTCTTGGCTGCGTCGTCCTTGTACTCGAATTTCGCGGTCTCGCCGAGCAGCATGTAGATGGTGCCCTGTTCGCCCTGCGGCATTTCGCGGTCGTCGTCGTCGAAGATCCGGATTTCGGCGTTGGTCCACGGCCGGCCGACGGTACCGGGGTATTCCAGCCATTCCTCCGGCGTGACGAGCGTGCCGCCGCCTTCGGTCGCGGCGTAGTACTCGTAGATCGATGGACCCCACCATTCGATCATGCGGCGCTTCACGTCGGGCGGGCAGGGCGCAGCCGCGTGCACCATGTTGCGGGTCGACGAGCAGTCGTATTTGGCCCGCACGGCTTCGGGCAACGCGAGCATACGGTGGAACTGGGTCGGAACCATGTGGCTGGTGGTGCATCGGTGTTCCTCGATCAGCCGCAGCATCTCTTCGGCGTCCCATTTGTCCATCAACACGACGGGGTGGCCGAAATGGAGCGAGGTAGACGACCAGATCAGCACTGCGGTGTGATAGAGAGGGGAGCCGCAGATGTGGACGTTGTCTTCCTCGGCCTGGATGCCGAACATGCCGAGGAAGATCGTCATCATCGAGAAGATCAAATCGGGGTCGACTTCGGCGGGGGCGAGTGGCCGCTTCACACCCTTCGGGTTGCCCGTCGTGCCCGAGGTGTAGTTCATGATCGTGCCTGCGGCGCGATTCTCCGGCATCGCAGCGCTCTGCCCGTCGGTGAGGTCGCTGAAGGGCCGAAAGCCGTCGATTCCGCCGATGGCGAAGCACGCGTTCTTCGGAAAGCCGATCTGGTTGGCGGCCTTCACGCAGATCTCCCCGACCCGCTCATGGCCGACGAACGCCTTCGCGCCGCAGTCCTTCACGATGTACGCGACCTCGTCGGTTGCGAGGTGCCAGTTGATCGGCGTCAGGTAGAAGCCCGCCTGCGTGCAGGCGAGCGACAACATGTAGTACTCGGCACAGTTCGGTGAGTTGATTGCAACCACATCGCCGTGTTCGAGCCCGAGCGTGCGCAGGCCGCCGACCACCTTGTTGCATTCGGCGAGCAGTTCACCGCGAGTAAATTTGCGTCCGCTCGGGTCGATGAGTGCGAGCGCATCGGGATCGCGCTGTGCGTAGTTCCAGAATCCGTGGTCGGCCATTCGATTTCCTTTGCGTTCAGTTCGGGTCGAGCGAGCTGGCTCCGGGGTGGTCGGCGTCAGTCCATGGGCACGCCGGCTGTGTTCCTCGCTGAGATCCGGTAAAATACCTTCCTGGTCAGCTATTCGTCAATTCGCCCGGTTACGTCGGGGAGGGTGAGTCGTGGGAACCGGCGACAGAATGCGTGAAAAGGCTCCGGGTCGCGATCGGACGGCCCTACGCCGAACACGGCTTCCGGAGCGTTGGCGGAGCGAACTCGGCCGGGTCGACGAGGACACCGTGCTCTTGATGGCCGGCCTGGCGCGACTGAGCCGTACGATCGACGAAGTCTACCGGGCTGATCTGCACTCGTTCGGCCTCACCTATTCCGAGTACACCGCACTTCACACCTTGCGGATCGAAGGTCCACCGTACCGGATGTCGCCGAGTCGCATCAACGAGGCACTGGCGCTGTCGTCGGGTGGGGTCAGCAAGACGATCGACCGGCTCGAGTCGGCCGGGCTCGTGAAGCGCACGCCCGACCCGAACGACGGCCGTGGCGTGCTGGTCGCACTGACCGCGCGTGGCCGCAAGCTGGCGGCGAAGATCTTCGATGCCGGCCTGGCGAAGTACGCGCGGACGATCGAGCCGCTGAGTGGTCCGGAGCGGCGGCAGCTGGTCGAGTCGCTCGGAAAGCTGCTCGACGCGTTCGAAGAATCCGCGGTTCGCTGAGTCAGAAGACGTGCCTTCGCTCGACTTCGTAGGCTGCAGCTTGCTTGCCGCCTATTTACCTTCCTGGTAAGCTATTTGTTCCGATTTCCAGCAGCGCCCGGCAGACTCGTGTGGGCGTGCCGGTGCAGACGTCGCGGAGCATCACCATGGACCTGCGGTACACCCCCGAATACGACGAGTTTCGTCGAGAAGTCCGGCGCTTCCTGGAAGCGAACTGGCCCCTCACCGGAGCGCAGGCGAAGTTGGCCGAAGCCGAGCGGATCATGGTCTTTCGCGACCTCGCCACCGAGCAAGGCTACCTATACCGCTCGATTCCGCGGCAATACGGCGGCTCCGAACAGCCCCAGGACATCTTCAAGTCGAAGATCATCCTCGAGGAGTTCACGCAGGCGGGTGCACCTCACGAGCTCTCCGGCCAGGGCGCCGCAATGCTGGTACCGACACTGCTCGAGTGCGGTAACGACGCGCAGAAGGAACAGTTCATCCGGCCGACGATTCGGGGTGAGATGACCTGGGCGCAGGGCTACAGCGAACCCGGAGCGGGCAGCGACCTGGCGTCGCTCCAGACCCGCGCCGAGCTCGATGGCGACGAGTGGGTGATCAACGGTCAGAAGATCTGGACCTCGGGCGCGGACCAGGCCGACATGATGTTCTGCCTCGTTCGCACCGAGCCCGATGCGGGCAAGCACGCCGGCATCTCGTACCTGCTCGTCGACCTGAAGGTGCCCGGCATCCGTGTGAGAACACTCAAGCAGATGACCGCGACCGACGAGTTCTGCGAAGTCTTCTTCGACGACGCGCGCACGCCGGCCGCGAACATCGTGGGCAAGCGAGGCGAAGGCTGGGCGGTCTCGAAGGCGACGCTTATGCACGAGCGTGCGTTGATCGGAGACTCGGGTCGGATGGAGCGCGACCTCGCGCAGCTCGTGAAGCTCGCGCGGCGGGCCCAGATCGGCGGGCGGCCCGCGATCGAGGATTCGAGCATCCGGCAGCGCCTGGCCGAGATCCAGGCCTACGTGGCTACGCAGACCCACTCGGGCAGCCGCATGCTGACCGCCACCGCGCACGGAGAATTCGCGGGCATCGTGATGATCATGGCGAAGCTGACGTCGACGGAGATGAGCCACATGATGGCGAAGCTCGCGCTCGACCTGATCGGCGATGGTGCCTTCGAAGTGCCGAATCCCATTGCGTACTCTCCGGTCGAAGACGGCACCGACGCGTCCTGGCTCGGCAACTGGATGTGGTCGCTCGGCATCGCGACTGCGGGCGGCACCGCGAACATCCAGCGCAACATCATCGGCGAGCGCGGACTCGGCCTGCCCAAGCAGCGGGTGGCCAACATGGGAGCGGGGAAGGGATAGGCGATGAATTTCAGTCTTTCGGAAGAGCAGAAGATGCTCCAGGAGACGGTCCGAGGCTTCGTCGAGAACGAGTGCCCGCTAACGCGTCTGCGCGAGATCTTCGACGGCGAATCAGACTACGACGCCGCTCTCTGGCACGGCCTCGCCGAGATGGGGCTGGCCGGGCTCACGGTTCCCGAGCAGTACGGCGGCGCCGAGATGGAAATGCTCGAGCTCGCCCTGGTCGCCGAGGTGCTCGGCGCGGGCGCGGTTCCGTCGCCGTTTCTCGGGCATTCGCTCGCGACCCTTGCGATCCAGCTCGGCGGCGACGACGCACAGAAGGAGCGCTGGCTGCCCGACCTCGCCTCCGGCACCGGCATTGCGACCATCGCGATGGGGGAGGCCGGGGGGTGCTGGGATCCGAGCGAATGGCAGCTCGACATCGAGGACGGTCGGCTCACCGGGGCCAAGACCTATGTCACGAGTGCCGAGATCTCCGGCTGGATCGTGGTTTCGCTCGTGGGGGGCCGGCTCGCGGTGGTTGCGCGCGAAGCGAACGGCGTGAAGATCGAGCCGGTCGACAGCGCGGACCGCACGCGGCGAAGCTCGAGGGTGAGCTTCGAGAACACACCTGCCGAGGTGCTCGTGCACCCGGTCGGGGAGCGCGTACGCGACGCGGGCCTGATCCTGCTGGCCGCGGATGCGCTCGGCGGTGCCTGGCGTCTGGTCGAGATGTCGACCGACTACGCGAAGACCCGCGAACAGTTCGGCCGGAAGATCGGCGAGTTTCAAGCCGTCAAGCATCAGCTCGCCAACATGGCGATCCAGGTCGAGCCCGGCCGTGCGCTGCTCTGGTACGCCGCGCACGCATTCGACCACATCCCGGCCGACGCCGAGCACTCGGCCGCGATGGTGAAGTCGCACATCACCGACCGCTACACCCAGGTCTCCCGCGACGCGGTCGAGATCTACGGCGGCATCGGGCTCACCTGGGAGTGCGAGATCCACATGTGGCTCAAGCGCGCACTCTTCGACCGCGCCTGGCTCGGCCTGCCGCAGCTGCACCGCGAGCGGGCCGCGAAGCTCTCCGGCTGGTAACCGGCCAGCGGCGGACGCCGGCGGGCCGCGATCGATCTCATCGACGCGACGCTCAGCAGGCAGAATCGGTCTGGCTTCGGTTCTTCAAACGTCTTCGGGCCAATCGCCGATTACTTTCTCAGCCGCGAGATTCTCGATTTCCGCCCGATCGAAACCCAGTTCAGCCAGGATCTCGGCGTTGTGTTGGCCGAGGACCGGTGCCGCGCGTTCCAGCCAGTGGTCAACGCTCGCGTATCGGAAGGGTGCGCTCATCGTGGCCTGGCGCCCGACGATCGGATGTTCGACTTCCTCCAGGAAGCCACGTGCAGCCAACTGCGGATGGTCGCGGAGTGAGCGCGGGTCGACGACGAGTGCCGCCGGCACGCCGGCTGCGATCAGTTCCGTCACGCAGGCGCCGCGGTCGCGTTCCGCGAACACGCGCCGGAGTCCTTCGTCGAGTTCGTCCTGCCGGTCGAATCGCGATCTCGGGTCTTCGCCGATCCGGATCGCCCAGTCGGGGCGATCGAGCCAGGCCAAGAGTGCCTGCCATTGCGCCTCGCTGGTCACCGAGAGTGCGAGCCATTGCGGATTTTCGGAGACATGGTGACCGCTGCACGCATACAGACCCTGGGGTGCCGCCTCCGGGCTGCGGTTGCCCTGGCGCTCCATCAGGTTTCCGTACGCGGTGTACTCGATCACCTGTTCGGCGGTGATGTTCAGCGCCGCTTCGAGCATCGAACACTCGATGAAGTGGCCGCGTCCGCTGTGCTCGCTCTCGGCTATCGCAACCAGCAACGCGAATGCGGCATGCATGCCTGCCAGCGGGTCGCAGGGCCCACGCTGGATGCGTGGTTGATCGTCGGGATGCCCCGTCAGCCAAGACAGGCCGGACATCTGCTCCATCGTGGCTGCGAAGCCCACGTGTTCGCGCCAGGGTCCGTCGAGGCCGAAGGCCGGCATGCGGACGTAGTGGCAGCGTGGGTTCAGCGCCTGCACCTTCGCCCAGCTGATTCCGAAGCCCTCCATCACGCGCGGGCTGAAGTTTTCAACCAGCGCGTCGGCGCCGGTGATCAGGGTCTCGAAGATCTCCATCCCCTTGGGGTTGGAGAGATCCAGTGTGATCCCACGCTTGTTTGCGTTGGCGGACAAGAAGATGAAGCTGCACTCCCACCACGCTTCCTGCTGGGCGGAGAACGTGCCGCCGACTGCACGGCCTCCGTCGATCTTCTGGATGGATTCTACGTGGATGACATCGGCGCCGAGCATGGCGAGCATCTGCGTTGCGATCGGGCCCGCCCACCAGGTCGTCGCGTCGATGATGCGCATGCCTTCGAGCGGCAGGCGGCGCTCACCGCTCGGCCGCGGTCGTTTCGGTTGACGCATTTCGATCCGGCCGTCGTGCTCGCCGAGACGTGGGGCGCGGCTCGGGGGGGCGGGGTGTTGGCCGTCGATGCGGTATGGGGGGATTGGTCGCTCGAAGCCACCCGATGGATCGGTCACGAACAAGCCGCGTGCCACCAGCTGCTCGTGTTCGAGCACCGTCCGGCCATTGCAGATCGGAGCGACGGGAATTCGCAGCATCTGGGCCAGCTCGACGATTTCATCGGTCGTATGCGTCTTGGTGTAGGCGTGGACGACTTCTTCGAAATCTTCCAGGCGTCCCAGGCGCTGTGCGAACTGGTCGAATTCAGCGGTCTCGCGTAGATCCGGACGCTCGATCATCAGCAGGAAGTCGGACATCTGCTGTGCCGAGTAGGTGGTGAAACCGACGAAGCCGTCCAGTGTGGGTTCGATCGACGGAGTCTCGATGTTCGGCAGCACCCCCACCACCGGTGGACGCCCCAGGATGCCCCACATCAAATCGAGGTAACAATTCGTGACGAGGGCCGTGACATCATGCAGCGAGAAATCGATGTGCTCGCCGTGGCCCGTCGCCTGGGCGCGCTGGATTGCGGCCAGCGCCGCGACCGCGGCGAAGCAGCCTCCGGTCCAGGTCGAAACGCCGCCGCCGGCCTGATAGGGCTCACTGCCTGGACGGCCTCGCGCGGCGATCGAGCCGCCCTCTGCCTGGATCGTGAAGTCGCTGGCGGGGCGTCCCGCTAGCGGCCCTGTCAATCCAAAGGGAGTGATCGAGAGGATCACGAGGCCGGGGTGGCGTTCGAGCAGCGCGGGCCGATCGCAAGCGCCGGGCGGAAGGTCTTCGATCAGCAGATCCGCACCCGCAATCAGGGCCGCGATCTCACTGAGAGGAGCTGTTGCAGCATCGGCCGGCTGTTGGACGTCATCCAGGCTGCCCACGACACTGCGCTTCGAGGCGTTGAGGTAACGGAAGAGCGCCCCGTCTTCGTCGCCGAGATTGCGACCAGTAGCCGACCACGTGCGCAGGGGGTCGCCCCCGGGCCCTTCGAGCTTGATTACATCCGCACCGGCATCTGCAAAGAGCTTGCTGCAGTACGGACCCGCGATTTCACTCGAGTGATCGATGATCCGCAGGCCCTTCAGTCCGTGCATGACATGCCTCGGCTCCCAGTTCGCGGCCGATGAAGTGCTGGCCGCGCGTTTCCTGGTCTCGTTTGCGTTCGTTTCGTCGTGATTCGTCAACGTTCGGTTACGTGAGTGCCCATGCACCCCGTCACCATGGCGAGATCCAGATGTGTCTTGATCCCCGGATCATCCGCCTCGCAGACCAGGGGTACCGCGTTCACGCAGTGGAAAGCGGTGGTACTCAAGCCCTGGGCGACACGTTCGTCTTGCGTCAACTCCGCTGGGAAATCGATATCGATGTTGAGGTTTACGTCGCCTTCGAGTTTGATCCGCCAGCCGGATTCACGCGGGATGTCCATTTTTGATTGAAGCCTGGTCTGCTCGATGTCGTCCAGATACCAGATCTGCTCCTGGATGATCTCGGTGCCTTCCCGGGTCGTGCCGATGTGGCGATAGTGGTTCAGCGCAATCGTGCCTTCTTCGATGATTCCAATCGCTGTTTCGATGGGCTGGTTGGCCAGGATGAAGTCGTGTTTGGCTTCGTAGGAGACGATTTCACTTCCCAGGCCCGCGGCGATCATGTCGATCGGCTCGTACCAGCTCTTGGCGAGCATCTCCTTGAGGGGATTGTTGGACGCTGCTTCCGGTGTCTTGCCGAGGTTCATCAACTCCCGCATGACGCCCTCGGAGCTGTAGGTGCGGCAGTCTCCGCATTCGGTCATGGTGATCCGATCGATCCGATTGCACCATCCGGTGAAGGTCAGGGGGAAGCGTTCGGCGATGCCTCCAGGGTTGCAGCCCGTGGCGTGCAGGTTCACGTTGCCCTTCTTGCAGGCCGCGTCGATTGCGGCGGCTGCTTCCCGATTCTGGATGAAGGGGAACCAATAGGGGCACGGCGTGATGACGTGCTTGCCGGACTCCAACAACCGGCACATCTCGGCGAGATCCCACGGCATGGGACAGTAGAGCACGCAGTCGGCGTCGATCGCCATGATCGCATCGACATCGCGAGTGGCCAGAATGCCGGTCTTCTCGGCGCCGATGATGTCGCCGGCGTCGAGCCCCTCCTTCTGGTCGCTGTACACCTTGACGCCGACCAGTTCGAGCTTCGGATGCCGGAGAATCCCCCTCAGCGCAGCGCTGCCTACCACGCCCGTCGCCCACTGGATTACTCGGTACTTGTTCATGGTCGAATCTCCATGCCGTTCGATCGATACGTTGATTGGAAGCCAGCGCGTGTCAGGCCGATGAGGCCCCGACTCTGACCAGACGAAAGACGCGGATGTTCCGATCGGTTCTCGTCTGGTAGACGTTCATCTGCGGAATTGCCTGCCGGATCTCCTGCCAGACCACCTCCTTCTCAGAGTCGGTCAGTACCTGCGCCCGAGCAGTGAAGCGTTCGCCGCGTATCTGCACCTGCACCTCGGGATTCGCCTCGATGTTGTAGCGCCACGCCGGGTGCTGCTGCTGACCCATGGCGCTCGCAACCACCAGAAAATCCCCGCCGCGCTCGATGCAAGCGAGTTGGACCGATCGCGGTTCGCCCGATCTGCACCCGATGGCGGTCAGGCTGAGCATGGGCATGGCGGGGGGGCCCATCGAGGTGAAACGGCCGTTGGTCGCCTTGAAGATCAACGGGTCGAGGGGCGAGGCGACGTGCTTGATCAGCCACGTGGCCACGGGATTGGTCGAGAGCCAGATGATGAAACGGTCGGACATGGGCTGCGCCTCAGTCGAAGACGATTACCTGCCGGGCCGCCTCGCCCCTGCGCATCCGATCGAAGGCGTCGTTTATCTCGCTGAGCTGGATGCGCGAGGAGATCATCTCGTCGAGGCGCAGCCGGCCGTCGAGGTAGAAGTCGACGTACTTGGGCATGTCGAAGCGAAATCGGTTCGAGCCCATGTACGAGCCCGTGATGTTCTTCTCCTGCAGCGTGAGATCGGCAGTCGCGATCGGCGTCAACTCGGTGATCGGGACGACGCCGACCAGTACGGTCGTACCGCCGCGGCCCGTCATGGCGACGGCCTGCTGTTGGGTGGCGACGAGGCCGATGCATTCGAAGACGAAGTCGGCTCCGCCGCCCGTGAGTTCGTGCACTGCGGCGACCGGATCGCCGTCCGTGGCATCGATGCAGTCGGTCGCACCGAACTTCTGGGCGAGGTCGAACTTCCACGGCTGTGCGTCGACGGCGATGATCTTGCCCGCGCCGACGATGCGCGCGCCCTGAAGTGCTGCGAGTCCCACGCCACCACAGCCGATGATCACCACGCTCGCCCCGGCGGGAATGTTCACCGTGTTGAGAGCGGCACCGAGGCCGGTCGTGACGCCACAGCCGATCAGCGAGGCGCGATCGAGGGGCATGTCATCGCGGATCTTCACCAGTGAGCGTTCCGGGCAGAGAATCTTCTCGGCGAACGCGGACAGGTTTGCAAATTGCAGCAGCGGCTCACCGCCCGCTGTGGTGAGGCGGGGCTTCGATCCCTCGGGCCGGCCCGCGAACTGCGTGGGGCAGAGGTAGGGGCGCCCGCCCGTGCAGAATTTGCAGACGCCGCACCAAGCGGTGAGGCAACCGATCACGTGATCGCCCGGAGCGAAGTCGGCGACGCCTTCCCCCACCGCTTCGACGATCCCCGCAGGCTCGTGGCCGAGGATGCAGGGTGGCGGCATCGGCAGACCGCCTTCGATCACCGTCAGGTCGCTGTGGCAGATCCCGGTCGCCGCCGTCTTCAGCAGGACCTCGCCCGGGCCGGGATCGTCGATCTCGACATCTTCGAGTTCCAGGGGGGTGTTGTACGCACGCATCACGGCTGCTTTCACGGGGCATCTCCTTGCTTGGTCGGGTTCCTGAACGGTACTGAAGTGGAAACGAGATTAGGGTTCGGGATCCGGTGCGTTCGGGAGCAGCTCCCGATCGCATCGGCGATCTCGGCTAATGCTCTGGCGTATATCTCACCCACATGTGGGAACAAGAGCGCACCAGCGAAGAGGGGCGAAATTCCGGGCCGCCGCGGGAGTACTCCATATCCGGCAGGCGCCGCAGCGTTTCTTCGAACGCGACTCGCATCTCCATGCGCGCCAGGTTGGCCCCGAGGCAGAAATGGCTGCCGATTCCGAAGCCCAGGTGCTGCGGATTGCGGTCGACTCGGAAAGTCTCGGCGTCTTCGTAGACCTCGCTGTCCCGGTTCGCCGACGGGTAGACGAGGCAGACCTCCTGGCCCTTCTTCAGCTGCTTGCCGTTCAGCTCGAAATCTTGCGTGAGCGTACGGCCCATGGTTCGCACCGGTGACACCAGGCGCACCATCTCTTCCACTGCACTCGGCAGGAGAGAGGGGTCATCGAGGAGCTTCCGGCGTTCGGAGGGGTTCTCGATCAGGATCTGCATTCCGCCCGAAATTCCGTTCCGGGTCGTCTCGTTCCCGGCGATCATGAGTACCACCAGGAGCATGATGAGCTCGTCGTTGGCCAGCTCCGTGTGTTCAACGGATTGATGGTCGATGATCTCGTCGTTGAGGAACTCCTTCTCGAGAAGGCCGGCATCCTTTGCACCAATGAGGATGCTCATCAAATCATCCTGGGGATTCTCACGTTTATCTTGAATGAGCTCTGTCACATACCGCCCATAAGCGATGAACGCCTCGGTGGCTTTCGCCATGATCTCCGGATTGTCGTAGTTACCGTCGGAGGCAACGAGGTCGTCCGACCAATCAGCGAAGCGCTTCTGGTCTTCTTTGTGGATGCCGATCATCTCCGCGATCAGCAGGATGGGGAGCGGCACCGAAATGCTCTCGACGAAATCACACTCTCCCTTGTCCGCGATCGCGTCGATGGCTTCGGTCGTGATCTGGCGAAATGTGATTTCGAGCTTCCTGACCATGCGCGGTGTGAAGCCCCGGTTGATCATGCTGCGCAGGATTCCGTGTCGCGGCTCACCTTCGTCGATGAGGCCCGCCATGACGTCGCTGCCGGGGCGAATTCCGAATTCAGACGTAAAGACATCCTGGTTCTTGGAGATGCGCTCCAGGTCGCGGTAGCCGGCGATGATCCACAGCCCCGATTCATTCGACCAGAAGACGGGCTCGTTCTCGCGCATCCATTTCATGCGCTCGGCTATTTCGGGCCCGGCCCAGGAGTCGGATCGTACGAAGTTGCAATCGACATCCATGCTTCATTTCCTCGAGTTCCGACGGGATTCGGGCACGTCGCTTCCCGGCCCCGAGGGAGTGACTTGCCCATGCGCACGGGCTTGCGTTTCTCCGCGGGACTGTGGTCGCTTGTGGGCATCCTTCGCGGCCAAGACACGGGTGACGGCCATGGGCTACACCTTCTCTGCGAAGGCCACACGGCGGCCGTCTGCCCTATCATCTGGTCCAGCAAGATCAAAGGTAAGGGGGTGGCGGCGGTCGGGTCTTGTCCGGCCCGGCCCCATCTCTGGTTGAATCCGGCCAGCGGTGTGGATCGTCCCCTCGGCCTTCGGAGGCTGTTGCGGCGAATCCCCATGTTGCCTGATTCCTTTTCAGAAACAGGTCCTTACGGATCCCTGAATGCGATCCTCCCGCTCCTCGAATACCTCGAGAACGAGGGCTTCGATCTGAGCGCCATCCTGGACCGAGTGGGCATCCCCCGGTCCGCTCGCGAAGATCCCCACATCCGACTTCCACAGGCGAGGTTCGAGGCGCTGTGGCAGGCCGCGCTCGAGATCACGGGCGATGCCGCCATTGCACTTCGCGTTTCCAGCATGGCCAAGCCGAGTACGCTCGGCATCATCGGCTACCTGGCCTCGGCGAGTGAATCGCCGCGCAGTGCCTTCGAGCTGGTGAAAGGCCTGACTCCCCTGCTCTGGGAGGACTTCGAGTGTGAACTGGAGAGCGACGACGAGTTCGCCTTCATTCGTTGCAGAGCCGGCGGCAGCTCCCATGCGAGCCGTTTCACGACGGAATATTCCATCGGACTCACCATCGCGATGAGCCGGGCACTCGGACCGACTCATAGTGGTGGTCCACTCGAAGCGAGATTCTCGTATTCCGCGCCCAGCTACGCGGGCGAGTACGAGCGGATCCTTCGGCTCCCCGTCCGATTCGATGCGGGCGAGGACGGGGTCGTGTTCCCGGTCTCGTCGATGGTCAGCTCGAATCCCTCAGCCGATGCCGCGCTCCGGCAGCTATTGCACCAATACGCCGCGGACCAGCTCGCCCGGATTCCATCGAACGATCGATTCTCCCAGCGAATCCGAGCAACCCTCCGGTCCATGCTGCCGCTGGGTCACCTCAGTGCCGACAGCGTCGCCGCCCAGTTTTCCATGAGCGACCGCACCCTGCGGCGGCGACTCCAGGAGGAAGGTACGAGTTACCAGGAAGTCCTGGACGACGTTCGCGCCGAGCTGGCATGCCGCTACCTGGGGAGCGAGAAGCGTGGAATCGACGAAGTCGCCCTGCTGCTGGGCTTCTCCGATTCGAGTGCCTTTTCGAAGGCCTTCCGCCGCTGGACGGGAAAGACACCCGCCGATTTCATTCGCACCGACTCGCCATAGTCAGCGCCGGAGCGGCTCGTAGGCTTCTCTTCTGGAAATACAGAGTTGTTTCAAGGAGAGAGGGGCGGGGGCGGGCGACAGCACCGGCACGCTCGATGTGGACTAGAATTCGTGGCTGCATCCCGAACCAGCCGAGGTGTGAATGGCAGCGTCACCGACCCATCGCATCCGATTCCGGCTATTCCTGTCGCTGTTCATCGCTCTAGTCATCGTCTTCCCCCTCGCTGTCGTGCTTCGATCCGATGACCCCCTCATCCAGCAATCGACATGCATGGTGCGTCACACCAGCAGGGAAATGATCGCCTGCATCCTCGATTCGACCTGCCGGTCGCTGGTCCAGTGCATGGGAACCTGCAGCGACCCGACTTCACCCCGTCGGATCCGGGCGCTCGAGCAGAATCAGCATCTTCAGCACCCCGAAAGTCCGCTTCCGTGCACGGTGGGCTGCATGGACGATTACGACAACGAAGTGGTGGATGAATTCCTGAGCGCGTTCATGTCGCACGGGTGCGCTGCGGACAGCCAACTCGTCGATACCTGTGTCGGCGTCGATGCGAAGCGGCCGTTCGCAGGTGACCCGGAAGAGTTCGATATGTCCTTCCTGGTGGGCGAATGGCAGAGCATACGCACGGGTGGCTGGGATCATTGGGACTGCCAGAAGAAGATCTTCTTCTCGCCGGACGAAGGCGAAGCCGGCGCACCGTACCACTCGACGTTCTGGGCGACCTACCGCACCTACCCCAAGAGTCGCGATGGCGCCCCCAAGGACAATGTTGTCTTCGAGGAGATCTACCCCAACGTCGACGAGGCCGATGGCCCGACGTGGAGGACCCGCTTCACGATGTGGGGTACGGATTCCAGCGAGGAGTGGCACGTCATCGACTTCAGCCGGGGCGACGAAGCGACGGGTGAGCCCGCGTGGGTCATCGCGGAAGTGTGCATCGAGACTCCGTCCATTCACCACATGGATGTGTTCACGATCGTCCTGTCCAAGGCCGCCAACGTATCCCAGGAACTCAGCGAAAAGATCGACTCGATCGTCATGGACAAGGTCGGCTATCCCCTCAAATCCGTGAACAACGACGTCTGTGACCCCAGCCCCGACTACGAGCGGAAACGCTGATCGCATCGGGTGCGGATCTCCCGGCCGGTGCGGCGGGTCGGCGCCTGCCGGCCGCCTGACCCGGTGCGGGCAATTGCGTACCATCGCGGCCGCTCCGCGATCGGGGTAGAGGAAATCGATGGCGAACGAGGAAGTTGATGAACTTCGAGAGCGACTCGAAGCGTACGTGGGCAAGTCGATGGGCCCGCCAGCGGTGGCGCCCGATCCGGTCAACGTGCCGATGATTCGGCACTGGGTCGACGCCCTGAGTGACCGCAACCCGGTCTACCTCGACGATGAATTCGCCGCGAATTCCCGCTTCGGCGGAATCGTCGCGCCGCCGGCGATGCTCCAG
>JAFDEI010000252.1 GCA_019310425.1 Deltaproteobacteria bacterium | reverse complement strand
CGCAGTCGCGGGGCTGCTGCCCGAAGAATTGGCGACCAAGGCAAAGGAACTCCAGGCGCCGGTCGATCTCGTCCGCAAGGTTGCCGAGACCGGCAGGCTGCCGGTTCCGAACTTTGCGGCCGGCGGGATCGCGACGCCCCCGGACGCGGCGCTCTGCATGGCCCTCGGCGCCGAGACGGTCTTCGTCGGCTCGGGGATCTTCAAGAGCGAGGATCCGGCCGCACGCGCACGCGCGATCGTGCGTGCGACCACGCATTGGCAGGATGCCGAGGAAGTGCTCGCGTCCTGTCGCGGGCTCGGTGGCGCGATGGAGGGCATCGAAATGTCCACGCTGTCGGAGAACGAGCGGATGGCGAACCGGGGCTGGTAACCACATGGCGGCTTCGGGCGCGCAGATCGGGGTGCTCGCGATCCAGGGTGATTTCGAGGCACACGTGCGTGCGCTCGAGCACGCCGGGGCGCGTGGCGTGCCCGTGCGGCGGGAGAAGGACCTCGACGGGCTCGCGGGCTTGATCCTGCCCGGCGGCGAGAGTACGACGATCGCGAAGGGTCTCGATCGGCTCGGTCTGTATGCACCGATCGAGGCCTTCGCGCAGTCGGGGCGGCCCGTGTTCGGGACCTGCGCGGGCACGGTACTACTCGCGAGCGAGGTCGAGAACCACCCGGTTCGCAGTCTCGGCTTGCTCGATGCGACGGCGCTGCGCAACGCCTACGGAACCCAGGTCGATTCGTTCGCGGCCGAGGCCGACGCGGGGGCGTTCGCGGGGCTGCGCTGCGTCTTCATACGCGCACCGCGGTTGCGCGACCTCGGGCCGGGTGTCGAGGTGCTGGCCGAGGTCGAAGGCTGGCCGGTGCTGGTCCGCGAGGGACAGCTGCTCGCTGCGACCTTCCACCCCGAATTGACCGACGACGGACGGGTCCACCGGCTGTTCCTCGAGCTGGTCCAAGACTGACGACGCCCTGGCCCCGAGGGGTGTGTGACGGTGGGCCACGGATCTCACCCTCGCCTGAGCAGCGCGCATCTGCTATCCAATCGCTCCCAGCGAAACCGATCGGCGGTTTCTCTATACCCTCAGTCGCTGCAGGCGTCGTTGATTCCGCGACAGCGCCATCGAAACAGCGGCTCCGCGGCCCTTGGGGTCCCGGTCCACGAGGAGGTTCAGTGCGGGAATACGAAACCACAATCATCATCCAGCCCGAGATCTCTGAAGAGGGGGTCGCGGAGTTCTGCGTCAAGATCGACGGGATCGTCGAAGCGGCCGACGGCGTGCGCCTGATGTACGACGACCAGGGTCGGCGTCGTCTCGCCTATGAAATCCAGAATTTCCAGAAGGGGCGTTACGTGATGCTCCATTTCCTGGACAGCGGCCAGTTGATCCCCGGTCTCGAACGCGTACTGCGCCTCGACGATTCAGTGCTGCGTTTCCTGACGGTCCTGGTGGCCGAAGACGTCCCCGACATCGAAGCCCGCAAGGCGGAAGCCGCCGAGGAAGTCCGGATCCGCGAGCAGAAGGCCGCGGAGCGGGCCGCGCGCGAAGCGGAAGAAGCCGCCGCACGGGCCGAGCGCGAGGCCGAGGCTGCGGTCGCCGCAGAAGCGGCAGCGAAAGCCGCTGCAGAAGCCGCAGAGAAAGCCGCTGCAGAAGCCGCTGCAGAGGCGGCCGCGAATCCCGCCGAAGCTGAGGCGACCTCCGGGGATGAGGCCGGAGAAGCCGACGACAGCGACGAATCGGTTGCGGAAGCCACATCAGACCAGCCGAAAGCCACATCCGAAGCGCCGGCAGCCGAGGACGACGACTCGGCCGAGAAGGAGTCCTAGCCATGGGTGCACCCACGGAAGGTGGCGGGTACGGCGGCGGGCGAGGCGGACGCGGGGATCACGGCTATACAAGGATCCGAAGTCGCTGCGGCTCTTCGTGGCCGAGGTCGGCAAGATGATTCCGCGTCGCATCTCGGGCAACTGCGCCAAACACCAGCGTAAGCTCGCGATCGCGATCAAGCGCGCGCGCCACATTGCGCTCCTGCCCTACTCGGGCCAGGGCCAATAGCCCGGGGGGATCACCGATGCGCACCGTTAATCTGATCCTGCAAGAAGACGTTACGGCCCTCGGCGACGCCGGGGATCTGGTGAAGACCAAGGTCGGCTACGCGCGGAACTACCTGCTCCCGAAGGGGAAGGCAATTCTCGCGACGGAGTCGAAGATCAAGCAACTCGAGCACAACAAGCGCGTGGTAGAGGAAAAACTCGCCAAGCAGCTGAAGGATCTCTCCGCATTGCGCGATCGCCTTCAGAACCTGACGCTCTCCGTCGTGGCGAAGTCCGGCGAGGAGGGCAAGCTCTTCGGTTCGGTGACGTCGGCCCATGTGGCCGAGTTGCTTTCCGAAAAGGGGTTTGAAATCGACCGCCGCAAGATCGCTCTCTCCGAGCCGATCAAGGAAGTCGGCGACCACAAGGTTCCGATTCGCCTGCGCGGTGAGTTCGTCGCCGAGGTTACGGTCAACGTCACCGCCGAGGAGTAGGCCGGCCTCTATTTCCGGGTCGTCCGAGCCTCGGCCTCCTGATAGACTGGCGGACACCACCGCGCACGCGCGTGCGCGTGATCGAGGGGTCCCTTGTCGAAATTCAACGACGCTAATGACGTGCGCGATCGGCCCGCCGGTCGCGTTCCGCCGAGCGACATCGAAGCGGAGAAGGCAGTCCTCTCGGCAATGCTGCTCGACAACGACGCCATTCACACGGTCCTGAACGAGGTGCGCCCACCGGATTTCTATCATCCGGCGCACCAGAAGATCTACGAGTGCATGCTGCTGATGCAGGATGCGAACGAGCCGGTCGATCTCCACACGCTGTCGAGTTTCATGAACTCGCAGAAGACGCTCGACGCGATCGGCGGCCCGGTCTACCTGGCGGAGATCGGTGACTACGAGGCGACTGCGGCCAACGTCGTCCATCACGCGCGCATCGTGCGCGACAAGTCGATCAAGCGCGGCCTGATTTCCGTCGCGACCGAGATCGTCGAGTCCGGCTTCGAAGATTCCGACCGTGCCGAGCATCTGCTCGATCAGGCCGAGGGGAAGATCCTCGACATCGGCGAGCAGAACAGCCGGAGTGCGTTCCAGTCGATCCACGAGGAAATGAACGTGGCGCTCGACTATGTCGAAGCGCTGATGGAGCGCGCGGGCGAGCTCACCGGTGTGCCGACCGGGCTCAGGGACCTCGACGAGATTACCGGCGGCTTTCAGCCCGGCGAACTCATCATCCTCGCTGCGCGGCCGAGCATGGGCAAGACCGCGATGGCGCTCAACATTGCACGCAACGCATCCCTCCTCCACGGCAAGAAGGTTGCGATCTTCTCGCTCGAGATGACCAAGCTGTCGCTTGCTCTGCGCTTGTTGTCGTCGGAGGCGTCGGTCGACTTCGCTAGTTTCCGCAAGGGCTTCGGCATGGCGGCCGATCACAAGCGGCTGGTTGCGGCCGGTGCGAAACTCGCGGATGCCGACATCTGGATCGACGACAGCGGCATGGTGACGATCCTCGAGATCAAGGCGAAATGCCGACGGCTCAACTCTGAGCGTGGGCTCGACATGGTGATGGTCGACTACCTGCAGCTCGCCCACGGCGATACACGGACCAGCCGCAAGGACCTCGAAATCGCCGAGATCAGCCACGGCCTGAAGGCGCTCGCCAAGGAGTTGAATCTGCCGGTGCTTGCACTGTCGCAGCTGAACCGTGGCCCCGAGCAGCGCGATCCGGACAAGCGTCGCCCGAACATGGGCGACCTGCGTGAGTCGGGTGCGATCGAACAGGATGCGGACGTGATCGCGTTCATCTACCGCGACGAGGTCTACAACCCGACCGAGGAGAACCACAAGCTCGCCGAGCTGATCATCGCGAAACAGCGCAACGGCCCGACCGGGACCGTAAAACTGACGTTCGAGAAGAAGTATGCCGTCTTCCGCGACCTCGATACGTCGCATCTCGACAGTGAGGGTCCGGGGCAGGGCTTTTCGGGGCCCCAGGGCGCAATGTCTGACGGCGACTACCACGATCCCGAGGAAGTACCCTTCTAGGTGCCGCGTCTGATCAAACCGCGCGCACTCGCTCCCGGCGCTGTCCTCGGTATCGTGGCCCCGGGCGGTCCGGTCGATCCGCAGAAGCTCGCTGCCGGCGAGGCGCTGCTTCGAAACGCGGGCTTCGAGACGCTGCGCCGCGACGATCTGCTCGATCGCTGCGGCTATCTGGCGGGTGACGACGCGCGCCGCGCCGACGAGTTCATGGGCTTCATCGACGACGATCGTGTCGACGGCATCGTCTGCGCGCGCGGCGGCTACGGCTGCGACCGGATCCTCGCGGCCCTCGATGCCCGGCGCGTCCGCGCCGCGTCGAAGCCGCTCGTGGGCTACAGCGACATCACTGCACTGCTGCTCTGGCAGCGGCGTTGCGCAGGGCTGATGAGCTTCCACGGGCCGATGCTCGACCGCGGCGACAACGTCGACCCGGATTCGATCGATCTGCTGGTTGCGCGGCTCTGTGGAACCGCGGATCTGACGCGGCCGATTCGTGGCGACGCGCACGGCGGCGGGCGCGCCGAGGGGCGGCTCGTGGGTGGTTCGCTCTCGCTGGTCGTGGCGAGCATCGGAACGACCTGGGAGGTCGATACGCGCGGTGCGATCCTGCTGCTCGAAGATGTCGGAGAGCGTCCGTACCGGATCGATCGCATGTTGCAGCAGCTTCGAGGCGCGGGGAAATTCGCGCGGTTGGCCGGCATCGGGATCGGCGATTTCTCGAGTTGCCGCGACGAACGTTTTCCCGAGATCGGTGTGCTGGACGTGATCAGCGACGCGTTCCGCCCGCTCGGCGTGCCGTTCGTGAGTGGGTTGCCGTTCGGGCACCTGCGCTCGAACACCACCTGGGCCGTCGGCTGTCGCGCTACCATCGACGGCGATGCGGGATTGATCCACATCGTGGAGCAGGGGGTGAAGCGGGCGGCATGAAGTGGGCAGTGGTAAGGCGCAAGCTCGCGCGGGTCGACCGCGCAATCGACAAGGCGATCGCGAATGCCGAGATTCCGGGCGCGGTCGTGATGGCGAAGGTGCGGCGCGAGGACGAGATGGTCGAGCACCTCTCTGTTCGCGGTATGGCGGTGCTCCGCCCCGAGCGAATGCCGATGACGCAGGCGACGATCTTCGACCTCGCATCGCTCACGAAGCCGATCGCAACCACCACTGCGGTGCTGCAACTCGTGCACGCGGGCGCGATCGCGCTCGACGACCCGGTTGCGAAGGCGCTGCCGGTCTTCTCCGAGCGCGACAAGGACCTGGTGACGATTCGGCACCTGCTTACGCATTCTTCGGGGCTGAAGCCGTGGCGTGGGTACCACGAGGTACTGCTTGAGAAGGAACGCAAGACCGGCGAGTCCCTCCTCGCGACGCCCGAAGCTCGTGAGCTGATCATCGACCGGATCCTGCGGTCGGGGCTGGTACACGAGCCGGGTGAGGCGGCGGTATACGGTGACCTCGATTTCATCGCGCTCGGCGCGCTCGTCGAGGCGGTAGCGCAGCAGCCGCTCGACGAATACTGCCGCGAGCACATCTTCGAGCCCTTCGGGATGGAGCGAACCGGTTTCATTCACAACACCACGGCTGGTTCAAAGCTCTCCGAGCCGGAACGGCGTGAGTACGCGGGCACAGAAAACTGTCCGTGGCGCAACCGCATCGTCTGGGGCGAGGTACACGATCCGAACGCATCTGCGATGGGCGGTGTTGCGGGGCACGCAGGTCTGTTTGCTCCAGTCGACGATGTCATGCGCTTTGCGCAGGTCATGCTCGACGTTCATCACGGCCGCAGCGAGCTGATGCCGCGCGAACTGCTGGCATCGTTCTGCACGCGCCAGCGAATGCCAGAGAACTCGGACTGGGCGCTCGGCTGGGACACGCCGACGAAGGGGGCATCGTCCTCGGGGGAACACTTCTCCGCGAATTCGGTGGGCCATCTGGGCTTCACCGGCACGTCGCTATGGATCGACTTCGAGCGTGACGCCGCAGTGGTGATGCTCACGAACCGGGTTCACCTGGTGGCGAAGCGGAGCAAGTTCGGGCTACGTCCCGTGGTCCATGACCACATCATGGACGCGGCCTTCTCGGGCTAGCGGGCGTGAACTCCTCGCTGCGCCACGTGCACTTCGTCGCGATCGCGGGTACCGGTATGGGCTCACTCGCGGGCCTGCTGAAGGCGCGCGGAATTCACGTCACCGGCTCCGATGAGAATCTCTATCCGCCGATGAGCACCGCACTCATGGGTTGGGGCATCCGGCCCTACCATCATTTTGCGGCTGAACACGTATTGGACGGCCCGCCCGACCTGGTCGTGATCGGGAACGCGGTCGGCCCCGACAACGTCGAGGCGCGCACCGCGATCGACGAGGGCCTGTCCTACCTGTCGTTTCCGGATGCGCTCTACGAACACGCAATCGCGGGCAAGCATTCCGTGGTGGTGTCGGGCACTCACGGCAAGACCACCACCACGAGCCTGGTTGCGTCCATCCTGCTGGCCACTGCTCGCGATCCGTCGTTGCTGGTCGGCGGCTATGTCCACGATTTCGACGGCAGTTTCCGCGAGGCTGGTGGTGAGCACTTCGTCGTCGAGGGCGATGAGTACGACACGGCTTTCTTCGACAAGACACCGAAGTTCCTCCATTACGGAGCGCGAACACTGGTCGTGACGTCGGTGGAATTCGACCACGCCGACATCTACCGAGACCTCGA
>JAFDEI010000080.1 GCA_019310425.1 Deltaproteobacteria bacterium | reverse complement strand
CACCGCGTGATACGGCGTCGGCGAACAGTCGATGTACGCGAGCAGATCGGCTGCGGCGAAGCCTTCGGTCCCGGTCATGGGCGGGACCATAGCAAGGCCCGACGGCGCTCCCGAACACGGCGCTCGTGTATCGGCGGGCCAGCCGGCTGCTGAAAAACCCTCCGCTCCATGATACGTAAAGGAGCGGGGGGATGTGATGCAGTCTGGCTGCCGGCGACGTTCACGAAGAACCGGGAAGGCTTCGAAGAGGCGTTGTCGGGATTCTTGTCGAGCGAGGAGCAAGCTCTCCGGGCATGTGAGAGAGGAGTAATAGGAATTACTCTGCCTTGTACCTCTGACTTCGCCGGCTATCCGATTCGCTCCGCCGATCCCCACACTCCCCGGAGAAGGCATCTCTTGCGCGATCGGTGCTCGGCGCGCCCGCGGCCGGAGTCGGGGCGCGCCCGCGGCCGGAGTCGGGGAGGGATCTCCGCTCGAACTCAGTCGCTTCGACCCCTCCCCGACTCCGGCCGCGGGGTGTTGAGTGCGCGAAAACGCGTTCGCAGCGCCCGAGCTCGCTGCTCGCATGAACTACCGATCGCGGCCTGTCGTTGGCACGGGGGAGCCGCCGTCGGGCGGGTTTTGCAGACACCCAGGAATGCTCGTGCCGACACGGCGGAGCGAATCGGCAGAGCAATCGCATCCAATTCGTGTGCTCGAGAGAACAGGAAAGTGGCCGGACAGGCGAGTTTGCCATGCACGGAGCTGCGTTCGCCGGTTAGTTGCGCATGCGGTTTCTGTCTGGGGCCCCACTTGGCCTCGAATGGTCGCCGCTTGAATTCCCGCACCGCCCCGCTCCTTCAGCCGGGAATGGCCCTACGTCGCACCAGGCCGCTAACGGAGAAGAGCAGGGCGATCAGCACACCGAGCCCCCACGGCCCGAGCAGCGGCACGCTCGCCGGGAAGGACTTGTGGTCGTTCGGGTCCGTCCCCACCGCCACCTCGACACCGTCGTCGAAGCCGTCCCCGTCGCTGTCCGCGGCGAGGGGGTCGGTACGCCGAGTCGGGCACGGCGGGGTGCAGCACAGCATCGCCAGCCATACGGCCCGACATTCAAGAGCGCCACTCGAGAGTGGCTAGAACCAGTCCAATAGCGCGCGGCAACGATCATGCCCCGCATGCACAGGCCTGGAACTCCAAGAGCGTAATCGGGAATTGCATTCGGTTGTTCTCCTTGGAACATCAGAATGCGCCCTAGCCATGTCACGTCCGGTCACGGGGCGGAGCGACCGGATAGGCAGAGAGATTTCAATGCGTTGCAGTCGCGACGCTCAATGTCCAGAATGTCCTTGAACGCAGCTGGGCTCCTTCCGCGGTTGGCACGCGGGCGAGTGCTACGGCGCCCGCTACTCGACGGATATCGTGCCGGTGATCGTGGTGCTGGGAATCCTGGCCCTCGCGGCCGCCCTCAGCGGGCACGAGAATTCGATGAAGAATCACAGCATGCGACGAAGCCTCGAGTCGGCTGTTCTCGCCCTGCTCGTCGCGATTGGCGTGCTGTTCAACGGGGCGGGGGCCATCTCGAGTGCCAGCACACAATGGAACTTCGAGCCCACCCTTCTCCGCCATAGCCGCGAGCGCGTCTTCGATTGGAAACGACCCCAGTGGGCGGTGGCGCTATTTCCGCAACACTACGGCGGAGCTGAAGGGGCGGGTAAGAATAGAGATCGCATGTAGACCCTCCTCGGTACCGACGCGGCAATCCAAGCTTCGATTTGGACCGGATTCTCAGCCCAACTCAGAGGCGACACGGGGAACGGCGGGATCCGGCGGCGGGCGCGAGTCAGCTCGAGGGTATTGCGTCCTCGCGGAGCCCGGACAGAATCGCCTCATCGAGCTCGCCGAGATGCCCGCCCCGTGCGCGGCACTCTTCGAGCGCAGCCACGCCACGCGTACGCCGCAACAGCTGAAACGCGAGCGTGCGCCCCGCCGTGCACGCGTGCTCAGCCGTGTACCCGTCGCGCGTCATGAGATCTTCCAACACCTCGATGGCCTCGGCGTTGCGCTCGTCGGCAACCAGCACGAGACCGAGGTTCTGGAGCGTGTCGAGGTCGTCGGGAGCGGTGGCAAGACTGGCGCGATAGAACTCCGCGGCTCGTTTGAAATCCTGCTGCATGTGGAGCGCGATCGCAAGCTGGCGAAGCAGCATCGCGTCGTCGGGGTTGGAGCTCAACTCGCGCTCGATGCGCTGCGCCCTCGTGGTCAGCATATCGAGCCGTCGTGTCTCCACTGCTAGCTTCGCAGCAAGCTCGGAGTTGTCGGGGTACGCCTGCACGGCGGCTGCGAGCAATGCCCGAGAATCGGCCGAGCGACTCATCGTCGAGAGCAGATGCACCTCGAATTCCACGAGTACGGGCACGAGCCCGTACTGCTCCCGCAGCGCCCGCGCTTCGGCCAGTACGCTGCGCGGGGGCCGCAGCAGGTGCTTCCTGGCGAGAAACGAGTTGAGCCCGATCCAGTCCTTCGGGTCCTCGACGCTCGCGTCGTCGATCGGATCGATGCCCGTGACGTAGCCCAGCGCCTCGAGCCGCGACCGCGAAGCCGCGTCGAGTTCGATGCGGCCGGAGGCGGGGGGCCAATCGCGCCGGAAGCGAGCGAACAGCGCATCGGCGCGCTCGGCGTCGGCATCCGTGTAGAGATTCTGCAGCTGGCCGGGATCGGCTGCGAGGTCGTAGCGCTCGCGCCGCGGCAGATCGTACCACGCTTCGCCATGGCTGCTCACGACACCAAAGATCGGTCGCGTTCCGTAGCCATAGGCGGGGGCGACGCTCTCGATGGGAAGGTCGCGCGCGGGCACGGGGGAGCCGTCGAGCTGGGCGACGAGCGAGTGGCCGTCGCTTCGCTGTGGGGCGAGGCCCACCAGCTCGCGCAGCGTCGGCGCGATATCGACGAGTGAAGCCGGGCCCGGGATGCGGGCACCAGGCTGCGCAACACGCTCGGACGAAGGGCTGGACCAGACCAACAGCGGAACTCGCAGTGTGCTGTCGTAGGCGAAGAAGGAGTGCGTCGCCTCTCCGTGCTCGCCGAGTGATTCGCCGTGGTCGCTCGTCACGATCACGATGGCGTCATCGAGGCGTCCGCGTCCTGCAAGCCCATCGAGCAGCAACGCGGTCTGGCTATCTGCATAGGCGATCTCGGCACGATATGGGTCGAAACGATCTGCGAAGAACTCGGGCGCGTCCCACTCGCGGTGGGGATCGAACAGATGAACCCAGATGAAGATGGGCCGTACGGGATCGGCCTTGTCGATGTAGCGAAGTGTGGCCTCGGCGGTCTCGCGCCCTTTGCGCGTCGGAACGGTGAGGACACCGGGGATCTTCATCACATAATCGTCGTAGTGGTCGAACCCGCGGGCAAGCCCGTAGCGCTGCCCGAGCACCTCGGCAGACACGAAGGCCGCCGTCTGGTAGCCGGCTGCGGCGAATTCGCCGGCGAGCGTCGAGACGGAGTCGCGCAGCGTGAAGATGCCGTTGTCTCGCGCGCCGTGTGCGGGGGGCTGGAGGCCCGTCAGGATCGAGGCATGCGATGGCAAGGTCATCGGCGTGGGGCTGCGGGCCTCTACGAACACCACGCCTTCTGCCGCGAGCCGGTCCCAGTGCGGCGTGTGGGTGAGGTGACGCGGCGTACCGGGTGCGGCGATGTGATCGGCGCGAACCGTATCCCAGGTTACGAGCACCACATTGGGCTGCGGTGTGGTGGCCGCGGCAGGCACGGGTTGGGAGGCGGTGGGCTCGGGATCGCCTCCGCAGGCCGCAACGCAGAGGGTGGCGAGCAGCAAGCGCGCGCGGCGCGCCACTCTTGATTCGCCCGATCTCGAGCGCCACGATTTCGGGATCGTCGCGGCTCGAATCGTCTTGCCGGCTTCGTCGCGTGTCCTCTTCCTCGCCGCGGCACCAGGTGCATTCACTGTATGGAGGCCCCGGGTTGGCTCGGGTGTCGCCTTCTTCTGGTAAATCACCCCATCCACCAGAATTGCTCTAGCAGCCATCTGATAATCCCTTCGTTCGCCAGCCACCCGGGGATGGGAATTACGAGCTGGGAATCTACTCCATGACCGAGTTTGGAGGCTATTTCAAGCGCCTGCGGGGAACGACGGGACCCGGCGGCGAGCGCGAGTCGCGACGATCTCTGAACGGGCCGCAGCAGACGCTACACTTCGCCACGCCGTGACCGACGCAGCTCACAGCCGACCGTCGTACCACTGGATCCTCGCGTCGGGTCTGCTGCTCGGAATCTACATCGCGTTCCAGCCCGCGATGCAGGGCAACTTCCTGATGAGCGACACGCGGGTCGTCGTCGAGAATCCGCGCCTGCTTTCGCTGCACGGCCTGCTCAGTATCTGGTCTCCCGGAGCGAGCGACGTCTACACGCGCCTCGACCAGTACCAGCCGCTCACGTACACGCTGCTCTGGTTCGAGCGCCACCTGTTCGGGCTCGACCCACGCGCCTACCAGCTCGTGAGCGTGCTGCTGCACGCGTTCAACAGCCTGCTCGTCTGGGGCCTGCTCGCGCGCATCGGGGTTCGCGGCGCGTTCGTCGCGGCCTGCCTGTTCGCGCTGCATCCGGTCCAGGTCGAATCCGTGGTTTGGATCTACGAGCAGAAGAACCCGTTATCGGGCGCGTTCTTCTTCCTCGCACTCCACGCCTATCTCGCCTACGACGCCGGTGAAGGCCGATCGCGCTACGTCGCGTCGCTCGCGTGCTTCGCGGCCGCGCTGCTCGCGAAATCCGCCACCGTCGTGTTACCGGCGCTGCTCCTGCTCCACGCGTGGGTCTGCCGACCACCGCTCCGGTGGCGCAGCGTCGTCCCCACTCTGCCCTTCTTCGCACTGGCCGCAGCGATGGCCGGGCTCACGATCTGGCACGAGATCGCGGTCACGGGCGCAGGTGGCGCCGCCTACGATGCCGATCTGCTCACGCGACTCGCTCGATCGGGCTGGATCACCGGATTCCACGCCACGAAGATCCTCGTCCCAACCGGACTCGCGTTCTTCTACCCGCTCTGGCGAGTCGACCCGATGAGCGCGGCCGCGTGGATTCCGAATCTCACGATTGCGGTCGTGATCGCCGCAGCCTGGCTGGGGCGCGACCGCGGGACCCGACCGGCCCTGCTCGGAGTCGGCTGGTATCTGGTCGCGATGTTCCCGGTGATGGGGTTCTTCGACATCTACTATCACCAATTCTCCCTCACGGCAGACCACTTCCAGTACCTGCCCGCGCTCGGGTTGATCGCGCTCGTGGTCCACTCGGCCGCGGGCCTGCTCGAACGAGTCGGACCCCGCCGGAACGCCGCGGTCGGCGCGCGGCCACCGGCTCCCGCGATCGTCGCGGGCCTGCTCGCGGTGGTCGCGTGCGGCGCCCTGAGCTGGCAGCGCAGCGCCGTCTTCGCGAACGACGGACTCCTCGCGCAGGACTCTGCAACGAAGTACCCGAAGTCGTTTCTCGCCTTCCAGAAGATCGGCGAATCCACGATCAAGCGATCCCTGCTTCCGCAGGAAGATCCCGAATCCCTCCGGAGACAGGCCATCGCGGCGTTCAAGCGCGCCATCGAGCTGCGGCCCGATCACGCCCAGGCCAGAGATTCACTGGGGACGGCATACCTCTTGAGCGGCCGCTTCGCCGAAGCCCGCGACCAGATGCAGATCGCGGTCGAGCTCGTACCCGACAGCGCCGTCTTCCACCAGAATTTCGCCGGCGTGCTCGAGCAGCTCGAACAGCGCGAGTGGGCGCTCGCGGAGTATCGCGCGATGCTGGCCGCGAGCGACGACCAAGCCACCGCGCGCTTCGTGCTCGCGCGGGCCCTGGTGCGTGCGAAGCGCCTCAACGAAGCCATCGGCGAGCTCGACCTCGCGATCGAGGCCACCGTCGCGCAGGCGGACCGAAGCCCGCTGCAGGCCGAGGTGCTGCGCCAGGCGCGGCAGCTGCGTCTGCAGACCGCGGCGCGCCTCGCCGTATCGCTCGAGCCCCCGATCGAACCGCAGGACACGCCCCGCTGGAACGTCCTGCTGCTCACGATCGACACGCTGCGCCCCGACTACCTGAGTATGAACGGCTACGACTGGCCCACGAGCCCAGCGCTCGACGCCCTGCTCGGATCCGGTGTCTACTTCGAGCAGGCGCTCGCGCCCGTGCCGAGAACCACGCCCGCGCTGGCCTCGCTGCTCACGGGCGCGTACCCGCACGTCACGGGCGTGCGCGCCCTCGGCAGCCAGCTGCCGGCCGAAATGGTCACGATTGCCGAGGCGCTGCAGGCCGACGGCTATCAGACGATGGCCGTCGTGACAAACCTGCTGCTCGCCTCGGTGCGTGGGCTCGACGCGGGCTTCGACGTCTACGACGCCGCGTTCGACGTGCGCGATGCGCGACGCACCACCGACACCGCGATCCGGTGGCTCGAGTCCGCCGATTCCGACCGGCCGCTCTTCGCATGGGTCCACTACATCGACCCCCACGTCCCCTACCACCCAACATCCGAGATCGCGGACAGCATCGACCCGGACTACACCGGCCGCTTCCGCGAGGGCTTCGGCCGCCAGCCCCGCAGTGGCGAGCCCGACGACCTCTTCCTCGAGTTTCCCGAGGGCCTGAGCAAATCCGAACTCGCCCACCGGAACCCGCTCGAGGACGCCGAGAACGAGCACATCCGCCGACTCTACGCGGGCGACATCCGCATGGTCGACCGCGAGATCGAGCGGCTCATCGAGACGCTGCGCCGGCGATTCCCGCGCACCGTGATCGTGTTCGCGGCCGACCACGGCGAGAGCCTGGGTGAGCACGACTTCTACTTCGACCACGGCGATTACGTATACAACGCGTCGAGCCGCGTGCCCCTCGGCTTCGTGCTGCCGCCCGAGCATCCGTGGCACGGCGCGGGGCGGCGCAGCGGCTGGGTTTCGCTCGTAGACGTCGCGCCCACGCTCTTCGACGTGCTCGGCCGCCCGGCACCGCCCGAGATGTCGGTGTTGTTCGAGGGGCGGTCGCTCGCTGCGAGCCTTCGCGGCGACGACGTCCCGCCCGAGCCCGTCTTCGTCGAGAGCGGCACCTCCTTCTTTCCCGAGCTCGTGCGACGACGGCAGCGCAACGACGTCACCGGCCGCTTCCGTGCGGTCACACTCGGCGACTGGAAGTTGATCTGGACTCCGCTCCTGCCCGACGACGAGGCCTGGGAGCTCTACAACGTCGCCGACGACCCGCACGAGACGAACGACCGCTACCGGCCCGACCATCCCGAGGTCGCCGCGCTGCGGCGGCATCTCGAGCACTGGCTCGCGGCGGAGCCCACCCGTGCGACGCCCGCGACCGCGCTCACGGCCGAGGACCGCGAAGCGCTACGTAAGCTCGGCTACGTCGATTGATGTGAACCAGATGCGTCCGGCGGAAGATGCTTCGGGCTGACCCCGTGGAAGGTTCCGCGTAACCATGTCTCGAGGTTGCCGAAAACGGTGTGGGCTCCCGCAGCCCATCCAGCGCATGACGATTGCGTCCTCCCTTGCGAGGCCAATGGTCGATCCCTTTCTTGCTGAGCACCATGTAGGACCCCCAGGCGTCTGTATGGACGGTGGCTTCCCGCGGCGCAATCGCACCCTGAACAGACGAAGTCAGCACCGCGGTCGTTGCAGGGGGAATTACGGCGAGGCGAGCAGAACCCGCTGTACGACCTCGTCGCTCGACGATGATGGCGACCCCGGTCTTGCCATCCGGCCCCTCGCTTCGAGCATCGAGACGGGTCGGCGAAGATCGCTAGAACGAGCTGCGGATTCGCCAGATCCGATGACAGGATGTTCGGGAAAGCAGCGAGGGAGGCTAGCGCGGTGTGGTGTCGGCGCCGCGGTCGTCGAACAGCGCCTCCCGCCGCGCGCGCCGCGCGCGCTCCAGATCGCGCAGCAGGATGGACTTCTCGGGCGGTTCCATGCGGATCGCGCGCTCGTAGACCGCGATCGCTTCGTCGTAGTGGCCGAGCGCCTCGTGCGCCGAGCCGACCGATCGCAGCCAGCTGGGGGTTTCGTAACCGCCCCGCCGCGCCAGCTCGATGCGCGCCACGGCGAGCTCGCGGACGTAATCGGCGAACTCCCGTGTACCGAACAATGGTGCAAGCCGAGGGTCTGCGGACAGTGGTCGGACCTCACTCAACGGCCGATCGCCCTCCCCGGCCCGCAGTGCCGCGACGGCCGCGCGCACGTCGCCGGCGTGCGCGGCGTTGACGGCCTCGATGTAGCGCGCGCTGCTGCCGCGCGGGTAAGCGCGCGCCGCGTCGAGGTACACGTAGTCGTCGTCCGACCACAGCGGCGCGCGCGCCAGACTGCCGAGTGCGAACCAGGCGGCGAGCAGCAGCAAGAAACCGGCGGCCGCACGCCGCAATGCGCGTGCGCGGCCGCACGCGAAGCGCTCGATCGACGCTTCGCACAACAGCCAAGCGCCCCCGATCAGACCGGGAAGGATGAAATACAGGTAGCGATCCGCCATCCCGTAAAAAAACGGCCAGACCTGCGAGATCGGCGCGAACGACGTCGCCGCCATCACCCAGAAGGCGCCTTGTGGGCTGCGCGCGCGCAGCGACACCACCAGGCATCCGAGCAGGAACACAGCGAGGGGCAGTGACAGCAGCCACCAGCGGTTCGTCCAGGTCAGCACCGGGAGCGGTTCGTGGAAGCAGGCAACACCGTACCCGGTCGACGCCATCACCAGATAACGCGCGCCGATCGCGGCGATGGTGCGAAACTGCACCGCGGGGTCTTCGAACGGCGCGTATTCGAACGCGCCGCCCTGCAGGAAAGCACCGACCTGCGGGACCGCGACCAGCAACGCGATCGCCACCCAGACGACAAGCCAACGGACCGTGTGCGCACGCGCGGACTCCGCCGGTCGCGCCCACGCGAGCGCGGCAGCGACGAAGACGATCGGCAGCGCGAGGAATTTCGTCAGCAACGCCAGCGCATAGCAGACCGTGGCCCACAGCGGACGCCGGTGCAGCAGCAGCAACGCGCCCACGCACAACCCGAACGCCAGCAGCGTCTTGGACTGCGAGATCCAGCCCACGGCTTCGACGTTCGCCGGATGGACGGCGAACAGCAGCCCGCCGATCAGAGCGGGCGCCCGCGCGAGGCCACCGGCCATCAGCAGCGCGATCAACACCACGCAGTTGATCGCGTGCAACAACACGTTGACGACGTGATAGCCCCGCGTCGCGTCGCCGAACGCGGTGCGCTCCGCCATGCTGAACAGCAGGTGGACCGGCGCGTAGTTGACGGTGGTGAGCTTCGCGGGGCCGGTCGGGTCCAGGATCGCGACGACGTTCTCGAGGTTCGCTTCCGCTGTGTAGACGTTTGCGGTCAGATAGTGGCGGTCGTCGTTGATGAACGGACCGTCCAGTGCTGCGCGGTAGAGCAGCAGTCCGATCGCCACGAACACGACCCACAGCCCGCAGCTCCACGCGGCGCCGAGCGTTTTGCCGGACGCGGGTGACGCGTCGCGGTCAGCGGCCCTGCGATCCCCCATCTGTGCAGGATAGCAACCGGACCGGCCGGATTCGCGGGCGTCGAACGGCAATGCACGCGCCGGCGCGGTTGCGCAGGCGACAGAGAGGCTGGCGGCGAGCGACGCGGCCCGCGTGCCGAGCATGTTTGAGCACGGGACCCCCACCCGCCCGGCTTCAGCAACCCTCTCCGCACTTCTACAGCAGCCTGCTAGAGGCCCTCACCGACGATTCCCACAGCGTCGCCGACCGTTACGAGATCCTGGCCGTGCGTCACGACCCGATCGCCGACCGCGAGGCCGTCGACCACCGCAACGCGATCACCATTAAGGCCACCGAACACGAGACGCCGCCGCTCGACCTGCAACTGCGCGCCACGGCCGACCACTACGAAAGTGAAGGGCCGTTCATCGATCCCACGCCGCACCGCAGCCAACGGAATCGTATACAGCGCATCCGGACCTTCGACCGGGATCGTAATCGCCACCAGCATTCCGGGCCGCAACGCGAGCAACGGATTCTCGACCCGGATCTCGAACTCGAGCTCGCTGGTCGCGGCTACAGATCCTCCGCCCACGCTCACGATCACGCCCGACAACGGAGCCGCGGCTTCCTCGCCGAGGCGCACGTCCGCAGATCCGCCGACGCGAAGCAGCGGCTGCAACGCACGCGGCAGCGACGCCCGAGTCACCACGATGTCGAGTTCGGTCAACCTCACGACCGGAGCTCCCGCGAGCACGGCCTCGCCGATGCCGCGGTAGCGCCGATCGACGATGCCGTTCGCGGGAGCGCGCAACACGCCCGCAGCGAGCCGACTCCTGGACCGTTCGACCAGCGCCTGCGCGTAGCGAACCTCGGCTTCGTGCAGCAGCAACTCGATGCTGGGTGACGCGACCGGCGCGGACGCCACAGCAGCCAGTTCGAGCAAGTGGCGATGCCCACCCTCACGCCGAGCAGCCTCGAGTCGCCGGGCCTGCGCACGCACCAGGTTGGTCCGGGCCGAACGCTGCTCGGCCTCGAGCTGCGCGAGATCGAATTCCGCGATCGCGTCGCCCGCCGCAACACGCGCACCCTGCTCGACGTGAAACCGCGCGATTCGCCCGGAAGCGCGAAATCCGAGTGTACGTGTGGACTTCGCCTCGACGACACCGGGGATGACCAGGGCCGGGGGCGAGCGCTCGGACGACACGGTTTCGACGTGTACCGGGACCGGATTGCGGTCCGGCGACGAGAACACGGCCGTGAAATCTCCCTCACAGGCCGCCACCGCGCAGGCTGCGACGATTCCCCATCCGTGGACGATGCTTCGAAACCCCATCTTGCTCTGCCTTCCCGATCCTCGGGTGATGCTCTTGGCGATTTCCTCCGGTCGACACGTCCAAGAAAGGAAACGGCCCCCCGGGTTTGAACACCCGGGGGGCCGTTTCCAATTGGAATGTCGGTCCTGCCTAGGGGGTTCCAGCCTCCGTCGCGATCTTCCAGTCGACGTGAGAAGCCGAAATGCAGACAGCGCGAAGTGCGGTGTGCGCATTCGGCGTCGTGCGGGTCTGGAAGTCGCGGGTCGTCACTGGGAACACCCTGTGGATTTCGTTTTGAGCAAGCTACACCTATAACGGTCGGCCGTCAACGAGACGCGAGTGGAATCGGCATTGCGCGAACCGCGATCGACCTTGGAGCGCTATGCTCCCCCGTCGGAGGAGGTGCGGAATGGCGATCGCCGAGGCACCGGATCAACGATTGCTCGAGCGTTGGCGTGCCGTCTTCGAAAACGTCCCGTACGTCATCACCGACCTCGACCGCGACGGCCGCATTCTGATCACGAACAGCTTCCCGGGCCAGGAACTGTCCGACGTCGTCGGCCGAATCATCTACGACATCATCCCGAAGCGCCTGCACGCCGGGCTGCGCAGATGCATCGAGCAGGTCTTCGAATCCGGAGAAACCACTGTGATCGAGGGCCATGTCGTGACCGACCGCGAGAGCTGGTGGATCACGCGTTTCGTGCCGATCCGGGAAAACGGGCGAGTCATCAGCGTCGTCGCGATCGGCACGGAGATCACCGCGCGGAAACTCGTGGAGAACGAGCGGGAGCGGCTGATCGCGGAACTCCGCGAGGCGCTCGACAAGGTCGAGACGCTGAGTGGGCTGCTGCCGATCTGTGCTTCATGCAAGAACGTGCGCGATGACCAGGGCTACTGGCGCCGAATCGAGGGTTACATCAGCGAGCGGTCGGGGGCGGAATTCTCTCACGGCCTCTGACCGACTTGTGCGGCGAAATTGCATGCCAAACTCGATGCGCTGGATGATTCGAGGGCTGATTCCCCCACAGAATAGGACCTGACGCAGGTCGGCAGGATCGGAGCGAAGTCCCGTTCTTTACAGAATCTTCACGGTCGCTTGACAAAAGCTGACTTAAAGTCATAATCTAAGGTAGATCCAACATGACTCTGAGTCATTTTGGTTCCAGGGATAGTCCGACCCGGCAGCGTGTGGATCTCGAATCGCCGATCGCCCACCGCCGACCGGACAGAGCATGGATGACACCCCGAATTTCCCCAGCATCGAAACCTCGAACGGATCGACGAGAGCCGCCAACCGGGCAACGACCCGCAGCGCGGATCGGGAGACGACGGATTTGACCACTGGCTTCGAGCGCGACGACTGGGCCCTGATCCTCGGGGGCTCGAGCGGCTTCGGACTCGCCACCGCGCAGAAGCTCGCTGAAAACGGCATGAGCGTCTGTGTGGTGCACCGCGATCGGCGCGGCGCAATGGCGCGGATCGAGCCCGAATTCGAGAAGATCCGCAATAGCGGTGCACAGTTTCTGAGCTTCAACGCCGACGCGCTAGCGACTGACAAACGCGACGAAATCCTCGCTGCACTGGTCACCGAGGCGGGCCCGGAAGCTCGGGTCAAGGTCCTGTTGCACTCGATCGCGTTCGGCAACCTCAAGTTGATCGCACCCGAGAAGGTCGAACCGATGGCGGGGCGCGAACGACTCGCCGAGCGTCTCGGGGTTTCGGAAGCTGAGCTCTCGGCGGCGGTCGACGAACTCTTCGGCGAGGGCGCCGACGCATTGCAGTCACTCGCCAGCCTGCCCGAGTATCCCCAGCACTCCTTCATCGAGGACGAGGACCTCGAGCGCACGATCTTCAGTATGGGGACCTCGCTGCTCGGCTGGGCACAGACCCTGCTCGCGCGCGGGCTGTTCGCCGACGATGCCCGCGTCTTCGGCCTGACGAGCGAAGGCAACGAAGTCGCCTGGAAGGGCTACGCCGCAGTCGCGGCGGCCAAGGTCGCGCTCGAGTCGATCTCGCGCTCGATGGCGGTCGAGCTGGCGCCGCACGGTGTACGCTCGAACGTGATTCAGGCCGGCGTCACCGACACCCCCGCGCTCGCGGCGATTCCGGGTAGCAGCCACCTGAAAGCAGCCGCCCGCCAGCGGAACCCATTCGGCCGACTCACCACGCCGCGCGATGTCGCCAACATGATCTACCTGCTCAGCACGCCCGATGCAGCCTGGGTGAACGGTGAGGTGATTCGCGTCGATGGCGGCGAGCACATCTCGGGGGCAATCCGGTGAGCCTCCAGATGCATTCGATTGCGCACTTCAACCCGACGAACGAGATCACCAACCGGTTCCTGGAGGAACTCGACATCGGCACGACCGATCAGTGGATCATCGAGCGAGTCGGCATCCGCTCGAGGCGCACGGTCCTGCCGCTCGACTACATCCGCGAGACCCGCAACGCGAACCCACTCGCGGCGATGGAAGCAGCGGAGCTCTCGAACGCGGACATGGGGCAGCGTGCCGCCGACGCCGCGCTCGCACGCGCGGGCATCTCGCGCAGCGACATCGGCATGGTGATCGCGGGCGGCTCCGGCCCGGATTGGCAGATCCCGTCGGAAGCCTGCACGATCGCGAACGCGCTCGAGATGGAAGTGCCCGCGCTCGACATCAATTCGGCCTGTACGAGCTTCTACACCCAGCTCTACATGCTCTCCCTGATGCAGCCCGAGAAACTCCCGGACTACGTGCTGCTCGTCGTCCCGGAATCGCTCACCAAGACGGTCGACTACAACGATCGCTCGACGGCGGTCTTGTGGGGTGACGGCGCAGCGGCTGCGGTCGTCTCGACGCGGCATCGCGGGCGGGCGACGGTGCTCGGCAACACCCTCGACTCGAGCCCGGCGGGCTGGGGCAAGGTCACCGTGGCGCGCGGTGGGCATTTCCGGCAAGTCGGCCGCACTGTTCAGACGTTTGGGATCAAACGCATGCGCCATTGCCTGATGGCGCTCAAGAACGAGTTCGAATGCGATGGGCGGCGATTTCACTTCATCGGCCACCAGGCCAACCAGCGCATGCTCGAGACGGTATGCCGAAAGTGCGAGATTCCCAGCGACCGCCACCATACGAACGTCGAGTGGTTCGGGAATACCGGCTGCGCGAGTTCGGCGTCGGTCGTCTCGACGAACTGGGAAAAGTGGACCGACCTCGACGACATCGCTCTCGTCGGAGTCGGCTCCGGGCTGACATGGTCGAGCTATCTGTTGCAATTCGGGAGCAAGGCGTGAATTTCAATGACTTCAAATCCCGCGACAGCTTCAGCAAGGAGGAGCTTCTCGGGATGTCGCACGGCACGCTCGTGACTGATGCACCGCCTGAGTGGACGCTTCGGCTGCCCGCACCGCCGATGCTCATGATCGACCGCATCCTCGAGATCCGCCGCGACGGCCCACGAGGTCGGATCGTTGCGGAGCGCGACGTGCACCTCGACGACTGGTTCTTCCAATGCCATTTCCTCGGTGACCCGGTGCAACCCGGATGCCTGGGCGTCGACGGTGTCTGGCAGCTGCTCGGCTTCTTCTGCGGTTGGTGCGGCGGCAGCGGCTCGGGCCGTGCGCTCGGCTGCGGTGAGGTCGAGTTCTACGGCCAGATCCGGCCGCACGATCGGGTCATCCGCTATGAGATCGACGTGCGGCGCTATACCGTCCTCGCACGCTCGGGGGCCTCGATGGTGATCGGCGATGCCACGTTGCTCGTCGACGACGAGGCGATCTACACCGTCAAGCGCGCGAAGGTCGGCACCTTCGAGCGAATTGCCTACGCGGATTACCCGAATGCGTCGGAGCTGTCGCGCGGCGGAAAGATGGAGCGATGAGTCCGATGGCAATGACATCCGAAGAAGTGCTGGCGGCGATCCCGCAGCAGGAACCGTTCCGTTTCATCGACGAGATCCTCGAACTCGATGAGGACCACATCGTCTCGCGTTACCGATTCCGGCCCGAGTCCGATTTCTATCGTGGGCATTTTCCGGGGAACCCGGTAACGCCGGGCGTGATCCTGATCGAGTCGATGGCTCAGGCGGGCATCGTAGCGCTCGGAATCTTCCTGGTTTCGCACGAAGAGGGCGGCTACGACCCGGAGAAGATGATGACGCTGTTCACCGACGCGAGCGTGGATTTCGGCGGTATCGTGAAACCCGGCGACCGCGTGACCGTCGAATGCAAGAAGGTCTTCTGGCGACGGCGCAAGCTGCGTGCCGAAGCGGAGATGAAGCTCGATGACGGTACCGTCGTCTGCTCGGGAAATGTGTCCGGAATGGGAGTGATGCGATGAGACGTCGCGTGGTGATCACCGGACTCGGCGTGATTGCGGCAAACGGCAACAACCTGCGCGACTTCGAACTCGCACTCCGCAAGGGCCGGAGCGGAATCCGCGTCAACGAGAACATGGTGGAACAGGGCTTTGGCTCACACGTCGCCGGGGTTCCGCAGGGAATCGACGAACTCGCGGAGGCCCTGTTCGACGAGGACGAGCTGCTCGCGATGAACTCGGGGCACCGCGTGGCGTCGATCGCCGCACTCGAAGCCTGGGAGAACGCGGGCCTCACGCGGCCCGAGCGTGGCGACGAGCGCGTCGATTGGGATACCGGCACCGTCTTCGGCACCGGCATCGGCGGCATGGACACCATCGCGGCGAAGATCGTGCCCCTCACCAACGCGAAGAAGGTGCGGCGGCTCGGAAGCACCGCGGTCGAGCAGGTGATGGCAAGCGGCATCTCGGCGCGGCTGTCCGGTCTGCTCGCACTCGGCAACCAGGTCACGACGAACTCCAGCGCCTGTAGCACCGGCAGCGAAGCCATCTCACTGGGTTCCGAGCGGATTCGCAACGGGCTCGCCAGCAGGATGCTGTGCGGCGGCGCCGAAGGCGCGAGCCACTACATCTGGGCCGGCTTCGACGCGATGCGGGTGCTGTGCCGCAAGTTCAACGA
>JAFDEI010000079.1 GCA_019310425.1 Deltaproteobacteria bacterium | reverse complement strand
CATTCGACGCGCCATGCGCCGGCGGGAAAAGCCTGCGGAGACCGACACCCCGGCTGCGCCGGAGCGCACGCGACTTCGCTGGTCGCTGCAATTCGCCGGCCTCGCGGCGGGTATCGGCAGCGTCGCATTCATCGCGACGGGTACCGGAATCGCGACGTCCTGGTGGAGCGCAACGGCGTTGCTGGGTTTCGCCGCCGTGACCTTCCTGCTCGCCGAACGACCCGTTGCCGCACCCGCCGTGCGCGGGCGCACCCGCGAGCTCGCGCTGTGGGGGATGGCGCTCATCTGCGTCGTGGTCGCGCTCATAGTCCACCGCCCGGACTACGACGACGCCTTCTACGTGAATGTCGCAGTCGCTGCAGCCGATTTCCCGGAGCACGCTCTGCTCGCGGGCGACACGCTGCTCGGCGTCGAGAACCTCCCACTCCACCAGCCCGCACACCGGATTCATACCTACGAATTATGGAACGGCGCGCTCTCGTACCTGACGGGCGTTAGGGCGATCTTCCTGTTCCACTGGTTCTCCGCCGCTGTGTTCGCAGCGCTGGTCGTGCTCGCGCACGCAAAGCTGTTCCGTCAGCTGGTCCCGCGCGTCTGGCCGTGGGCTGGCCGTGGGCGGTCGCCGCACTCCTCGTCGTGCTGATCGGCGTCGGCGAGACGCACCGCTGGTTCGGAAATTTTGGCCTGGTGCGAATCTGGCAGGGGAAGGGGATCTTTCTGTTCGTCTTCATGCCCCTTGTCTACAGCTACGCGATCGCGTTCGCGCTGCGGCCGACCGCCGCGCGTTGGCTGCTGCTCGCCGCCGCGCAAACCGCTGCGGTGGGGTGCAGTTCCTCGGCGCTCTGGGCCGCGCCGGTCGGCGCTCTGATGGCGATGTGCTGCGTGCTCCGCCCGACCCCGATCGGCCTGCTTCGACTCGCGATCGGAGCGCTGGCTTCGAGCTACGTACTCACCATCGGATTGCTGTTGAAGAGAAACCTCCAGCCGATGCTGGCTCCGATGATCGAAGAGCACGCATTTGGGAGCCAGCTAGAAAATGCGTTGCGGTTCACGCTCGGTCATGAAAACCTGCTGATCTTCGGCATCACCGCGATGCTGCTCGCGTGGGCCGTGAGCCCGCGCGGGCTCGCACAGCGGTTCGCGATCGCGCTGCCGTTCGCGGCTTGGCTCGTGCTGCTCAACCCGTATATGGACCATTGGGTCGGCGCAAACGTGACGGGGCCGTCCTACTGGCGCGCGATGTGGAGCCTGCCGATCCCGACATTGATGGTGCTGCTGCTGATCGCGCCGCTTCACGTCGGCCGCAGCCCCGGACGCCGCGCTCTGTCGCGTGCCGCGTTCATCCTGGGCTGCATTGCATTCCTCGTCTTCGTGCCCGAGTTCAGCGCATTCTCCGAACGCAACCATGGCGCAGGCAACGTCGGCATTCGGATCGGACGACCCCGGCGCAAGGTTCCGGACGACCTCTACCGCTGGGCCTCGGAGCTGAACAACTCGGTTCCAGAGGGCAGCTTCGTAGTCGCCCCGCCCGACATCGGGATGTGGATCGCGACGATGCACCACCACGCCCACCCGCTACAGGTGCGGAAGCTCTACCTGGCCCGGCAACGCGAGAATCTCGGGGACCACGACGTAGACCTGCGAATGCTGATGACACAGTACGTCGGCGGCGGCGCCGAACAGGTCCCCCATGCGAGCGCCCATTTCGAAAATGGGCTCGAGAGGTACGAAATCAGCGGCGTGATCCTGCGAAACTCGGGGCGCGCAGTCGAAGCGCGGCGGATTCTCGAGGAGAGCCGCTTTTCCCGCATACGGCACACGGTGAACTACGAACTCTGGGTCCGCCCCTGAATCCGGCGGCGCATTCGCCTCGCCGAGAACGCGATGCCCAACGCGATCACCGCAAGACCGCCTGCGTGCGGCAACGCACGCACCGAGAAGAACGACGGGCCCAGCTGGAGTGCGGCAACGGGATCGATGATGCCGGTGCCGGAGTCGCGATCGACGCCTGCCGCCTCGATATCGAGAGCGGTCGCCCGCATCACAACGCGAACCTGATACGGGTTCAGCGTCGGGTAGCGGTCGAGCATCAGGCCCGCAATCGCAGCGGCGTGCGGCGCCGCGGCTGACGTGCCGTAGAAGGTGCTGAAGCCGGGGGTCGACGTCGAAACCCCATCGGCCGCTGCGAGATCGGGCTTCGCCCGCAGCTTGCCCCCCGTCGATCCGAAATTTCCAGGCGTCACCGGAACACCGGGCGGGTCGAAGAAGATCCTGCGCGGCCCGTCCGAGCTGAACCACTCGACTGGATTGTCCGGGCCGCCCGTGAAGGCGCCCTGCGAATCTCCGACATCCACCGCTGCAACGCTGATCGCAGCTGCCGCGGCGCTGTGACCAGCGATCTGGCCGTCGGTGGCGACCTCGAGCCGGCCGCGGTGCGTATTCAGATGCAGATAGCGACCCTCACCGGAGTAACGGATCACCACGAGACTCGAGCCCTCGTCGTTGTAGGCGCCCGAGTCGATCATCTCGAACGGATCCTGCATCCCACTCTGGTAGTCGGTCGAGGCCGCGTGAACGACGCTTAGGGTCGAGTCGAGCAGAAACAGATCGTAGTCGTTCGCCGAACCGTCCTGGGAATCCGCCCAGGTCAACGTGATCACGTAGGGCGGGTCGTGCGTCAGAGCGTTGTAGTTACGGCTTCCACCGAAGTCGTGTGCCTCGCCGAACGTCACCACCGATGGCCGCGCAATCGAAACGTAGTCGCCTTCCCAGACCCCGGAAGAGCCGTCATTCAGATTGCCTGAATTTCCCGCCGACGACAGGTAGACCACGCCGGCCGCCACGACGGTCGCCACCGCCTGCGCTACCACGCCGTCCTCGAATACCGGCTCGGCAAAGTAGAACACGTCATCGACGATCACGTCGCAGCCGGCGGCCTGCAGGTCGAGAATGTTCTGCGCAAATTGGGCCTGCCCACCCATGGCTGACGCGAAGAAGAGTTCGGCTGCGGGAGCGAGGTCGTGGATGATCTCCATCATCGCGGTCCCCTCGCTGCTTCCGGGAATGCCGCTCTGCCCGGGAAGAACACCAACGATCGCGGGAAGATCGCCCGTGGACTGGACGTTCACGAGTTCATCCACACTGTCGGAGAGCGTGCAGATCGACACGCCGCTGCCGTCGACACCGTAGTTGAGGCGCGCGATGTCGGCGCCGTGGGCGGCGTCGCCCTCCGAGGCGTTCAGGGCGTGGAGCATGTAGGACTCAGCCGGTGCGATCGATTGCACCTCGGACTCGGCAGCGAGCAGATCGACTGCCCCGATCGGAATGCGAGCACGAATCGCGCCGAAGCGCGGGACGCGATTCACGACTCGACCTCCGAGTGCCTCGATCCGTCGGACCATCGCGTCGGAGGCCGAGCCACGGATGTCGACGAGGGTCCGGCCGGAGCGGTCGACGGAGACTCGGTTTCGAAGCGACGGCAGATCGCGCGCGACTCGATGGCCGCGTCGCTTCTTCAGCGCAAGCACGAGTCGGGAACTCAGCTTGCGCTCGATCCGCGACCGGCTGCGCTTTTCCTCGAGCAGCCGGTGGATCTGACGCCGCGCCTCGGCCTTCAAGGGTTCGCGCGCGAACCCGGAACCGGGAATGGCGACGAACGACAGCAACATCGCTGAAGCAACGAGTGAGCGCAGTCCGTCGCGCACGCAGCAGTGTCGTCCTCCCCCGGCCATGCAGCCTTATCGAACGCACGGCTATCCAGCCTTATTCTGGGCAACGGGGATGCGCAAGCAAGCGGGAACCCGTGCGCAACTCCGGCTCGGCAGTCGCCGATCGAGCCGCGACTTGCAACGCGACTGCAACCCCTGCGCACGATCTGCGTGCGGCGGATCGAGTCAGGCTCGTGCTCGCAACAACACAGCCGGAATGTCGAACGAATGATCCGGTGATATTCCGAAGGCATCGCGTAGCTCGTCGGTGGCGCTCGCGAACAGCGAACGCAACATTGCCACTTCGAGCGACGGTGTTGCGACACGCTCCACCCACGCGTCGAACTCGATCCGGTAGTTCCAGCGCCGCAACACACTCGCGGAAAGACCCGCACTTTCCAACATCGCAACCCATTGATCGCTGCTGTGGTTTCGAACGTGGGAACGATCGCGCAGGATCTCGAATGCATTCATGAAAGTGTCCGCCGCCCAGCCTGTCGGAGAGACCGAATCGATCCACAGCAACCGTCCGCCGGGGCGCAGTACCCGCACGCTTTCTCGCACCGCCTGCTCGGGACGCGTGTAGTGGTGAGCCGAAAGCCGCGAAGTCACCACGTCGAACGATGCGTCCGGATACGGCAGCTCGGCGACATCGCCTTCGCGGAATCGCAGGTTCGCGAGGCCGCGTTGGCGCGCCATTCGTCGCCCCGCGTCGAGCATCTGGGGGGTCAGATCGAGTCCTTCGACCTCGGCGCAGCAAGTCGCGAACGCCATCGCGGTGTGGCCCGTCCCGCAACCGAGGTCGAGCACGTGCTCGTCCCCAGTGAGTTCCGCCGCTTCGACCATTGCAGCGAGATCGGGCCCGCACGAGTGGATGGCGCTCGCAGCGTAAGCCTGTGCCGCGGCTCCGAAGACTTCGCGAATCGCGTCGTGCCGATGCATGCTACCTTCCTTTATATCGATAAGTTAACAGTTAATCTAGGTTAAATATATGGCCAATGCAAACAAGAAACCGCGGCCGGCGACCCTCGCCGCGATCCAGAGCCTCCAGCGCCTGACCGACCTCTTCCGCGAGCGGCGCATTCAGCTCGCGCGAGCGATCGGACTCAGCGAGGATCGCGGGCGAGAGCTTCATGCCGTCGATGTTCGCGAAGCGTCGGGACTGCTCGCCCGCAGCGGTATCCCGCACCCTGAGACAGCTGCAGGATCGAGAGCTGGTCACAGCCCGGATCTCGCAGGCAGACGCGCGCCAGCGCGAATATTCCCTCACCCCTGCCGGGCGGCGAGTGCTCGAGCGCCTCCATCGAGAGCGGGCCCAGGCGATCGAGGCGATCTGGCAGCCATTGACCGTGAGCGACCTCGAACGCTTCACGCGCTTCGCAACCCGGCTCGGCGACGACCTCGAGGCCTACCGACAACGGGAGCTGTGAGGTGGTGACAGCACCACGCAAGGAGCCGGGAAAGACTTCGTCTTTCCGGGGACGGGCATTCATTACCGGAGCCGCGTCGGGCATCGGCGCGGCGTGCGCGCAGCGCATGGCCGAAGAGGGTGCGCGCATCGTCGGCTTCGACCTCGCCCAACCGGATCCCGCCGCCTGGAAGCAGCTCGCGGAGGCAACGCCTGCAGAGAGTTTCCATATCGGTGACGTCCGCGACGAAGCCGCCGTCTCGGCCGCCGTCTCGGATGCAGTGGAGCGTTTCGGGCGCATCGACGTGCTCGTGAATTCTGCCGGTACAGCGGGCGGCGGTCCGGTCCACATGCTCGAGGCCGATGAGTGGGACCGTGTCATCGACATCAATTTGAAGGGCACCTTCCTGTGCTCCAAGTACGTGATCACGCAGATGCTCGAACAGGGAAGCGGCAACGTGATCAACATCGCGAGCGTCGAGGGCATCGAGGGCTTCGAGGGCGGCAGCGCGTACAACGCCTCGAAGGGGGGGGTCGTGCTGCTGACGCGCAATCAGGCGATCGACTACGGGCGGCGTGGCATCCGAGTGAACGCAGTCTGCCCGGGCTTCATCGAGACCCCGCTGATGGACCGCACCTTCGTCGAGGGTCTCAAGGAGCCCCTCGAGCGCGTGGTCGAAGCGACACAGCTGGGCCGCATGGGCCAGCCCGAAGAAATAGCGAATGCCGCGCTCTTCCTCGCCTCGGATGAGGCGTCGTACATCACGGGGCATACGCTGATCGTCGACGGCGGCTTCACCTGCGGCCACCGCGTCGGCATCAGCAAGATGCTGGGCCTCGAATAGCGGCCCGCCGACGCCGGAGCCACCACAGCCCTGCGAACAGCGCAGTCGACGCAGCGACCACGCCGACGGGAACCGGATCACTCGCGGCCGTGAGCGGGAGACCGATCGCGTCGAAACGCCCGTTGCCGTCGACATCGACGAAGATCGGATTCGAGAATGCGATCGGGACGAAGCCCGGCGCGAGCGTCTCCGAATAGGCTCCGCTGCGCTCGTCCAACCAGGTGCGGCGATCGGCGTCGAGCGCAACGCCGGCTTCGAGCGTGAGGAAGACATCGCGCTCGAAACGGAGTCGCTCCTCGGCGCGCAGCCGCACCACGCCGCCTTTCTCGGGCGCGTCCGCGCGGTAGTGACGCACGACCTCGCCGTCTGCGAGCAGGCGAACCTCCTCCAGCGGCACCCAAGGCGCAGCGGCAACCGCGAGCAGGATCGCGACGGCCCCGTCCGGAGCCGCGACCAGCTCGCCTACGCCGGCACCGTTCACCTCGAATGCCGTGATGAGCGGACCGCTGGTGCCGAAACTCCGCCCGGCCAGCACCGCCTCGTTCCAGCGCGCTTCATCCCAGTCGCCAGCGAGGTCGAAGCGAAGGTAGTTTCGTGGGTAGCCCGCGGGCTCGTCCGGCCCATGCGTGTCCGAGTTGGCGGTCGCAGTCACGCGAAACCCCTGGCGCAGCAGCGCGTGCCAGTCGTCTCGGATCTGGAGATACTTCGAATACGAGGAACCGTTGAACAGCTCGATGGCATCGAAGTCGACCGCGCGCATGCGGCCATCCGAGGATCGAACGAGCAGCTGATCGTTCGGGGCGACGTCGATCGGCCGTGTCGGGTCGAAGCCCTCCCCCAGGTTCCCCAGGTGGGTCAGAAATGCGCCATCCGAAACCCGTCCGGGCTTCGACCGACGCGGGTGATTCAGCTGGATCACCGATGCGCCATAGCGGTGGCGCAGCAGGCTGTAGAGATCAGCAACCGTCATGTTCTGGCTCGGAGGCGCTCCCTGGCGGTGCGCGTGCGGCTCGCGCTCGATCGGCCAGGCATTGTGATGTCCGATCGACCAGGCGGCCGCGGGGCTCGGCGCACTACTCGTCACCTCGACCCCGGTAATGATCCGAATCTGATCACGCACAGCGAGCCGATCGAGTGCAGGGTCGAAGAAGGCCACGTGGTCGTGATCAGTCGAGACGATCACTTCGATCGCCTCGGCTACGAAACTCCGCAGGCGGGCTTCGTTCGTCATTCCCGAGTCGTCGCTCGCCTGCGCGTGCACGTGGAAGTCGGCACTGACGAATCCCGGAAGCTCGATCACGCGCTCGAGCGCAAACGGTTCGATGCGCAGCTCGCGACCGTCTCCCGGTACTTCGACTTCGACCTGGGCGATGTCGAATTCGAAGCCGCGACTCGCGGTCAACCGATAGCGACCGGGCGCAATCTCGACCCGCGTGGGATCGTGGTCGTTGCCGATGAAGTGGAGCTCGTTTATCTCCGTGCCACTCTCCGTTGCACGGCCATCCAGCCGGAAATCGAGCAGCTCCGGGAAGAAGGCGGGATCGGGCGTCTCGCCGAGCCCCTCGACGACGATCCGCCCGGCGCCACCATCCGCGAACGCGGGGCCGAAGTGCAGAACGCCCGGAGCCGCGAGCGCGACCCTTTCGATGTTCGTGAATCTCCCAGTGGAAACCGTCGCCGCGACTTCCTGAGGAGAACGCTGGGCTGCGCGAATCTCCAGCCGATAGTCGCCGGGCGGCAGCGTCGCCCGGTAGCGCCCGGCCTCGGCGCCCGCGACATCGGTCTCGAGCTGGGTGACCGGCGCACCGACCGCGGTGTCGCTCACGATGATGACGTGGCGAACGTTCGCGGGCTCGACGCGCCCGCGGATGCCGCTGCTTCCGTCGGCATATCCGAGTAGCGGAAAGATCACATCCGTCGCCGATGCGGTGTCTCGCCTTCCAACGATCAGCAGGCGCCGCCGGAAACTCCAGCTCTCGCCCGGTGCGAGCTCGCTGCGCAGTGCGGACGCGAGGCGCGGCAGACTCATCTGGTCCCAATCCGGGTCCCCGAAATACGCGTTCACGAGTGTGACGTGCTCACCCGTGACCCCGAACTGGCGCAGCTGCCGCGCTGTGCGTTCGGGCGCGAAAATCGCGTACGTTATCGGCGGATACTGCGGCAACCCGGGAACGACGACGTGGGTGAACGCAGCCATCGCGTCGCCCGCGGCCAGCACGTTCGCGCGGTCGAAACTCAGGTGGTGAAATCCACGCGAGAGATCGGGGTCGAGCGTGTTGCCGACCCACGCTCGGCCGCTGCGCCCGCCGCGCATCCATACGTCGCCGTACGAAAAGATCGGCGCCGGCGTCGGCCCGTCGTTGTGAAACGTCGTCTTGATATGCACGAACGGTTCACCGCGAAACACCGCGTACTCGGTCTCGACCGCGACGTGCTGGAGTCGTTCCGCGCTCGGCACCAGCGGATCGATCCAGCGCGTCAGACCGCGATTGCGTGGAACCGAGTTCATCCGCCCCGAGTTGGCCACGACCAGCCGGGCCCAACCCTCGGCCTCGTCGGCCGCAGCGCCGACCCGGTCGAAGTCGATGAAGACCCGCTGGTCGAGGTTCACGATCGGGAAGATCCGCGCGAACTGATCCTCGCCCTTGCGATCGCGCAAGCCCGCATCGACGATCGTCCCGCCGTGGTTCGACTTGGCGAAGCGCCGGCTCGGGTCATCGATGATCACCTCGATGACGTCGTTGGCGAGGTACCAGTCGCCAATGCCCCCAATCGCCTCGGGACCCCCGATCAGCAGCTCATCCGCGGTATCGGCAACGATTCGTTCGGCACGCATTTCCGCGAGCGTCAGGGCCGGCAATAGAATGCCAGCCGCGAAGAAGGCAACCAGACAGTGTCGACGGTGCATACGCGGCGGGGCCTACTCGAGGCCCATACGCCTCGCGATGATCTGTTTCATGATCTCGTTGGTACCCGCGTAGATGCTCTGCACCGCGGCATCGGCGTAATCACCTGATATCGGATACTCGGTCATGAAGCCGTAGCCGCCGAACAGCTGCAGGCATTCCGCCGCGACCTTCTTCTGGAGGTCGGAGGCCCAGTACTTCGCCATGCTGACTTCGGTCACGATGTCGTCGCCGCGTACGTGAGCGACAAGCAGCTTGTCGATGAAGGTCTGTCCGATCTCGATCTCGGTGGCGAGTTCGGCCAGTTTGAATTGCGTGTTCTGGAATGCTGCGATTCGTTTGCCGAATGCGGTGCGCTGCTTTACATACTCGATCGTGTCGTCGAGTGAGCGACGGCACGAAGCAATCGATGCGACCGCGATGCTGAGGCGCTCCTGCTGCAGCTGGTTCATCAGCATCTTGAAGCCCTGCCCTTCGCCGCCGAGCAGGTTGGCGACAGGCACGCGACAGTCGCGAAAGAACAACTCGCTCGTGTCCTGCCCCTTCAGACCGAGCTTCTCGAGATTTCTCCCGCGTTCGAAGCCCTTCGTATCGGCCTCGACGAGCAGCAGGCTGATCCCGCCATGGGGTGGATCCGCCTGCGGGTCGGTCTTCGCAACGACGATGATCAAGTCCGCGATCTGGCCGTTCGAGATGAACGTCTTGGCGCCGTTCACCAGGTAGTGGTCGCCGTCGCGGATCGCCTTCGTCTGGACGTTCGCGAGATCGGAGCCGGTCGCAGGTTCAGTCATTGCGACAGCGAGGATCGTCTCGCCCGAGATACATCCCGGCAGGTACTTCTGCTTCTGCTCGGCACTCCCGTAGGCCTTCAGATACGGCATGCAGATGTCGCTGTGAAGCCCGACCATCAGCGCGTGCGCCCGGATGCGCGCGAGTTCCTCCATCACGATCGCGTCGAAGATGAAGTCGCCGCCGGATCCGCCGTACTCCTCGGGCGCGTTCGCGCCGAGATAGCCCGCGTCGCCGCACTTGCGCCAGGTTTCGCGGTCCGTTGCGCCGTCGCGGTTCCAACCCTTCACTTTCGGCTCGATCTCGGCTTCGGCGAAGCGGCGGAACTGCTCTCGGAAGAGTTCGTGTTCGTCGCTGAAAATGTCTCGTCTCATTCGCTCCCCGAAGCTCGCGGTCCTCGGCCCTGACGTCCTGATGCTGCGAAGAGTCGCTACATGCGCCGCCACAGACGCAAGCCCAGGAATCCGGCCACCAGCGAGAATACGATGTTCGGCCCCCATCCGCCGATTACCGGCGAGACCGTCCGGCCGTAGCCAAACGACGCCGACACCCCGGAAAGCAGGATGTAACTGACCCCGACGATCCCGCTGACGAGCAGGTTCTGCGCGGGCCCCGGAAACGGCGGCCCACCAACCGCAAAGAAGAGCATGAGCGCGGGCAGGATGATGCACGCCAGCGGCTGAGCGAGCTTTACCTGGAAGTCGACGCGATACGCCGTCGCGTCATGGCCGTCGGCTTCGACCTCGGCGATCCGCTCGCTGAGCGCCTCGACACTCAAGTGCATGGTGTCGACCTTTGCCGGCTTCTTCAGACCGAGCGTCGCGTAGCGGGGAGCTTCGCCCAGGCGCATTGTCTCACCCGAGAGGTCGATCAAGCTGGAGCCGACGAGCCGCCAGTCGCCTCGCCCGATGTGGTGGGCGGATTCGGCGTCGATGCGCTGGACCGGCAGGCCGTCTTCGCCGAGATAGTAGATCGACAGCTTGCGTGCGACGCCCTGATCAGGATCGAAACGCTCGGCTTCGAGCACCCGATTGCGGGCGCGGTGCCAGACCGAGCCTTCGCGCGGCTCCTTGGTCCGGATCTTTACAGCTGCGTTTCTGACCTTGATCTCGGTCACCTTCAATTCGTCGGCGATTGCGTTCGTGCGCGGAACCACGACGTTGTTCAGCGTGAAGAACGCGGGGACGATCAGCAGAGCACAGGTGAGCGCGGGCAGGAGCGCCCGCGGCGCCGGAATCCCGCACGACCGCATCCCGATCAGTTCACCCTCTACCGCGAGCAGGCTCACCGTGAGCGCGGTCGCGACCAACACGGACATCGGCACCACACGCGACGCAAGCAGCGGGAGACGGGCCCCGTAGAAGCGGAGAACCTCGAGGCCGGTGGCGTCGTAGCGGGCAAACCAGTCGAGCCGCTCCATGATGTCGATCAGCAGATACGCGACCACCAGCACCCCGAACGTAAGCAGCGCGAGCTGCAGGAAGCGGCTCACGATGTAGCGCGGCAGTGGATAGCGGCGCGGACGGTAATCGGAGCGCTGCTCCCGCTTCGAAGTCTTGTGCTTCGGCAGCCGGGGCCGGTCGAACGCGTGGCCGAGCACCTTCCTACGCAACACCCGCAGCAGGAATACAATGGCGAGCAACATCAGCACGCCATTGGGCAGCCAGACGCCGGTCAGGACCGTCACTTGATTGCTCTGAATCAGCCCCTCGCCGAGCTGCACCAGGCCGTAATAGGCGATTGTCAGCAGCAGCCCGGTCAGACCACCGCTCGCGCGCGAGAAATTCCCACGCATCAGGAACAGCGGCGCCGCTAGGAAGCCGAAGACCAACGTCGCAGTCGGCATTGCGATGCGCCGTTGGTACTCGATCGCCGCCCGAGGCATCCGTTTCTTCTCGGTTCGGATGAATGTGAGCGCGCGTTGGTCGAGATCAGCAAACGAGAGTCCCTGCAGGTGCTTCTCTGCGTCGCGCTCCACCTGCTTGTCGCTATCGGGCAGCAGCGTCGTCATCGTCTCGAAACGCAAGTGGTTCCCGCCGGAGTTGGACGGAAGCACGACACTGCCGTCGCGCAGCTCGATCTCGATCGAACCGACGTCGGTGGCACTGATCCGGGCCGAGCGCGCGAAATCGAACCGACGTCGGTGGCACTGATCCGGGCCGAGCGCGCGAAGACCGTTTCGCCGATGTCCGGAATCCACAGCAGCACGCTTTCGAGATCGTTGCCCGCGCTCGAGACCTCGGCCGCGTCGAGCCGCCAGCCACCGAACTTGGTGACCGAACCCGCCCGAACGCGCGCCCAGGGCTTCTCGAGCGAGATCACCTCGAAGGCCCTATCGAGGGAACGGGAAGCCCATGGAGTCGCGAATGCCGACAGCCAGACCGACAGCAGTGTCATCACAGCCGCGAAAACGATCACGGGCCCGATCATCCGTGCGGGTGCGACACCGGAGGCTTCGAGGCTCAGGATCTCTCGATCGGCGCCGATACGCCCCATCGCGACCAGGCAGCCCATCAACACCGAGAACGGGAACATCAATGCCGTGATTGGGACCGCCTCGTAGAACGCGATCATCGCGACCAGCGAGCCGCTGATCCCGCGGTTGATCACGAGATCGGAGAAGCCGAGAAGATCCTTGGTCAACACGACGGTGGTCAGACCCAGCAGTGCGAACAGCGTCGGCCACAGCGCCTCGGCGGCGACGTAGCGGTAGAAGGTCAGCCCGAGAGGCCGATGGGGCGGGCCGGAGACCCGCTGCGGTCCATCATCGCTCATGCTTGTAAGACTCGAGGCCGACTGGGTGTAGCACTACGGATGCGGGCCTGCCCCGCGGGGAGATTCTCCATTGATCGGGGTGGTCGAGCTGAACTACAGTCAGGCCGCCCCGCATCGAACGAATCCTAGGTCGGATGGGCGACTCTAGGCAACGATCCTCATAAGCAGTAGATAGGTCCAGGATTATCATGAGAGCCATCGTTTTGGCCGCGGGCCAGGGCAAGCGCTTGATGCCTCTGACTACGTCCGAGCCCAAGTGCCTACTCCCAGTCGATGGGGATCGGCCCCCGCTCGAGATCCAGCTGAGTACGATCGCCAGCTGCGGGATCGAGCGCGCAACCGTCATGGTCGGCTTTGGCGCCGACCGTGTCGAACACTTCCTCAACACGCACCCGATTCCAGGACTCGCGGTCGACAGCCTCTACAACCCGTTCTACGCCACGACGGACAACCTGATCACCTGCTGGTTGGCCCGCCACATGATGACTGAAGACTTCCTGCTGCTGAACGGCGACACGCTGTTCGAGGACGACGTGCTCCAGGCTGTGCTCGACGGGCCCCGCGCCGCGATCACCGTCACGGTCAATCACAAGTCGGAATACGACGAGGACGACATGAAGGTCACCCTCGACGCCGACGGCCGGCTACGCGCGATCGGCAAGAAGCTCTCGCTCGGAGCCACCGACGCGGAGTCGATCGGCATGCTGCTGTTCCGCGATTCCGGGGTGAGAGCGTGGCGAGACGCCCTCGAACGGACGGCTCGGCACCCCGACGCACTCAACAAGTGGTACCTCTCGGTCGTCAACACACTGGCCCAGACGATGTTCGTGCGAACGACGTCCATCACGGGCATGTGGTGGCAGGAAATCGACTCGCGGGAAGACCTCGATACCGCGCGGGCGGGCTTCCGCCGCGGGGAAGACGAGAAGGAACCCGTCTCCATCATCGCCCGAGCCAGCTCGCTTTAGCCCGCATCATTCATGAGCGCTCTGCGGTGTCAACCGCCGAGCGCCGCCCGGATCGCGCTCACCTCCACCGCCAACGCCTCGAACGCATCGAACCCGAGCTGGCAGGCCGCGTCACAGGGTGCGGCGTCGGGGTTCGGGTGGGTCTCGACGAACAACGCGTCGACACCGGTCGCCACCGCCGCGCGGGCGAGCGGCGCGACCATCCGCCGGTCGCCGCCGCTGGCCCCTCCTGCAGCACCGGGCCGCTGCGCCGCGTGGGTCGCGTCGAAGCAGATCGGTGCGAACTCTGCGAGCGTCACGAGGCCGCGCATATCCACCACCAGATCATTGAAGCCAAAGCTGCTACCGCGCTCGGTGACCAGCACCTCGGTCGCTCCGAGCGCCGCCGCTTTGTCGACCGCATACCGCATCTCGGCGGGCGCGATGAACTGACCGCGCTTGAGGTTCAACGGCCGCCCGGTCGCCGCACCGGCCGCGATCAGGTCGGTCTGACGCACCAGGAAGGCCGGGATCTGGAGGCAATCGACGACCTCGGCCGCAGCCGCAGCCTGGGCGGGCTCGTGCACGTCGGTCATCAGCGGCAAGCCGGTCTCGTGCTTGACGCGGGCGAGCATCTCCAGGCCCGCGTCGATTCCCGGGCCGCGATAGGCGTCCCCGTGTGTGCGATTCGCCTTGTCGAACGATGCCTTGAAGACGAGCGGCAGCCCGTGACGCTCCGCCAGGGCCCGCAACGCCTCGGCGCACGCGACCGCGGCGTCCGAAGTTTCGAGCACGTTCAGGCCGGAGATCCACACCAGCGGCGCACCGCCGCCGATCGGGACGCCACCGATGTGCATGGGATGGCCCGCACTCACGGCGAGCGGTGGTAGCCCGTGCACGCAGGCTTGTCCACGTGCGGGCGAGTATCCTCTGCCCGGCGCCGCCCACGGGCGGCTCCGCAGCTTGGGGGGACGACCTTGGAGAAGCACTCGGAGAGCTTCACCGCGTTGGTACTCGCGGGACGGCGCGGAGCATCCGACGAATTCGCCGACGCGCTCACTGCGGCGGACGCCGCACCCCACCACGCCCTGCTCGATGTCGGCGGCGTGCCGATGCTGCTGCGCGTGATCCGCGTCCTGCGCGACTGCCCCGAGATCAGCCGGATCGTCGTCTGCATCGACGATCCGTCCGCACTCGACGCAGTGCCCGATCTGGCCCAGTGGCTCGCTGACGGATCCCTCGAATGCCGCACCGCACTCGACTCCCCGAGCCGCAGCGTCTCGGACCTGCTCATGAACGTGACGGCAGGCGAGCGTGCGCTCGTCGTCACGGCCGACCACGCGCTGCTCACGCCCGAGATGGTGACGCACATCACCAGAGCGGACAGCGACGGGGCCGACCTGCTGGTCGCCGTCGTGACGTCGGACGTGATCCGGGCACGCTACCCCGAGACGAAGCGCACCTGGCTCAAGTTCCGCGACGTCTGGATCTCGGGTGCGAACCTGTTCGCCTTCCTGACCCCCGAGGCCCAACGTGCCGCCGAATTCTGGCTGCGTGCGGAACGCTTCCGCAAGCAGCCCTGGAAGCTCGTCAGTGCATTCGGCCCCGGCGCGTTGCTCGCGTTCCTGTTCCGGCGTCTCGACCTCGACGCCGCATTCGAGCGCGTCTCGCAGACAGTCGGCGCGCGTGTGCGGGCGGTTCGGATGCCCTGGGCCGAAGCTGCGATCGACGTCGACCGCCCTGCCGACCTCGTCCTGGTGAACCGGATCCTCGCGGAGCACGAAGGCCCCGCGGCGAAGAAATGACGCGAATTCCCCATCCAATACTTCGCGGCGCATCGCCCCCGGATTCGCGCCTGGCCGCTCCGATACAGCGTCTCCGCTAGCCCGCATTATTCATGAAGGTCCGTCGCGAGGTTGTGCAGATGCGTGCTCTGAAACGAGAAATTGCCAATTGGCCCCGGAGGCGTACTTTCAGTACGTCGAGGAGCCAATTGGCAATTTCTCGTTTCAGAGTGCGTAGATGCGCGACCGCAGCAGGACCTTCATGAATAATGCGGGCTAGAGCACTCGCTCGCCTTCGGGAGCGAATCGGCGGGTCTCGGGGTCGTAGCCGCGCGCGCGTACACTGACGCGGAAACGTGGACCGAGTGCGTCGCGGGGCGCTGCTTCGATGTCGTAGAGGTGGTAGTGGGCACGCTTCTCGGGGTCGTTGCCGCGATTCGAAGCGGAGCGCACGCCGACGACCGGAATCGGCCCATCGGGCCCGGGCACCTGGAAGAATTGCGAGCGGTGGTTGTGACCGTGCAGCACCAGATCCGCACCCGCGCGGCGCAAAACCGCCCGAAACGAATCCGCGTCCGAGAGCGAGCGCCGCGGCGAGGTCGCGCCATCCGTCACTGGGTGGTGGATCAGCACCACTCGGCAGAGGTCGGCGCCACCCAACTCCGTGAGCAGCGCTTCGAGTCGCTCGAGCTGAGCCGACCCAACCGTGCCGCCGGCCTTGAAGAGCGAGGTCGGGTGTGCGGAGCAGACCCCGACGAAGGCCACCGGTCCGCGGCGGCGCACGGTCGGGTATTCGATCTCGCCGACGACTTCCGGGGACGCCCCCGACGAACGATCGGACTTCAGATACTCGGCCCAGCGCGCGAGCGAGCGGTCGGGGTCGATCGCCACGTAGGCGTCATGATTCCCGGGAATTGCAAACACGCGGTCGGGATCACCGATGCGCGCGAGCCAGCTGCGCGCGGCCTCGAACTCACTCTCGAGTCCGATGTTCGTGAGGTCGCCCGTCACGACGACCTGATCCGGCTTCGTCTCGCGCAGATCGTCGATCAGCGCAGCGAGGATGTCGCTGCGATAGACCCGCTTGCGCCGGAGGTTCCACGACAGCCAGCCGAAGAAGCGCTTGTTGAGCAACGACCGCAGACCATCGGGCCGCACCGGCGTGGCGTGCAGGTCAGACAGATGCGCGACGGAAAACATGGGCAAAAACCCCCAAGAGAGCGGCGAAGGTTAGCCCAGCTGGCCGGTCGCTGTGATAACCTCGCGCCCCCTGCCCCCGTCGGACCGCTCCGAGATCGATGCCGAGTTCACCGACCGATAGCGCACCGCGCGCGTGGATCGTACACGCCGAATCAAGCGCAGAGACGACCATCTGGGGCCTGACGCCCGAAGAGCGCCTGCAGCGCTCACTCCGGATCGCGGGCTGTGCGGAGATCACGAGCAGTCGAGTGGGCGAACCTTTCAGGGCACCCGCCTCGGGCTCGGTCGTGATACTACGCGGTGACGCGCTCTTCGACCCGCGGGTGATCGAGGCCCTGATCGCGGCGCCGGGCACGTTGTTGCTCGCCCCATGGTCCGATGCAAGCGGCAGCGGCACACCGGTTGCGGCCCATGTCGACGCCACACGCTTCGACGAGGCTCGTGCCTGGCTGGCCGCCCCCGACGACGACGGAAAGACTCGACTCCCGGGCCTACCGCGCGTCTGTCCGGCCGATATCACACCGGCCTACATCGCATCGCTGCGAAAAGCGGAAGCCCCCTACGTGCTACCCGCCCGGCCCGAGACCGCGGCCGAGATCGAGCGGCAGCTGTTCGGAGCCGCCTACAAGAGCGTCACCGACCTGATCACGAAATGGGCCTGGCCGGCCCCAACAGCCGCCGTGGTGCGGGTGCTGGCCCAGCGACGCGTGCACCCGAATGTCGTCACGATCGCGAGCTGGCTGCTCGCGATCGCGGCGCTGCTGCTGTTCGCGGAAGGGCACTTCGGACTCGGACTCCTCGCAGCGTGGGCGATGACCTTCCTCGACACCGTCGACGGCAAGCTCGCGCGCGTGACACTCACCTCGAGCCCGATCGGGAACGTGCTCGACCACAGTCTCGACTTGATCCACCCCCCCTTCTGGTACCTCGCCTGGGGAGTCGGCGCGGCAGGCCTGGTCGACACGGCCACCTGGATCGTGGTCGGCGGCTACCTGGCCGGCCGACTGCTCGAGGGAGTCTTCATGCTCGCGTTTTCGCTCGAAACACACTGCTGGCGACCGATCGACACGCTGTTTCGGACCATCACCGCCCGCCGCAACCCGAATCTGATCCTGCTGACGGTCGCCGTGCTCGCCGGCGCGCCCGAGCTCGGAATGCCCATGGTCGCGATCTGGACCGTGGCTTCGATCACATTCCATTGTGTGCGGCTCACACAGGCCTTCGCCGCCCGCGCACGCGGCGAAACGATCGGTCCCTGGGATGAAGCTCCCGCACCCTTGCAGCGTCCAGGTGTGCGACCGAACCCCGAAGCCGCGAGGCCTGCGTGAAACTCAGCAACCCGGCCACCCGCGGATGCACCCGCGCAGCTGCACAGCCGCGACGCATCCGCGCCGTGGTGCTGCTCGCATGGCTGGTGCCCGCGCTGCTCGCGGCCACACCCCTGCCGCGTGGCAATCCGGCATCACGGATCAGCGACGATGGCTCGGCGTCGGAGTACTGGGATCTCGTCGCGCGCTTCGATTCGGGGCACCATCTCTTCGCGCGCTTCCTGATCACGAACGAGGGCCCGGGCGAGAAGACCGGCGTCGCCTACGGGCACTTCGTCGAGCCCGACGGCAACGTTCATTCCTGGCGCAACGGCCGCAGTCAACAGAACTGGAACCTCGGGCCGCACGGCCTGTTGCTGGAGGTCGGGTCGAGCGACCTCGACCTGCGCAAGCAACCCTACGGGCTGAGGATCCACAAGAAGAAGGTCAAGATCGACCTGCGCTTCGAGCCAGCCACGTCCGCGACATGGGACGCGGCGGCGCGCAGCTCGGAGCCCGCCGTCGACCTGCTCGCGAACTCCGCCCCGATCCGTGGTTCGGTCTGGTTTCGAGGCATGCCCGCAGCACTCGAACTCACGGGCCGAATCGCGCTCACCCACACGTGGATGGAGCGCAGCGAGGCGAAGGTCGCACTGCGCAGACTCGACTTCTTCTCGCTCGGCGACAAAGCCGCGATCCACCTGCACGACTTCGAGGCGCCGGACGGAACGCGCTCACATTGGCTCTCGATCGTCCGTGCAGACGAAACCCTATTCGAGACCAGCGACTTCAAAATCAGCTACGAGGGTCATTCCGACTCACAGCAGAGCGCCGATTATCCGATACCCGGAACTCTGAGGTTTCGCGGGCCGACCGTCCGCGGGGAGATACAAATCAAAGTGGGTCTAGTTCACCACGATCCAATGCAGGATATTCCACAGCCGTTTCGATTCCTGCTATCGTTCTCGATGCGCCCACATCGGATGTGGGCGGAATCTCCTTTCGAGGTCACCGTAGGATCGGGTCCTGATGAATTGAAGATTCACGGTACGGGGCTCACCACCGTCACGTACCTGAACCCACCCCCTCCCCCAACAAAGAAGACCATTCCTCCGCCCCCTGGAGAGTAGCCGTGCGTATCGCTGTTCTGAACAATCTCCGCGCTGGGAAGAATCAGGCCGAGGTTTCCCGGGTCCTGTCGCTGCTGCGGTCCTACCCGGACGTGCTGCACATCGAGACCGATCACGCGCATGCTCTGCCCGAAGCGCTGGCAGAGATCGCTCGCCAGAACGTGAACCTGCTGGTCGTGAACGGCGGCGACGGAACCCTGCAGTTCGCACTGACCGAGATCCTCTCGACCGGTGAGTTCGAGCGGATTCCGATGATCGCGCCGCTACGCGGTGGACGAACCAACATGACGGCGCTCGACCTGCACGCCCGCCGCAACCCGGTAAAGGGCCTGCGCGACCTGCTCGAGGACGCCCGCGCGGGGCGACTGGCCGAGCGCATGGTCCAGCGCCCGGTGCTGCGCCTCGAGACCCTGAAGTCACACCAGCTCCAATACGGGATGTTCTTCGGCGCAGGCGTGATCCACCGCGCGGTTGCGCTGACCCAACGGATATTCCCCAAGGGCAAGTCCCAGGGCGTATTCGGCGCGGGTCTCGTCACGGCCAGCCTGTTGTCACGCCTCGCGATGCGCGACAACAAGGGCATCGTCACGCCGGACAAGATCGGCATTCTCGTCGACGGCGAAATGGTCCCCAACGGTGAATTCCACCTGGTCATTTCATCCTCGCTCGAGCGGCTGTTCCTGCGAATGAACCCGTTCTGGGGCCGAGAGAACGGCGGCGTGCGTTTCACCTACATGGCGAGCGACGCGCTGAACATGCGACGGGCGATCCCGGGCATCCTGCGCGGCAAGCCCAAGGATTTCGTCCGGCCCGAGAACGGCTACGGCAGCGCGAACGCCGAAAAGGTCGAGCTTCGCCTCGACTGCGGCTTCACGATCGACGGCGAATCCTTCGATCCCATCCCGGACGAGGTGGTGACAATCACGACCGACCGGCGCATCACCTTCGTTCGCGCCTAGCCCGGATGGCAGCGGAGGCGGCGGGCCTCGATGCCCTCGTCACGAGCGAGCTCTCGCAGCCCGCGCCTGACTCGGCTGGCCTGCTCGCCGACGAAATCCGGCGACGCCACGGCGACGCCGTGGCCGCGGTGATCTTCTACGGCTCGTGCCTGCGCAAGCACACCGACGAGGGCGTGCTCGACTTCTACGTCATCGTCGACTGCTACCGCGCGGCCTACCGTTCGCGCTACCTGCGGGCCGTCAACGCGGCGCTGCCGCCGAACGTGTTCTTTCTCGAACTCGAAAGCCCGATCGGAACGTTGCGCTCGAAGTACGCAGTGATGTCGACCTCGGACTTCCAGCGAGCCGTCTCTCCGGATGCGCCTCGCTCGGGCATCTGGGCCCGTTTCTGTCAGCCGGCTCGGGTGGTTTGGGCCCGTGACGACACCGCGAGGCGGTCGGTCGCCGCGGCTGCTGCCGCTTCGATCACAACGGCACTCGAGGTCGGGATCCCGCTGCTCCCGGGCGAGAGCGATGTGGTCGAGTTCGGAATCGAGGATTTCTGGCAGAACACGCTCGCGGAGACCTATGCGGCCGAGATGCGTCCCGAGTCGCCGGACACCATCCGCAGCGTCTACCTCGCAGCACCCACGCGCTTCGAGCGCGCCGCACGCGACGGACTCGAAGCGCTCGCGGCCGCGGGCTGCCTCGAAATCGCCTGGGTCGGCGAGCGAGCCCAGGTGACGCTCGCGGCCGGCCGGCGGCATGCCGCGACCCGATCGTGGCAACGGCGCAAACGCAGGCGAAAACTCGTCTATCTCGTCAGCCTGCTCAAGAGCGCGACGACTTTCGGCGACTGGCTCCCATACGTGCTCTGGAAGCTCGAACGCCACACCGGCACGAAGGTCGAACTCAGCGATCGCCAGCGGCGGCATCCGTTGATATTCGCCTGGGGGGCCTTCGCGCGGGTACTTCGGAACCGGGACCTGCGCTGAATTTGGTGGCTGCCTGCTGCGCCGCTGGAGGGCGGGCTGCCTTCCGCGCCCTTTTGAACGGTTGCGGAAGGCAGCCCGCCCTCCAGCTCGTGGTTGCTGGCGCCGACCGCGCTGACGCCCAGCCCTCTCTGGCGAAATACCCGGCTCGGTATTAATCGGGGGTGGGGGTATTGGACTGGGCGGTATTGATGAGTTGTTGGGCGGGGAAGTGGAGACGGGCGCCGACTTCGAGATTCAGCTCGGCGAGGCGGCCGCCGGCGGTTTCGAGGGCGAAGGAGACCGGGGCGCCGCTGGGGTATTCGGGGAGGCGTTGCTCGTATTGGAACGGGGATTCGGCGCTGCGCCGCGGCGGCTCCGGGGGCATTTCATGAATTGCGACCACTCGGCCCATCGCGTCGATGAAGGCGACATCGATCGCATGTGAGCAATCGCGCATCACCATCGACATCGGTTCGGGGCGCGTGAGCACGAAGAGCATGCCGCCGTTGCCCGGGATCACGCCTCGGCCTGACAGCCCCCGGTAGCGCGAGCGCGGATCGGCCGCGACCTCGACCTCGAAGGTCTCGCCCGCCACCACCACCCGCGTCGTGGCCGCAGGCCGGGCCACCGCGGCTGCGGCATCTGAGGGATCAGCCCGGGTCGGGCTCACGTCCGAGCACGCGAGCGCAGCAGTGATCAGCCAGGCCGCCGCCGCTACGCGCCCGCAACGCCGCGCCTGCGAGAATTCGGATCCGGCGCGACTCCCCATACTTATTAAGCCTCCACCGCACACGCGATCAGCGGACCGGAATGGTAGGATCGATCGCCGTGCCGGAGGTAGTGTGACATCTCAGGGCCCCAGCGTCCTCGTAACAGGCGCCTCATCGGGAATTGGCGCCGCGGCTGCCGAGCTGCTCGGCCAGCGCGGATTCCGCGTCTTCGGAACCAGTCGCCGGCCCGAGGACCTGGGCTCCGACGCTCCCGATGCGCACTGGGTCGCGATGGACATCCGCGACGAAGACTCCGTGCTGCAGGGGGTTGCCGAGGTGCTGCGCGCGAGCCCACGACTCGACGCGCTGGTCTGCTGCGCGGGCTACGGGATCTTCGGCAGTGTCGAAGAGACCTCGATTTCGGCCGCGAAGGAGCAGTTCGAAACCAATTATTTCGGAACGCTGCGGACGCTGCGCGCGGTACTGCCGTCGATGCGGGCGGCCGCGCAGGGCCGGATCGCGATCGTGGGCTCGCTGGCCGGGCGCGCTCCGATCCCGTTCCAAGCCCACTACTCGGCGTCCAAGGCCGCGATCGACGCCCTCACACTGGGACTGCGCAACGAGCTGCAGCCGCTCGGAGTGAAGGTCAGCCTGATCGAGCCAGGCGACATCAACACCCCGTTCAACGACCGGATGGACTGGGGCGATTTCGAACGATCACCGTACGGAGAACGCATCCAGAGCTGTGAAAGGGTGATCCGCGATTCACTGCCGAAAGCGCCATCGCCCGCGGTAGTGGCCCAGGCCGTATACCGCGCGCTCAGCGCGAGCCGTCCGCGTGTGCGCTACGCCGTCGGCGCCGAGTCGATGCTGGTCCCGGTTGCAAAACGGCTCCTGCCGGACTGGCTCTCGCTGCACCTGATCCGCTCACATTTCGGTATTTGAGCCGCCGGCGTATCGCGGGGAAGGGAACTCCGGCAATATTCCGCCTTTCTTGTGGACATATGGTCCCTAGGGACACTCTGCGAGATCCTCGGGGCGAGAGGCGGAAACCCGCGTGCTATCCTTCGGCGCCACCAAACCGTCCGTCGAAGCATCCAATCATCTACGGACTCACCCAAACTGACATAATGCGGCTCGGGACCGGAACGGCCCGAAGCCGAGCAAGAGGAACTCACGACCATGGGCAGAAAAGTCTTCGTTATCGGTGTTGGCATGACCAAGTTCGAGAAGCCCGGATCCCGCGACTGGGACTACCCGGACATGGCGAAAGAAGCCGGAACCAAGGCGCTGGAAGACGCCGGAATCGAATACAGCCAGATCGAGCAGGCCGCCGTCGGCTACTGCTACGGCGATTCGACCGCGGGTGAGCGCGCGATCTACACGCTCGGCCACACCGGTATTCCGATCTACAACGTGAACAACAACTGTTCGACAGGTTCGACGGCGCTGTTCATGGCCAAGCAGTTCATCGAGGGCGGCCTGGCCGATTGCACGATGGCTCTGGGCTTCGAGAAAATGGAAAAGGGCTCGCTCGGCGTCAAATTCACCGACCGCGTGAATCCGCTCGACATCCACGCGAAGATCATGATCGAGGAACGCGGCTTCGAGAAGGCCCCGCCAGCGGCGCAGTTCTTCGGCAATGCCGGACGCGAGCACATGGAGAAGTACGGCACCACGCCCGAACACTTCGCGAAGATCGGCTGGAAGAACCACAAGCACTCGGTCAACAACCCGTATTCGCAGTTCCAGGACGAGTACTCGCTCGATGACATCAAGAACGCTCCGATGATCTTCGCCCCGCTCACCAAGCTTCAGTGCTGCCCGACGTCGGACGGCTCCGGCGCGGCGGTGCTCGCGAGCGAGGACTTCATCCGCAAGCACGGGCTCGAAGCCAAGGCGATCGAGATCGCCGGAATGGCGCTGACCACCGACTTCGAGAGTTCCTTCGGCAAGAGCGCGATCAAGCTGATCGGCTCCGACATGACGAAGGCCGCGGTGGAGAAGGTCTACGAGCAGTCGGGTTGCGGCGCCGAAGACGTCGATGTCGTCGAGTTGCACGACTGCTTCTCAGCCAACGAGCTGATCACCTACGAGGCGCTGGGTCTCTGCGAGGAAGGCAAAGCGGGCGAGTTCATCGACTCGGGCGCCAACACCTACGGCGGCAAGGTGGTCGTGAACCCCTCGGGCGGCTTGATCTCGAAGGGACACCCACTCGGAGCAACGGGCCTCGCCCAGTGCGCAGAGCTCAACTGGCAGCTGCGCGGCGAAGCCGACAAGCGGCAGGTGGACGACGTGAAGGTCGCGCTTCAGCACAACCTGGGTCTGGGCGGCGCCGCGGTGGTGACGCTCTACCGGAGGGCGGAACTGGCCTGACCTGGGCCACTTCAACGATTGCTTCATGAGCCCCGCCGGCTCGTCCCGGCGGGGCTCGTCCCAACAAGGGACGTTCTGCATCAATCGGATTGGAATTTTCAGAACGCTTTCGGAAGAATCACCGGCATCAAATCTCCCCGGCGTCTGCGTGACGCCTCACCCCGCGAGGACCGTCTTGAAGAGCTCCCTCGATCATTCTCACCGACCGCTGCGACTGCAGGCGATCCGGACTGGAGCCGCGGCCGCACTATTCGCCGCCCTCTGGATCGTCGCTCCGGCCAACGTCGGCGCCCAGAAACTCAACGAGGCCCTCGGTGTGCGAAAAAACGCCGCCGAGGCCGGTGCAGCTTCCCAGGAACGGATCAACAAAGTCGCCGACGACACCGACGAGCTGCTGCGCCTGTACCGCGACGAAACGGCGCAGGTCGAAGCGCTGCGCGTCTACAACACCCAGCTCGAGAAGCTGCTCGCCTCGCAAGAGGAGGAGAAGTCCAGCCTGACCGAGCAGATCGGCAGCGTGACGATCATCGGCCGCGAAGTGACACCGCTGATGCTGAGCATGGTCGATGCGATCGATACATTCGTCGAGCGCGACATTCCGTTCCTGCTCGAAGAACGAACCGGGCGGGTGGCGCGACTGCGGCAGCTGATGGACCGGGCCGACGTCACCAACGCGGAGAAATATCGCCGGATCATGGAGGCCTACCAGATCGAGAACGACTTCGGCCGCACGATCGAAGCCTACCGCGGCAGCCTCGAAGGAGGAGCCGAAACCCGAACCGTCGACTACCTGCGCATCGGTCGCGTGACCCTGCTCTACCAGACCCTCGACGGAACCGAAGTAGGCGCCTGGGACCAGGCTGGTGGCGCGTGGGAGATCCTCGACAACGCGTATCGCCCGGCGATCCGCCAAGGACTTCGAATCGCACGCAAGCAGGCGGCACCCGACCTGCTTCGACTGCCCGTGCCGGCAGCGGAGGATGCACGATGAATCGGTTGATTGCCGCTGCGATCACGGGCCTGATGCTCGTCGCCTTGCCTGCCTTGGGAGCCGACCAGGCCCCCAAGGCCAAGAGCCTCGATGAACTGCTCCGCCAGGTGAAGTCCGGCTGGCGTAGCGAGCGCGCCGATATCAAGAAGCGCGAAGAAGACTTCAAGCGAGCCAAGCAGAGCCAGGCACAGAAGCTCGAGCAAGCCAGGGCCGAGCGCATCCGCGAAGAACAGCGTAGCGAGCGGATGGAAGAGCAGTTCGAACTGAACGAAGACGTCATCAGCGAACTCGAAGACGACCTGCGCAAGCAGCTCGGCACGCTCGGCGAGCTGTTCGGCGTCGTGCGGCAGGTTGCGGGCGATACGCGCGGACACGTCGACAATTCGCTGGTCTCGAGCCAGATTCCGGGACGGGCGCCGTTCCTCGAGGAGCTCGGCCAGAGCCGGACCCTGCCGTCGATCGAGAAGCTCGAAAAGCTCTGGTACATACTTCTCCAGCAGATGACCGAGTCGGGCAAGGTCGTTCGCTTCAAGGCAACAGTGATCGACGCAGACGGTCAGGAGACCGCGCGTGACGTGGTCCGTGTCGGCGTCTTCAACGCGATCTCCGACGGCAAGTATCTGCGTTGGCTGCCCGAGGTGGGCAAGCTCTCCGAACTCAGCCGGCAGCCTCCCGCACGTTATCTCAGCACCGTATCGAAATTCACCGCGGCGACATCCGGCCTGAACCGGTTCGCCCTCGACCCCTCCCGTGGCTCCATCCTCGCGATGGTCATCGAGACCCCGAGCCGGCGTGAGCGCATCGCTCAGGGTGGACCGATCGGCATGACGATCATCGGGATTGGCCTGCTCGCGGGCGTGGTCGCCCTCATGCGCCTCGCGGTCATATTCGTCGTAGGACGCAAGGTGAAGTCACAACTGAGTTCCGACCAGGCCAGCGAGGGCAACCCGCTCGGCCGCGTACTCGGCATCTACGAAGAAAACCGGAACGCCGACATCGAGACCCTGGAACTCAAGCTGGATGAAGCCATCCTGCGAGAATCCGCGAAACTCGATCGATTTCTGTGGGCGATCAAGGTCGTCTCGGCCGTCGCGCCGCTGATGGGACTGCTCGGTACCGTCACGGGCATGATTCGGGTCTTCACGACGATCACACTGGTCGGCACCGGCGACCCGAAGATGATGGCGAGTGGCATTTCGGAAGCCCTGGTGACGACCATGCTGGGGCTGCTGGTCGCGATTCCGCTGGTGCTGATCCACGCTTTCGTGATGAGCCGCAAGAAGGAGATCGTCGAAGTGCTCCAGGAGCAGAGCACCGGCCTGGTGGCCCGACGAGCCGAAGGGGGTCGCCCCGTTGCAGCTGGCTGATCCCGTCGAAGCCGTCAGCAACTTTTTCGATCGGGGCGGAGACGTCCTCTACCTGATCCTGATGGTGACGTTCTTCATGTGGACGCTGATCCTGGAGCGGCAGTGGTACTACCGCCGCATGTTCCCGGTCGACGCTCAGGCCGCGATCGACGCCTGGCACCAGCGCAGCGATCAGACCTCGTGGTACGCGATGCAAATTCGCGCTGAGCTGATCTCGCAGGTTCGAATCGGCCTCGAGCACTCGCTGCTGATGGTGAAGTCGCTCGTCGCGGTCTGCCCGCTGCTCGGGCTACTCGGCACGGTGACCGGAATGATCGAGGTATTCGACGTGATGGCGATCGCGGGCAACGGCAATGTCCGCGCGATGGCGGCGGGCGTTTCGAAGGCGACGATCCCGACGATGGCAGGCATGGTCGCCGCACTGTCGGGCCTGTACTTCAGTGTGAGCATGGAACGATTCGCCCGTCGGGAGACTGAGCGCGTCGCAGACCAGCTGACACGCGATTAGCAGCGCGACCCGACCTTCGGGTAGCGCAACGATGCAGAAGCGTTGGCCACGAAACGGCGAACGCACGAGCGGGAGACGAGAATGCGCCGCAAGAGCGTGCAAGAGACGGACGAGGCTGTAATCGATGTGACGCCGATGCTCGACGTGGTCTTCATCATGTTGATCTTCTTCATCGTGACCGCGTCATTCGTGAAGGAATCGGGCATCGACGTGAGCCGCCCCGACGCCGCTACGGCCGTGCGGCAGGAACGCGGAAACATCCTGGTAGCCATCACCGCGAATGGTCAAATATGGATCAACAAGCGGCAGATCGACCCTCGCGCGGTGCGCGCGAACATCGAGCGCATGCACGCCGAGAACCCGCAGGGGTCGGTCGTCATCCAGGCCGACGAGCACTCGGAGAACGGCCTGCTCGTGCAGGTGATGGACGCGGCGCGTCTGGCCGGCGTCTACGAGGTCTCGATCGCCGCCGACGTGATCGACTGAGAAGCT
>JAFDEI010000078.1 GCA_019310425.1 Deltaproteobacteria bacterium | reverse complement strand
TACCTCGGCCTGCCACCGTCACAGGTGTCGTTCCTCTACTTCGCGACGATGTTGATGAGCTATATCGCCGACGGTGCCTACTACTGCCGCGGAAGCTTCCAACGATTCGCGGACGCGCTCGCCGATGCGGTCACGGAGAACGGCGGCGAGGTGCTGTTGCGCAGCCCCGTGCGGCGGATCACGGTCGCTGCCGGGCGCGCGCGCGGCGTCGTGCTCGAGAACGGACAGCGCATCGAATCCGACCTGGTGCTGTCGAACGCAGACGCGAACCAGACCATCCGCGACCTCGTGGGCCCGCAGGAGTTCCCGACGAACTACCTGAAGCGCCTCGACCACATGAAGCCATCGATCTCGGCGATCGTCGCCTACCTCGCGACCGACCTGCCACTCCAGAGCAACGATGTCGCACACGAAACTTTCATCTTCCCGTCCTGGAATCACGACGACGCGTTTGCGACCTGCGCAACCGGCGAGCCGAGCTGGGCCTCGGTGACCGTGCCCACGCTCGCGGACCCGGGACTTGCTCCCGCGGGAGAGCACCTGATGGTGCTGACGTCACTGGTGCGGCATGACGCGCTTTGCTGGCGGGGAGCCAAGCAGGCCGTGGCGCGCGGACTGATCCGAATCGCCGAGCGCCAAATGCCCGGGCTAGAGCGGAGCATCCGCTTCCTCGACGTCGGAACACCGCGCACGATGGAGCGCTACACGCGCAACTCCGACGGCGCGATCTACGGCTGGGAAATATCGCCCGCGCAGGTCGGACCGGGTCGCCTCGCGATGAAGACGCCGGTCGAGCAGCTGTACCTCGTCGGCCACTGGACCCACCCGGGCGGAGGCGTGAACGGCGTGGTCTGGTCCGGCGTCCAAGCCGCACGGACGATCCTCGGTTTCGAACACGAATCGCAGCTCTGGGACTCGATCGGCGCCGCGAGAAGCTGACAGCCATGACGCAGAGACGGTGCTCGATGCGGTTGGGTGGGATCGAACCGCCAAGTGGGCTCAGTCCTGCGGCGTCACCCGGAAGATCAGCGACGTGTTCACGCCGCCGAAGGCGAAGTTGTTGCTCATGAAGCAGTCGGACGCGATCTCACGCCGTTCGCCACGGATGTAGTCGAGCGGCGCACAGTCGTCGCCGACCCGGTCGAGATTGAGCGTCGGCGCAGCCCAACCTTCGCGAATCATCTCTAGGCTCATCCACGCCTCGAGCGCACCGCAGGCACCGAGCGTGTGCCCCATGTGACCCTTGAGCGTGCTCACGGGCACCGCCTCGCCGAATACCGCATACGTCGCCGCACTCTCGGCGACATCACCCACCTCGGTCGCGGTACCATGCAGATTCACATAGCCGATATCGTCGGGTGCGAGTTCCGCGTCTTCGAGTGCGAGCCGCATCACACGCTCCATCCCGTCCGGGTCGGGGTTCGTCATGTGGCTACCGTCGCAGCAGGTGCCATATCCGAGCACCTCGGCATAGATGCGCGCGCCGCGCTGCTTCGCATACTCGAGTTCCTCGAGCACCAGCGTGCCCGCGCCTTCCGCCACCACAGTTCCGTCACGATCCGCGTCGTACGGCCTCGGCGTCCTCGTGGGCTCATCGTTGCGCGTCGACGCGGCATACAGGACGTCGAAGATCGCCGCATCGATGCCGTCGAGCTCCTCGGCGCCACCTGCGACCATCACGTCCTGGCGACCGAAACGAATCGTCTCGTAGCCACTGCCGATTCCCTGGCTGCCCGATGTACAGGCGCTGCACGTCGAGACCAGCCGGCCGATGAGCCCGAAGAACTGCGCGATGTTGGCCGAGCAGGTATGGCTCATGAACTTGATGTAGTCGTTGCCTCGAATTCCGCGTGTGGTCCGGCCTGCGAAGAATTTGGTCGCGTAGACCTCGATACCACGCGGGCTCCCCTGTGTGCATCCATACGAAACGCCCGTCGTCCCATCGGTGAGCGCGGGATGGCTGAGCAAGGCGGCGTCGCCAAGCGCGAGCTCGGTCGCGCGGGTCGCCATCAGCGAATCCTTGCCCATGCTGCGCGTCTTCTTGCGCGGCCAGTTCTCCGGGGGAACGAAATCATCGATGGGTGCGCCGAGTCGGGTCCGGAGAGAGTCCACCTCGTCCCAGGCGTCGACCCGCTGCACGGCCGAGCGGCCAGCGAGCAGACTCTCGCGAACCGCCTTCCAACCCGTTCCCAGCGGGGACAGCCCGGACATCCCGGTCACGACGACGCGGCGCTTCATGTCGCTCCCTCTTCCCAGTAGTCGAAGAAGTTGAACCATTGGTAGGGCTGAGTCGCACAGTAGTGCTCGAGTCGGTCCGCGTACGCCGCGGCCAGCTCGCCGACCTGCTTTTCACGCTCGCCCCGGTCGAATCTCACCGTCTCCGCCAGCACCTCCGTCGAGATACGATAGCTCCCTTGGGGCTCGCGCAGGGCCACCATGAAGAACAGCGGGCAGCCCAACAATCCGGCCAGGATATACGGGGCGGCGGGCAACTCGACGGGCCCGCCGAGCAATGAGACCCGGCAGCGACGGCCCCGGTCTCCCGGCTCGACCCGATCGCCCAACATCGCAACGAGCTCACCACGCTCGATACACGCACGGATCCGGAGCACGGTGTCGAGAGACTGCGCGTCGGCTTGAATCACGCGAACCTCGGTATCGGGCGAAAGCTGCTGGAAGAACGAGTTGATGAGAGGCGCGTTGCGCGTGAACATCAGCACGTTCACCGTGCGGCCATCGCGCCGCGACAATGCACGCAGCGCATCGAAGCTGCCGATGTGTGAGCCAATGACGATCGCGCCACGGTTTGGCCGGAGCAACCGATCGTAGTGCTCGATGCCGGTGACGTCGTAGCGGAAGTCCGCCTCATCGCCGAACCACATCACGATACGGTCGAAGATCGCGAGAGCGAAGGCGCGGAACTGCTGGAAGCACTGCCACGTCCCCGGATCGGCTCCAAGCTGGGTGCCCGTACCGAACACCTCGACCACCCGCCGCTGATACGCCCGAGTCGACGCGCGAGCGGTCTTCCCGGTCAGGAAGAAGTAGCTGACGATGCAGTGAACGAGTATCAAACTCAGCGTCCGCCCGAACAGCCGATAGCACGTCACCGTGATTCGCAGGCCGAGCAGCGAGCCGCGCTCTGCTATATGGGTCCAGCGCCGTGCGTCAGCCACTGCGTCGCACCTTGGAATGGTTCCAACGCAACACCCGATCGACCACGCCCCCATCGTTTCGACCGAATTTCCACGACCGTACGACGAACTCCGCGGCGAGCAGCAGGCCGATGAACCCATAGGACAAGAGGCCGGTGTATAGCGTCCACAACGCGAGGTCGCCGTAGAGCGCAAGCGCGACGCAGACCGCGGCGTTCGCAGAGAAGAAAACGCACCAGACCCCAGTGAAGGTGCGGCAATGGCGGATTTTCTCGGGGGTCAGATCGGGGTGTTGAAGCCGCGCGAAGGTCTCGATCATCGGTGGACCATGACGCAGCGTACGCCCGAACGCGACCAGCAGCGCGACGTTCACTCCGGCCGGGACGAAGAGCAGAATCCGTCCTTCGTTGAGTACGAGGGTGAACCCGAGCACGGCACCCACGAGTAGTACCGGCCAGAGCAGCCGTCCCAACTCACTGCGTGTCGGCCGCTTCGCGTTCAGAGGTTCTGCTGCGAAGTCAGATCCGCCCTGCGGGTTGCGTGAGCGCAGCATGACCCGCAACACCAGCATTGCGCCGATCGCCAGAGCGACCGCGCGCGGTTCGAGCCAGCGCAGCCCGAAGAAGATCGCGAATGGGTAGGCGACCACGAGCGAACCGCGTAACCACCTCATCGCGCACTCAGGCCGCGACCCACTCGGCGCAGATGCGCCATCCCGAGCAGGATCTTCATCGCGGGTAGCACACGCCAGGTCGGCGACACCTCACCCGCGAGAACCGAGATGATCTCACGCTTAAGCCACTCGACGCCCCTCTTCCCGTGCGGCGGACGCATGAAGACGGCGCGAAAGTCGTCGTCATACCACGCATAGATGAACTTCGAATAGACGTTGAGAACCGCACGGGTGCGACGCGTGTAACGCGCGAAGTCGCGGGCACGCGGAAGCCGCCCCCCGGCCAGGCTCACGTCAGCGGCAAGGCTGGCAGCGTGCGCGCCCGTCACTGCGAGATGAATACCCGACGAGAAGACCGGATCGACGAACGCGCCGGCGTCCCCGATTGCAACCCAACCGTCTCCGGCCAGCCGCTCCGTTCGATACTGGAAGTCCGAGGTCGCCTCGAGCGGACGCGCGCGCGTCGCACCGACCAGTCGGCGCGACACCGCCGGAGTGTCCTCGAGCGCTTCGGCCCAGATCGCGTCCTTGTCCGCACCCGCCTGCTTTCGCTCCCGATACCAGGCGCGGTGCATGAGCGCACCCACCGACGCTCCACCGCCCGCGAACGGAATCAGCCACATCCAGCCGAAAGGCGTCGCGATGATCGCGATCGTGCCCGCGTCATCGCCCGACGAACGGATCACGTCATCGTAGTGACAATAGAGAGCGATCTTGTCGAGCTTCGGATCCGGTTCACGGATGCCGAGCTGATGTCCGAGCAGCGTCGCGCGCCCGGAACAGTCCGCCACCAGCCGCGCCCTCACGCGCCGACGACTCTCGTCCGGAAGACGCAGCTCGACACCCGTCGCACGCCGGCCTTCGAACACGACTTCGCGCACGGTCGTTCGGTCGATGCAGGGAATACCGGCCTCGACCGCGGCATCCCAGAGCAATCGATCGAAGGTGCTGCGCGGCACTTCCCAGGCGTGAGGGTCGCGGACGCGGCTGCCGTCGGCGAAATGGAAGTACTCGGGCTGGGCGCCGTCCTCGAAACAGAAGTAGGCGCCGTACTTCCGCAGGAAGCCCGCTTTCTCGAAACGCTCATCGAGGCCGAGCTCGCGCCAGACCGGCAGCGTAGCCGGAAGCAGGCTCTCGCCGACGCAGAAACGCGGATGGCGGCTCTTCTCGACGACCAGCACAGCGTGGCCGCGGCGCTCGAGCAGGCGAGCAAAGGTGGTGCCGGCCGGGCCACCGCCGATGACCACGACGTCGTAACAGTCACGGATCGAAGGGATCTCGGACATTGCGCTGGGGTCGCCGTGCATCCCGGTAGTCTAGTGAACGCGCGGCCGCTTGATCAGCGGTGACTCTCCCCGCCGTGAGACGACGGCTCGCGCGCGATGCGCGCGTGATATGCCTCGATGTATTCCATCGAGCGGCGCCCTCGCGCAGTCGCCTCGGCGGGAAACACCTGCGCCCAGAAGCGCTCGAACGGGCCGTTGCGAAAGTAGTAGCGAAACCAGGTCTTGCGAACGAAGAACTCGATCCCCATCACGCCCGCCATTGCGAACCAGATGTCTCGACTCATCAATATACGCCAGCGTTCGGGCGGCATTGCGAAAGCTGACACCGCGATGGTCGCAGCAGTCAGGAGGAAGAATCCGCCCCACAGACCGGTCAATACGCGACAGTAGCCGCGGATGAAATCCGGAGCCTCGGGAATGACCCAACGCACTCCCTGCTCGATGATCGATTGCCCGGAACGCGCGTTTTCGGCGCAATAGAGCGCCATTCCGAGGTAGACCCAGGCGGGGAGCAGCCGCAAGAAGTGACGGTCGTCGAGCAGTATCGCGCACACCAGGGTCACGATGAAACACAGCGAGGCGACGCGACTACGCCCCATGCCCTGTCCGCGTGCGAGGGGTATGCCCGGCTCCGAGGGGCGCGCACCGGAGCGATCGCTTCGGCCGCGCAGGAAGCGACGTGCCGGGACCAACGTGAGCGCCGCGATTGCGAGTAGCGTGCCGGCGGTCGCACGCGTTCCCAGATGTTCGAGCAATGCGTCGATCGCCCACGGGTAGACGACGGCGAAGAACAGGCCGGACAGCCCGAGCACCAGCGCGAGCGGACCGAAACGCGGCGATTCAGCGCGAGCGGATTGCGTCATCGTGGCAAGCGGAACGGGGCGCGACGGGAATCACAGGACTCCGCCATTGACCGACAGAACCTGGCTCGTGATGTACGACGCACCCTCGGAGCACAAGAACGCCACCGCAGCCGCTACGTCCTCGGGCGTTCCGATCCGCCGCAGCGGCACCATCGCCGCCAGTGCCTCGAGATCCGCGCCCTCGAGCATCTCCGTCGCGATCCAACCCGGCGCAACGCAGTTCACGGTAATGCGCCGCTTCGCGAGTTCGAGCGCGAGCGACTTCGTCGCGCCGATCAGCCCCGCCTTCGACGCCGCATAGTTGGTCTGGCCGCGATTTCCCGTGATCCCGGCGACCGAGGAGATCGTCACGATCCGGCCGCCGTCACGCGCGCGCACCATCGGCATCACGAGCGGGTGCAACACGTTGTAGAAACCGTCGAGGTTGGTGCGCAGCACACGGTCCCATGCATCCGGCGACATGCCCGGAAACGGTGCATCGGCGTGGACACCCGCGCAGTGAACTGCACCGTAGTACGCGCCGTTCGCCGCGATGTCGGCCGCGATCAGGTCCGCACAAGCTTCGCGATCGGCGACGTCGAAGCCGAGCGTGACCGCAGTGCGGCCCAGCTCCTCGATGCCGCTCGCGACGCCTTCGGCCTCGCTCTTGCCCTGCCGGTAGTTGAGCGCGAGGTCGAAGCCGTCCCCGGCCAGCGCCCGTGCGATCGCGGCTCCGATGCCGCGGCTGGCTCCCGTCACGAGCACCCGCCTCGCTCCGCCGTTCGCCCGCCCCTCGCCGTTCCTATCAGCCGCCATCGTCCCCGGAGCCCTCCAGCGCGTTCCAGTCGTCTACGATGTAGACGTTCATGCGACCGTTGACCAGGGGGTCGCCACCCGCCGCCGTAACCACCTCGCAGTCGAAGGCCACCAGACCGGTCACGCCGCGGTGGTGAACCGCGGTCACGCGCAGCGTCTCCTGGGGCTGGAAGTACTCCGTGCCGAATTCGACGCGACGGGTTCCGAGGAACAGGCCGGGGCGCGGCGGCTCGCCGAGCGCGCGCGCCGCCAGTCCACCGTGCGCAGCGATACACTGCGCCATGTACTCGAGCCCCAGCCACACGGGCACGCGGCCGTCGGGTTCGGCAAAGAGCCGGCTCCCAGCCGGATCGACCGAGCAGACCGTTCGCTCGCGGCTGTGCTCGAGCACCTGATCGAGCAGGGACATCGGCCCCGAATGCGGCACCAGGGCCGACACCGGCGGAAACGACGACCGACTCATCCGCCCTCCTCCCAGAAGTCGAAGAAGTTGAACCACTGGTAGGGGTACCGCTCGCAGACTTCTTCGAGCAGTGCCACATACGACACGAGCATCCGCCGTGCGCCCTGGTTGCGCTCGGCGCGCGGAATCCTCTCGCCGTGCGAGATCGGCCGCAGTATACCGGTGTAGCGCGCGTCGCCATTGCGTACGCAGAGCGCGAAGTACACCGGGCAGCCCATCACCCCGGCGAGCAGGAACGGCCCGAGCGGAAAATTCGCCGCGCGCCCGAAGAAGTCCACCGACTCGACCGGGGCCTCGACGCCCGGCGGAGTTCGGTCGGCCATCACGACGACGATCTCGCCGCGATCGATGCAGGCGCGGATCTCCATCGCAGCACGAACCGAGCCCGGAACCAGCGCGATCAAACGCAGCTCGTTCGCTCCGAGGGTCTCGAAGAACGCGTTCACACGCTCGGCATTGTCGAAGTGAGCGACGATGTTGATTCGCAAGTGGTGTTCGCGCGCAACGAAGCCGAGCAGGTCGAGATTGCCGACGTGGGCACCGAGCAGCAACGCACCACGGCCCGTGCGCGCGATATCGAAGATACGCTCGGTCCCGTCCTGCTCGAGCTTCAGGGTGTCGATCGCACCGCTATAGACCACCATGCGGTCGTAGGTGCAGATCGCAATCTCTCGAAAGTGGCGCAGCACGTGGCGCCAGCCGGGCGACGCGCCGAGCACCGCGCGCCCGCCAGGAGTCGTCGCGACCCGCGCGAGGTAGCGCGCAGAAGCCCGCCGACCTGGCCCGTTGCGAAGGTTGAAATAGAACGCGGTCAGCGCCGCCAGTGCGAGGCTCGGCCGCCGCCCGAAGCTGCGATGAAACCAGCCGCCGAAGCGCAGCGCAAAGCTCGTTCCGACCTCAGCCACTTCGTTCCAGCGCACGGACGACTTCACTGCGAGTCCTTGTCGGCCCCAGGGCCCGATTCCGATGCCGCTGCCCCCCGACCAAGCCGCAGCCGCCACAGCATGCCGCCGAGGGCACGCGCATACATGCCCGACAGGCGCACGTTGTCCCACAGCGCGTCGAAGTGCGACAGGCCACCACTGCGATAGACGACACGTGTCGGGACATTGCGTACCGCGACACCCGCCCAACACAGCTGGATGATCAGCTGTGGATCGAACTCCATGTGATCGCCGGTCGGGATCGCATCGAGTAGCGCGACGGTGGGACGGAGAGGGATTCCGCGGAATCCGCACAGAGGATCGTCGACGGCGAGCGAGCGGGTAGCGAGCCAGACCATCAGCCGCGAGAGCTGCCGACCGTAGAGCCGGCTCTTCGGCGCGCTGTCGTCGAACTGCGGCGCGCCGAGCACGAGCGCACCCGGGTCATCCGCCATCGCCGCCACGAAGGCCGGCACGTCGGCCGTGTCGTGTTGGCCGTCCGCGTCGAGCTGCAGCACGTGGGAGTAGCCGTGCTCGAATGCAATCCGGTATCCGGTCTTCAGCGCCGCGCCGCGACCGCCGTTCTGCGCGCGGTGATGCAACGTCACCCAGGGGTTCTTCGCGACGAGCTGTTCCAGAACTGCGCGGGTCTCGGCGCCACTACCGTCGTTCACGATCAGACACGGCAAGCCGGTGGGGCCGAGCGAATCGACGACGGTGGCGATCTCGTCCTTGTGCTCGTAGATCGGAATCAGCAGCGTCGGTTTCATGCGCGACCTGGGTTGCACTCGGGCTCGGGCTCGGGCTCGGGCTCGACGAGCACCGCCCGGCCGACGGCATAGACGAACTCACCGTCATGGAGCCGGAAGCGCAAGTTCGGGCCGCGCCCGGAGCGCTCGACCCGGAGCGTCAGGCTGCGGCCTGGACGCAGCGGCATCGGAAATTTGAGCGCCTCGAGACCGGCGAGTACAGGCCGTTGGCCGAGCCAGTCGGCCGCCGCGTCGAGTGCCCAGGCGAGCTGGACGACCCCCGCGACCACTGGAAACGCGTCGAAGTGCCCCTCGAGCTGGGCCAGATCGTCGGGGATCTCGAGCTGGCGCTCGAGTGCGTCGACGCTGCGCTGCTCGGAGATGACCCTCGGCAAGCGCGGTCGACCGGATCCGGTGCGATCCGCGAACAGGCCTGCAAGCGATTTTACGGGTAGCTTGTCCTGGGAATCGCGTGGCAGCGCGTCGACGAAACGCCATGCACGCGGCAGCATCACCGGGTCGAAGTACCGCCCGAGGTGCTCGGCAAGGCGCACGCCGAAACCGCGACGGCTCTCCGCCTCGCAACACGCACGACCGGCTTCCGTCGGCACCACCACCGCGTGCACACGTCGGCGGCCGGCGACCTCGAGCACGAGCAGTGCCGCCTCAGCGACGTAGTCGTGTTCGCAGAGCAACCGCTCCATCTCGGGCAGCGACAGCCGCTTCTCTGCGATCTTCACGGTCCGGTCCACACGCCCGAGCAGCAGGAAGCCCGAGCCGGGCAGTGAGTCGATACGGTCGCTCATCCGCGCCCGCATTCGCCCGCCGCCCAGGTCGTCACCCGCGCTCACGAATGGGGACTCGACCTCGAGCCGACCGTCGGGATCGCGCCGGCGAATCGCCACCTGCGGCAGCGGCCGCCAGATTTCGCCGTCGATGTCCCGTCGCCTCGCCGCAACGCCGCCGGTCTCGGTCGAGCCGAATATCTCATACGGCGCCACGCCGAGCTGATCCCCCACCGACTCGGCGGTCTCGACGTCGAGCGGCCCCCCGGATGAATAGACCGCAGCACAGATCCCGTGGAGCAGGCGCAGGCCCCCGCTCGCAGCCAAGCGCTTCAGGTGAACCGGAGTCGTCACGAGGCCCGCGCAATCCGCGGCGGCAATTCGCGGCAGCAACTCCTGCTGATGGAGCAGCGTCTCGGCCTGGAACGGTCGCCCGCTCGCGAGGGGCCACAGCACTCGGAACAGCAGTCCGTAGATATGCTGGTGCGAGGCCGTCGCGAAGATCTTCGCATCACGCGGCAGGGCAGCGCCGAAACGGGCTTCCAGGGCGACGACTTCGTCTTCCAGATGCCGCAGTGCCTTCACGACGGGCCGACCGTCGCCGGTCGTCCCCGAAGTCCGAAACTCGATCAGCGGCGCATCCCGATCCAGCTCCCCGAAGGCAACCGGATCCGACGCCGTGCCACCCAGCAAGTCGATTGCGGGCAACCCGCCGAGGGCACCACCGTTAGCCTCGACGCTGCCGTCGCGCAGTACCCCGACCGCATCCGCGGCGAGGTCCCGCAGCGTTTCGGATTGACGGTTCGGTGGCAAGACCGCGATGCCACCGCTGCCGGAGAGCGCGAGCAGCCCCACTGCGGCCGCGTAGCTGTCGTCGGTGATCAGCAGGAAGCGCCCCGACGCAGTCGCGCGCAGCCGAGCGCTGAGCATGGCGACGTCGCTCAGCAGATCTGCAGCATCAACCTCGCCGTTGCGACGAAACGCCACCACACGCTCGGCGGGCGGTGGATCGATCAGCAATCGTGACAACGGCTTGAAACGCTGCATGCCCCGGATCTCCCGGTTCAGCTTTCGCGAGTCCGACAGCGGCACCGGCGAACCACAGGCGAAGTGCGCAGGTGGCGGCCGCCGGCTGGTTCCGGCTGCAGACCGCGCTGGAATCAGACGCGATTCTCGGTGACGAAAGCGGCGAGGTTGTGGACGCTCGCGAAGATCTCTTGGTTCTGCTCGGGATCGTCCCCGATCTTGACGCCGTAGCGCTCTTCGAGCGCCATCGCGAGTTCGAGGGCGTCGATCGAATCGAGTCCCAGTCCATCGACGAAGAGCGCCGCTCGGGATTCGATATCGGCCGGCGTCACATCCTCGAGCATCAATACGTCGATGATCAGCTCCTTGATCTGCTGCTCGAGCGTTTCCACCGTCGCCAAACCTCCCATGCCGTCCCTGCGGGCCCCGCTTCCAGCGACCCGAAAGGGAAATCCTTTCGAAGCCGCGATCACTCCACTCTGTGCCCCGGTGCAATCAGGTACATCATCCGGGGCCGATTCTATCGCACCGCATCCGAGCCGCATCCGTCCAGTCGGAGCGAGGAGTTCGACCCGCAGTGCGGGGGGCCCGCAGCGGCCAACGCTCGGTTCCAGACGACCTCGCGCGACCGGCGCAGAGCGCCCTCCTCACGGAGCGCTCCGAGGAACCGACAGGAGGGCTTCCCGCCTTCCCTGCTAGTATTCGGTGCGATGAATTCGGTAGGTACGAAAACAGTCACGATGCCTACCCACGGGGCCGCAGAACGCATGCTCGGGCGGGACCTCCTTACACTCGAGGAGGTTCTCGAGCTTGCGCGCGGCGTTCGGCGGGCCGCGCTCGACAACGACCCCGCGCACCGCCGCAAGCTCGAACGCAGCTGCGAGGTGGTGGCCGAGGCGCAGCAGCGCAGCGAGGCGGTCTACGGCGTCAGCACCGGCGTGGGCGCGTCCGCGAGCAACGTGATCCCGGAATCACTGCGCGACGACCTGCCCCACCACCTGTTGCGCTTCCACGGCTGCGGTACCGGCCGCATCCTGGACGAAACCGAGGCAGCCGCAGTGCTGGTCGTGCGCCTCGCGACGCTGGCTCGCGGACATTCCGGAGTTCGGCCCGAGCTGCTCGAACGCCTCTGCGCGCTGCTCAACGAGCGGCTGTTGCCCCGCATCCCCGAGGAGGGCTCCGTCGGCGCGAGCGGCGACCTCACCCCGCTCTCCTACCTCGCGGCGCTGGTCATCGGCGAGCGCGAAGCCACTCTGGGCGGCCGAGTGCTGCCGGCGACGGAAGCGCTCGCACAGGTCGGGCTGACACCGCTGAAACTCGCGCAGAAGGAGAGCCTCGCGCTCATGAACGGGACCGGCGTCATGACCGCGATCGCGTGCCTGTGCTTCGAACGCGCGCAGCAGCTGGCGCGACTCGCCTCCGCGATCACTGCGATGGTGGTCGACGTCACCCACGGCAATCGCGAACACTTCGACGCGCGCATCTTCGAACTGAAGCCGCACCCGGGGCAACAGCAGTGCGCTGCCTGGATCCGCGCCGACCTCGAAAGCGACAACCCGACACCGAAGCCGGCCCGGCTCCAGGACCGCTACTCGCTGCGCTGTGCGCCACACGTCATCGGCGTGCTGGTCGACGCACTCGGACAGACGCGGTCGATGCTCGAGATCGAGGTCAACGGGATCGACGACAACCCGGTCATCGATCCGGAGCACGGCGATGTCCTTCACGGCGGCAACTTCTACGGCGGGCACGTCGCCTTCGCGATGGACGGCCTCAAGGTCGCCGTCGCAAACATCGCCGACCTGCTCGACCGCCAGCTCACGCTGTTGTGCATGCCCGAAACCAGCGACGGGCTGCCCGCGAACCTCGTCGCGAGCGGCAACGTCGCCCATCACGGCTTCAAGGCGATGCAGATCAGTGCCTCGGCACTGACCGCCGAGGCACTCAAGCTCACCATGCCCGCCTCTGCATTCAGCCGCAGCACCGAGTCCCACAACCAGGACAAGGTCAGCATGGGAACGATCGCGGCGCGCGACTGCCGCCGGATCCTCGAGCTCTCGGAGACCGTCGCCGCGATCGCCTTGCTCGCGGTCTGCCAGGCACTCGACCTGCGTGGCGACGAATGCGGTAGCCGACGAGCACGAGCATTGCGGGACGCCGTCCGCAAACAGGTTCCGATGGTGGGCGAGGATCGGCGACAGGATCGCGACATCGCAGCGGTCCTCGAGCTGCACCACGAGCGCGCGCTCCCGACCGGAGACACGGCGGCGGGTTACGGCGGCGACGCGAGGTCGGATTGACGGCGCGCCAGAAGGAAACCTCGATCGAGCTCGAGGTGCCGTTTCGCCACATCGACATGATGGGCGTGGTCTGGCACGGCCACTACTACGCCTACCTCGAAGAGGCGCGGACTGCCCTGCTGCGTGCGTGCGATCTGGACGCCGGTGACCTGATCGGCGCCCGCTACGTGTTCTTCGTGATCGAGAGCAAGTGCCGCTACGCCCACCCGCTCTACTACGCCGACCGGATTCGGGTCACAGCCTGGCTCAAAGACATCGAGCACCGGATCCACATCGCCTACGAGATCCACAACCTCACGCACGGCAAGCGCGCTGCGCGCGGCCATACGATCCTCGCCACCACCGATCTCGAGAAGAACCTGCTCCTGGAGACACCCGATGAGATTCGGCGCCGCCTGGTTGCTTAGCGCCCTGTTCGCGAGCGCCGCGCTCGCGAACGACCCCGCCCCGCCGCCACAGCTTGTGTCACTGCTGAACAGAATGGCTGCCAGCGCTGGGGTCGAAGCGAACTTCGAGGAGAGCAAGGAACTCTCGCTTCTCGCCGCACCGCTCGAGAGCCGCGGCGTGATCTACTTCACCCCCCCGGGTCGGTTCGCGCGCTTCACGCTCAGCCCCGGCTTCACCGCACTCGTCGTCGACGGTGAAGAGATACGAATGCGCGAGGGGCGCGACGGCGAAACCATCGACCTCTCGGGCAACCCGATCGCGCGTGTCTTCGTCGACAACATCGTGGTGCTCTGGAGCGGCGATCGCGAGAAGCTCGAGCGGCATTACACGGCGAAGTTCCGCGGCACGCTCGAAGCCTGGGAGCTGCGGCTCTCGCCCCGCCGCGAACCGCTGTCGCGCGCAATCGAAGCGATCACGCTCCGCGGCGATTCTGAGGCGGTCCGCGAAATGCTCGTCACCGAAAAGGATGGCGACCGTACCGTTACCCGCTTCGAGACGCTGTCGAGCGATCGCGTATTCACACCCGCGGAGACCCGGCGCGTCTTCGTAGACGGAGAGCCTCTCGCAAACGCACTCGACGGACACGCAGTCCGGTGAACGAGCGGCGGCGGACGATCGCATTCGCGTTGCTCGCGGCGATCATGGGCGTCTACTGCGCGCTTCATCTGCGGGTAGGCAGCGACATCACCCGCTTTCTCCCGACGGGGAGCGACTCGGACCTCGCGGCCTTGTCGAGCCGACTCGCGGACTCTCCCCTCACGCGCACCCTGGTGATCTCGCTCGAGGCCGACGAACTCGCAACCGCGATCGCCGCCGCCCGTGAACTCACCGACGCGCTTCGCCCGCACCCCGAGGTTGCATGGATCCGTTCGGGGCTCGACGAGACCGACATCGAGCAGGTCTTCGAGCTGTATTTCCCGCATCGACTCGGCTTTCTCTCCGACGACCCAGAGCGCGAGTTGCCCGATCGCCTGTCCGAATCCGCGCTGCGCGAACGGGCACGTGCGCTGCGGCTGCGCCTCGCATCGCCCGCCTCGGGGCTCTTCGAACCACTCGCGGCGCGCGACCCACTAGGCGCCTTCGAAACACTGGTCGCGCGAATGCGAGCCGACCAGCCTGCACTGCGCGCCGAAGCCGGCCAACTCGTCACCAACGACGGTCGCTTCGCCATCGTGCTGCTCGGCACGCACCACTCCGCATTCGACACCGGCACGCAGGGTCCGCTGCTCGCGGACCTGGACCGGCACTTCGAGAAGATCGCGGCGCAGCGGGGCGGCGGCCTCGAACTCGAACTCGCCTCGGTCGGTGCGTTCGCAATGGCGGCCGAGAGCGCGATCAAGGGCGACGTCTACCTGATCGCGGCATGCTCCTTCATCGGAGTGGCGCTGTTGTTTACCGCGTTCGTGCAGTCGCTGCGCGGCTTCCTCGTCGCGAGCGTACCGCCCCTCTCGGGGATCCTGACGGCGACTACCGTCGGGCTGCTGATCTTCGGCGAACTCGACGGCATGACGATGGCCTTCGGCGCGTCGCTGATGGGCATCGTGATCGACTACTCGAATCATCTGCTGCTCCACCACGGACTCTCGTCGACCGCCGTCTCGCCACAGCGAATCACGTTGCGGCTGCGGCCGAGCCTGCTGCTCGGGGCCTTCACCACCGTGGCGAGCTTCGTCGGCCTCGGCCTCACACCCTTCCCCGCGTTTCGCCAGATGGCCGTCTTCGCGATCACGGGCGTGCTCGCGGGACTCGCGGTGAGCTTGTGGGTGCTGCCGGAGCTGTTGCAAAGCGTCCCGCCACTGCCCGCGCGGGCGGCCGACATGGCTGCGAACGTGCTCCTCGCGCCGCTCGCGCTCGGCCTGCTCGCAGCGCTCGCATTGCCGGCAGTGCAGTGGTCCGACGACTTGTCGCAACTCACGCAATTCGACCCCGAGCTGGTCGAGGAGGATCGCCGCGTTCGCGAGCGCGTCGCGCAGCTCGAGGGAGGTCGCTTCGTGATCGCGCTCGCGGCCGATGCCGAAGCCGCGGTGGCAATGAACGACGCGATCTACGCGCGCCTCCAACCCGCCGTCGCGGCCGGCGCAGTCGGGGGAATCCGCTCGCTTCACTCGCTCGTCTGGTCGGAGACGCTGCAACGACGCAATTACGAGCTGCTCTCCGGGGATCCGGGGCTCTACACACGGCTCGATGCCGCCTTCG